>JBEDUR010000078.1:0-4473 GCA_040414865.1 Acidimicrobiales bacterium
TCATGCCGTCGTTCCTCTGGGGCCGGGCCGAGGGGATACGCACCTTCATCCGGACCGGCGCCCAGGCGCTCGCCCCGATTCTGTTCGGAGCCGTCTCCGACCTGTTGAGCGGTGGCCAGCCGTACTCTGGGCTGCGTTGGACATTCGTCATCATGCTCATCCCCTTGAGCGCCAGTGCGCTGTTCTTGTTCCGGGCGATGAAGACGTACCCGACCGACGTGGTGACCGCCGGGCTTGTGGTCCAGCGGTCTCTGACGCCCAAACCCACTGCCGAGGGACCGGTGCACCCTGCTGAGCGCTAGCCGTGGAGTTGCGGCCACTGCAGGACTGCGTGCGTCTCCTGGACCGACACGGCAACCGCTCGGGCGCCGCGGACCCGTGGCCCCCGCGACCCGACGGTCTGGGCGAGCTCACCCCCGGGCGGCCACTGTGAGAGCCTGGTAGGTCATGGCGCCGGGAGTCGGAACCAACGCCGACTCCCCGATCGAGATCCAGGCCGATCCGATCGAGGTTTTGCGCCGGCGCCGAAGCTCGAAGTGGCGGACCCACCCGCCCGATGTCCTCCCCCTGACGGTCGCCGAGATGGACTACCCACTGGCCCCGCCTGTGGCGGAGGTGCTCTCCGAGGCGCTCGGACGGTCCGACACCGGCTACCCCGCGACGAGCGAGCTCGGCCGGGCGCTGGCGGGCTTCGCCGACCGGCGCTGGTCTTGGTGCATCGAACCAGACGCGGTCACCGCGGCCCCCGATGTCGGCGTGGCGGTGGTCGAGTTGCTGCGGGCGCTCACCCGGCCGGGGGACGAGGTGGCGATCAACACACCCGTCTACCCCCCGTTCTTCGACTGGATCGCCGAGACCGGGACCCGGGTGCTCGAGGTGCCGCTCGCCGACGGCGCGCTGGGCCGGCACCTGGACCTCGACCGACTCGAGACGGCGTTCACCAGACACCCGTCTGTTTACTTGCTGTGCAACCCGCACAACCCCGTGGGACGGGTTCACAGCCGGGATGAGCTGGAGGCGGTGGTACGGATGGCCGAGCGCCACGACGTCACCATTATCAGTGACGAGATCCATGCTCCCCTCATGTTGGCCGGGTCGACGTTCACCCCGATGCTGACCGTGCCGGGGGCAGCCGGACGAACGATTAGCGCGTTGTCCGCCAGCAAGGCCTGGAATCTGGCCGGGTTGAAGTGCGCCACGGTGGTGACTGGCTCGCCCGCCATGGCCTCGATTGTCGAGCGGTTCGCGTACCGGGTGCGCTTGCGCGCCGGGCACTTCGGTGTGATCGCGACCATCGCCGCCCTGAGCGATAGCGACGAGTGGCTCGACCAGCTCCTCTCCACCCTCACCCGCCGGCGAGACCAGTTGGGGGTACTCCTGGCCGAGCGACTGCCGACACTTCGGTGTCAGCTGCCCGAGGCCACGTATCTGGCGTGGCTCGACTGCCGTTCCGTCGGCTCGGGCTCGTCGCCCTGCGATCGCTTCCTGGAGCGGGGCCGAGTCGCTCTGGCACCCGGCCCCCACTTCGGCGCCGAGGGGAGCGGTCACGTCCGACTCAACTTCGCCACCAGCCCCGAACTGCTCGAGGAGGCCGTCGACCGGATGGCTCGAGCGCTCTCGCCCTAGTACGGCTACGCCACCCGTCACCTCCGTGGCCGACTGACGAGAAGGCGCGGGCGCGTGGGCACGCGCGTTCGACGGACCCCCCGCTGCGGAGACCCGATGCGGATAGCGTCGGATGATGGCGCTCGAGTCGTTGCAGCGAGCGATGCGTGGGCTGGTCGAAGGTCGAAAAGTCGTGCTCGCCGGCGGACTGGTCGCCGGCGCGACGACGCGCGTTCAACGCCTCCGCGCGCTCGGTGCCGACCGGGTATTGGTGGTGGCCGGAGGGGCGGGGACCGGAGAGCTTCCCGCTCACGACGACGCCGAGTGGGTCGTGGCACCGAGTGCAGGTGGGGGCATCGTGGCCGGCCTCCGGGCTGAGGAGGCCATGCTGGCGGACCCGCCGAAGGAGGTCCGCAACGCGCTCGACCGGTTCGATCCCGGCGCTGAGGCGCTGGTGCTCGCCAACGGGCCGGGCGGGTCGAACCACCTCGGTGACCGTGCAATCTTCGGTGCCCGTCCCAGCGTGTGGGGTGAGCTCGAGGACAAGACGGTCATCGACCAGCTTTTTGACCGCTGGGGGGTGTTGCACGCCCCCTCCGAGGTCGTCCCGACCGATACGGGCGAGCTGCGTCGCGCCGCCGGTCGTCTGGACGCCGGCCTCGGTACTGCCTGGGCGGGGGATGCCAGGGACGGGTTCCATGGCGCCGCCGAGTTCCTCCGCTGGGTCCGGAGTGACCGAGACGCCGATGAGGCGTTGGCGTTCTTCGAGGAACACTGTGACACGGTCCGGGTGATGCCCTTCTTGGAGGGCGTGCCCTGTTCGATCCACGGCTTCGTGTTCCCCGACGGTGTCGCCCGGCTCCGGCCGGTCGAGCTCGTGTCGTTACGACCCGTCGGCCGGCCGCGGATCCTCTACGCGGGTTGCTCGACCTTCTGGGACCCCGACCCGGGCGACCGGCACGAGATGCGGGAGGTCGCCCGCCGGACAGGCGCCGGCCTGGCGGTCTCGGTTGGCTACCGCGGGTCGTTCACGGTCGACGGGGTCCTCACGGCCGAGGGGTTCCTACCGACGGAGATGAATCCGAGACTCGGGGGCGGGGTCGCCACCATGGGCCGCGGGCTACCGGAGGTCCCCTTCGACCTCCTCCAATGCGCCCTTGTTGCTGGCCACCCGACCGGGATCGCAGCCGGGGAGTTCGAGGCCGAGACTGTGGCCGCCGCTGACTCGTCGCGATGGGGCGGAACCTGGTCGGTCACCTCGGCGGTGCCGAGATTCGAAGGGACCATGGAAAAGGACCTCGTTCTCGACGACGAAGCCTGCCGGCTCTCCGGGCGCGACGAGACGCCATCGGCGCGCCTCTCCTATGGGCCCGGGCCCGTCGGAGGATTCGTGCGGATCGAGTTCGACCAGGCCCGGACGCCGGTCGGGCCTTCGGTAGCCCGGCGGGCCGTGGCCGCCTTGCACTTCGCTGACCAGCTCTTCGGGACCGGGTTCGGCCCCTTGGCTCCGTCCCGCCCGGTTCGTTAAGGCCCCGGTCAACGTCTGCCTACGAGCGGCGGCGCCAGTCCGCCGATCGCGGGAACGAGTCGAGTCCAGGGACGGGTGCTGACCGCGGCAACACCCTCGCCGGTGGCGGCCGAGCCTCGGCGTGGCCGATGGGGCCCCGTCGACCACCCTCGGTAACGTCTGGGGTGTGACCGCCCCCTCGGCATGGTGGCGCGGCGCCCTCCGGCCAGACCGGCGGCTCGGTCTTGCCAGCTCCTTGGCCCGCCGATTCGCGGCCGGCTCGGCCGCGGTCGGGCTCGGACAGGCCGCGATGGTCGTCGTCCAGGCCGTGCTCCTGGCCACCGTGATCCAGCGGGCGCTCGAGGCCAGTGCCACACTGCCGGCCGTCCTGCCCCAGGTGATCGGGCTTGGGCTGGCGATCGCGGGGCGCGGTTGTCTCGGGTCGGCCGCCGAGTGGCTCGCTCAACGCAGCGAGGCCGCGGTCAGCGGGACGCTCCGGCACGAGCTGGTCGAGAGGATGCTCGCCCTCGGACCGAGCTGGCTGGCCGGCGAACGCGCCGGCGAGCTCGCCCTGGCGACCACCACCGGCGTCGACGCGGTCGGCGTCTATTACGGTCGCTACCTCCCCCAACTCGTCCTGGCCGCGCTGGCACCCTTGGGCGTGCTCGCCTGGGTCGGCGTTACCGACTGGATATCGCTGCTCATCCTGCTCGCCCTTCTGGCCGCGGTGCCCGCCGCGATGGTGTTCTTCGGCCATCGCGCGGACGAGGCCACGAACCGCCAGTGGCGGCGGCTGTCCTCGGTCTCCGCCCATCTGCTCGAGCTGATCCAGGGACTCCCGACCTTGCGGGCATTCGGGCGGGTCGATTACGGGCGCCGAGAGGTGGTCGAGGCGACCGAGGGGCTCCGCCGGGCCACACTGCGGACCCTACGGGTGGCGTTCTTGTCCTCGCTCTCGCTCGAGCTGCTCGCTGGACTGGGCACCGGGCTGGTCGCCATGGTTCTCGGGCTCCGGCTGCTCGACGGCGGCACCTCTTTGTACGTGGCCCTGGCGGTGCTGCTGGTCTCACCGGAGGTCTTCCTCCCCCTCCGGCGCGCCTCGGCTGAGTTCCACGCCTCGGCTGAGGGCCGTGCGGCCGGGGAGCGGATCGCGGCCGTCCTGGCCAGGACGCCGGCCCGGCCGCGCCAGCCAGCCACCGAGCTGCCCGAGGTCTCGTGCTCCGCCCTTGCGCTGGAGAGCGCCACCATCGAGTTCCCGGACCGGGCCGGCCCCGCACTCGGCCCGCTCTCCCTCCGGGTCGAACCCGGGCGAAGGTTGGCACTGGTTGGCCCGTCGGGGTCGGGCAAGTCGACCGCCCTGC
>JBEDUR010000079.1:0-12547 GCA_040414865.1 Acidimicrobiales bacterium
GCATGGCCGCCTCGGCTTCGATGCCGCCGACACCCCACCCGAGCACGCCGAGACCGTTGACCATCGGGGTGTGTGAGTCGGTTCCCACCAGAGTGTCGGGGTAGGCAGCACCGTCGGAGTCGAAGACGACCCTGGCCAGGTATTCGAGGTTGACCTGGTGGCAGATGCCGGTGTCGGGCGGGACGACGAGGAAATTGTCGAATGCCTGCTGCGCCCATCGCAGAAGCCGGTAGCGCTCTGAATTGCGTTCGTGCTCGATGGCGGCGTTGGCGGCGAAAGCCTTTGGGCTATCGGTGACCTCGGCGATCACAGAATGGTCGATGATGAGCTCCACGGGGACCCGCGGGTTGACGAGGGTGGGGTTGCCACCGAGGTGGTCGAGCGCGTCGCGCAGCGCCGCCAAGTCGACGACGCACGGCACCCCGGTGAAGTCCTGGAGCAGCACCCGCTCGGGGGAGAAAGCCACGACGCCCGGCTCGCCCGGTCCTCTCGGCCAGCCCGCCAGCCTAGCCACGTCCTCGGCGTCGACTCCCGGTCCACCCACGTGCCGGAGGAGGTTCTCGAGCAAGATCTTCACTGAGTACGGCAAGCGGGCGAGGTCGCCGAGGGACTCGAGGGCGGAGAGCCGCCAGATCCGGTAGCGAGCGTCGCCGACTTCGAGCACGCCTTGTGCCCCGAAGGCGTCGTCGCTCACGGGCCGCCCCGCTCCCGCGGGCCGGCGCCCGCGGCGGCGTTGGGTTGGCCGGCGCCGACGGCAGAACGCACGGATCGGGCGGCCGCCACCATGTTGGCGAGCGCGGCGGTCACCTCCTCCTCTCGCCTGGTCTTGAGCCCGCAGTCGGGATTCACCCAGAGCCGGTCGCCAAGGGCCTCGAGCGCCCGACGGAGACGGTGATCGAGATCGGCCGTGCTCGGCACCAGTGGCGAGTGCACGTCATAGACGCCGGGTCCTGCGTCACCGCGGTAGCCGGCGTCCTTCAGGGCGCCAACGAGGGCGAGCTCCGAACGGGCAGCTTCGAAGGACAGAACGTCCACGTCGAGCTCTTCCAGCGAGTCGAGCACGTCGCCGAGCTCGGCGTAGCACATGTGGGTGTGAACCTGCGTGGTCGGTGCGGCCACGTGGCTCGCGAGTCGAAAGGCGCGCGTCGCCCAGGCCAGGTACTCCGCTCGCTCGCCCATGCGCAGCGGCAGACCCTCGCGCAAGCCCGGCTCGTCCACTTGGACGACGCCGATCCTGGCCTCTTGGAGATCGGCCAGCTCTTCGCCGATGGCCAGGCCGAGCTGGGCTGCGGTCTCGGCATGCGGCTGGTCGTCGCGCACGTACGACCAGCGCAGCATGGTTATGGGTCCGGTCAGCATGCCCTTCATTGGCTTGCTCGTGCGGGACTGGGCGTAGATTGTCCAGCCGAGGGTGATCGGAGCTGGGCGCGAGATGTCACCGAACAGGATCGGCGGGCGTACGCAGCGCGACCCGTAGGACTGCACCCATCCTTCCTCGGGCAGCACGAAGCCCTTCAGCCGCTCAGCGAAGTATCTGACCATGTCGTCGCGCTCGGGCTCGCCGTGGACGAGTACATCGAGGCCGACGGCCTCCTGGAGGGCAACCACGCGGTCGACCTGGGCGCGTAACGCGCGCTCGTAGTCAGGGTCGGGAAGGGTGCCTTTGCGCCAGCGGGCACGCAGCGCACGCACCTCGTTCGTTTGTGGGAACGAACCGATGGTGGTGGTGGGTAGAAGGGGAAGGTCGAGCCGTGCTCGCTGGAGGGCTCTTCTGGCATCCGACGGCGTCGGACGGCGGGGATCGGCCGGCGCCTGTGCGCTGGCCCGGCGCACGGCCGGGTCGGCGACGAGGGCGGAACGTCGGCGGCGCTCGAGCGTCTCACGATTGGCCCCGAGAGGCTCGGCGATGGCCGCCCGGCCCTCAGTCAAGCCGCGCCCGAGCACCGCCAGCTCGTCGAGCTTCTCTTGGGCGAAGGCCAGCCACGGGCGCACTGCGGGGTCGAGGGCGGTCTCGACCGCCAGGCTGTCGGGAACATGGAGGAACGAGCACGAGCTGGACACGACGAGCTCGCCGCAAAGGTCGTCGAGCCGCTCGAGCAGGTCCAGCGAGGCGATGAGGTCATTTGCCCACACGTTGCGTCCGTCCACCACCCCCGCGAAGAGGGTTTGCTCGCCGAAGCCGCCGGCCCGGGCCAACAGCTCCAGGTTCTCGTGTCCCGCGCAGAAGTCCAGCCCGACACCGGCAACCGGCAGGTCTCGCAGGATCGCCATGGCCTCGCCCACGTGGCCGAAGTAGGTCGACACCCAGAGCTGCGGATGAGCGGTCGCCTCGCCCAGCCGCCGGTAGGCGCGGGCGAAGGCGGCCAGCTCGCTGGGAGTGCGATCCTCGACAAGAGCCGGCTCGTCGAGACGCACCCAGTCGGCCCCGGAGGTCCCCAGCTCGGAGAGGAGGTCGAGATAGACCTCGACCAGCGGATCGAGCGCCTCGAGCGCCTCCGGAGAACTTCGGAGGACGAAGGTGAAGGGGCCAAGCAGTACTGGGGACGTCGAGACACCCATCCCAGCGGCCGCGGTGAGCTCAGCTACCGCCTTGGCCGGGTTCGGCGCGAATGCCACGTTGGCGCCGAGCTCCGGCACGAGGTGGTGGTAGTTGGTGTCGAACCACTTGGTCAGCTCGAGTGGCACGACGGTGCTGCCGTCGACCTCGCCCCCACGGGCCATGGCGAAGTACCGAGCCAAGTCCGACCCGGTGTCACTACCTTGCGGTGGATGCCCGAAGCGGTTTGGGATAGCTCCGACCGCCACTGCGGTGTCGAGGACGTGGTCATAGAGCGAGAAGTCGTTCGACGGGATGAACTCGATGCCGGCATTCGCCAGACGTCGCCAGTTCGAGGTGCGAATCTCTCCGGCGACCGCGAGGAGCTCATCGGCGGACGACCGGCCCGCCCAGTACGCCTCGAGCGCCCACTTGAGCGCCCGGCGACGGCCCATCCGACTGAGCCCGTGGACGGCCGTCCTCACGCGACCTCCCCGCCGGCGTCGGCCGGCCCGGAGTCCGGACGCGATCGGGTGGTCGACGCCGGCAGGGCACCGTCGCTGGCGACGTCGATGTGGCCGGCCGCAGCCAGCCCGTCGAGCAAGAGGTGGAAGTAGACGAGTCCAGCGTAGGGCCACCATGCCTGCGAGAAGGCATGTACCTCGTCGTAGCCGGCGTCGGGCGCCAGACCGAACCGTTGGCAGAGGCGGTTGCGGGCACCGACGTCGTCGCCGGGAAGCACCTCCAGCCGACCCAGGCCACGCAGGAGGATGTACTCGGCGCTCCAGCGTCCGATCCCCGGAAGTGCTATCAGCGCTGCGCAAGCCGCGGTGTCGTCGAGTCCGGCCAACCCCTCGAGGTCCACCGACCCGTGCACCACCCGCTGGCCTAGCGATACGAGTGCCGTGGCCTTGGCCCGGCTGAACCCGAGCGACCGGAGCTCGTCGGTGTCAGCCTCGGCCAACCGCTCGGGTCCCGGGAACCCCGCCCGTCCCCGTCCCTCGACGCGCCGACCGTAGCGGGCAGCCAGCCGATTGAGGAGGTGAATGCCGACGTCGAGGGAGAGCTGCTGGCAGGCAATGGCGTTGACGAGGGCCTCGAACACGCTGGGGAACCGGGCCGGCCGCATACCTGCGAACCTCTGGGTCAGCATGGCCAGGCGCTTATCGCGCTCGGCGAGGGCGTAGAAGCCCCAGATGTCAGTGTCGAGCCCGAGCACCCGGACCAGCAGCTGGCGGACCGTCGCCAGCGCGGCTTGATCGGGTTCGCCTCGATGCCGACGCACCTCGACCATGAGGACTGAAGATCGCCGGCGACGCTCCTGGCGCGCGGTCATTTCGATTGCCCGGCCGCCGCTCTCGGCGACCCGCCGGTAGGTGGTCCCGTCCCACGAGTCCACCGCGTTGTGGGCCCGGCGACGCAGGGTCCACACCGTGAGGTCGAGGCGGAACGGCTCGACGAGGGCGATCTCCAGCCTTGCCGTCACGGCTACCGCAGCCCGCGCTCGATCGCCTTGGCCAAGACGGCCGCCCCCGATCGCTCGACGTCTCTGGTCGCCGTGAGGAGAACCAGCCGCTCGCGCCGGGCCCTTTGGCGCAAGCGAGCCACCGCGGCCGCTCCGGATCCGGTGGCGAGCTCGGACCGGTACCGGCGCGAGAACTCCGCGAACTTCTCTGGGTCGTGGCCGTAGAAGCGGCGTAGCTCGGTCGACGGGGCGGCGTCCTTGTCCCACTCGTCAAAGTCGACAGCGGCCTTGGTCAGGCCCCGCGGCCACAAGCGGTCGACCAGGACCCGATGCTCCCTGGGCCGACGACCGGGATCCTCGTAGACCCGCACCACCCCGATGCTTCCGTGTCGCGCCGGCCCCATCAGCGGGCCCACCGTCCGAGCGCGCTGGCCGCCTCGTGGTTCATGGCCGGGCCCCAAGGCGGATCCCGAACGACTCGCACCACCACCTCGAGCCGGCCGCCCATCGCCTCGACGCTGGTCTCGGGACGAGCTCGGGCAGGTTCTCCGCTGTCGGGCATTCCGTCGTGGTCAAGGTCATCCCGACCACGAGGGTCCCGTCTTCGCCCCCGATGTCGTGGACGAGACCGAGCGACACCAGGTCCAGGCCTTGTCGCTTCGAGGAGGAGCTTCGGTGGCCCACCTGCACGACCTCTTCCTCTCTCGCGTTCGCCCAAGCAGCTGATCCGGTCCTCACCGGTATGTTAGGTGAACGGTCGAAAAATCCACTCGCTCGGTCCCGCTGTCGGAATCGGTCACCAACCGAGACTCCACCTCGACCCAACGAGCCAGGCGTGGTGGTGAAGACGCGGCCGCACGCCTTTTGACCGTGGGTCACGGCACCATGCCCGCCGACGATTTCGTGGCTCTGTTGGCGGATGCCAGGGTCGAAATGCTCGTCGACGTGAGAAGCGTTCCGGCCAGCCGCCACAACCCGCAGTTCGCCCGCTCGAGCATCGAGGATCGCATCGAGACGGCCGGCATCGGGTACCGCTGGGAGCCTGGGCTCGGTGGGTTTCGTCGGCCCGAGGAAGGGTCGCGCAATGTCGCGCTCAGGCACCGGTCGTTCCGTGCCTACGCCGACCACATGGAGACGTCGGAGTTCGAGGTGGCGCTCGACCGCCTGCTGGAGGAGGCTGCGCGGCGGGCCACCGCCGTCATGTGCGCCGAGACACTGTGGTGGCGCTGCCATCGCCGGCTCCTCGCCGACGCTGCCACGCTTCTCGGCTCGGCCGAGGTTCACCATCTCGGCCACGATGGCATGCTCACCTCCCATCGCCTCACGGAGGGGGTGCGTCTCGATGGCGAGGGCGTGGTCTACGACGCAAGCCCCGTGGTCCGGCAATCGACCGGAATGGACGAATACCCCGGCTGAGCCGCCGCCATCGCACCGGTGTACTTGGCGCCGATCCGGTCGTATTTCCGCTGTCCGCTAGAGCCACCTAGAGTCGGGCGAAGCGCGGACGCAGCTGCGCGCCCGCCGGCGAGGGGCACGGGGGTGATGGCTCGACATCACGAGACGGACGCCGGGGTCCTCGCCGAGACCGGTCTCGTGCGAGCAGCCCGTTACCTCCAGCCCGGTGTGGCGACGCCGGACGCCCGAGAGTTGCACCGTCGTGGTGGTCGACGGGCCGAGGAGTTCTACCGGGAGCGCTGGCGTCACGACAAGGTGGTCCGCTCGACCCACGGGGTGAACTGCACCGGATCGTGCTCGTGGCAGATCTACGTCAAGGACGGCATCATCACCTGGGAGACCCAGGCCGTCGACTATCCCTCGGTGGGTCCCGACTCGCCTGAGTACGAACCACGGGGCTGCCCTCGCGGGGCGTCATTCTCCTGGTACACCTACTCGCCCGCACGGGTGCGCTATCCCTATGTGCGCGGCGTCCTACTCGAAACGTTCCGCGCCGCCAAGACGGCCAACGGCGGGGACCCGGTGGCCGCCTGGGCCGAGATCACAGCCGATCCGGAGCGAGCCTCGGCCTACAAGTCGGCCCGCGGCCGGGGCGGCTTTGTCCGGGCCTCTTGGTCCGAGGTGCTCGAGTTGGTCGCGGCGGCCCACGTTCACACCGTGGCCACCTATGGCCCGGACCGCACGGCCGGTTTCACGGTGATCCCGGCCATGTCAATGGCCTCGTACGCCGCCGGCACCCGCTTCTACTCGCTGTTGGGTGGGACGATCCTCTCCTTCTACGACTGGTACGCGGACCTGCCGCCGGCCTCCCCCCAGGTCTTCGGCGACCAGACCGATGTCCCCGAGTCGGCGGACTGGTGGAACGCGTCGTACCTCCTTGTTTGGGGCACGAACCTTCCGATCACCCGCACGCCCGACGCTCATTTCATGGTCGAGGCTCGCTACCGCGGCCAGAAGGTGGTCGTGATTTCACCGGACTACTCCGACCACACCAAGTTTGCCGATGACTGGCTGGCGACCAACCCGGGCACCGACGGGGCGCTGGCGATGGCGATGGGCCATGTGATGTTGTCCGAGTTCTACCGGGACCGGCAGGTGCCCCGCTTCGAGTCCTACGCCCGCACCTACACCGACCTCCCCTTCCTCGTCACGCTCCGGCGCCGGGGTGACGCCTACGTGCCCGACCACTTCCTGAAGGCGAGTGACCTGGGCGAGTCGATTGAAGCGGCCGAGTGGAAGACGGCCGTCCTGGACGAGGCCTCTGGGCGGCCAGTCGTGCCGAACGGGTCGATCGGGTTCCGCTGGAACGAAGACGGGAAGGGCCGCTGGAACCTCGATTTGGGGGACGTCCGACCAGCGCTCAGCATGCTTGGCCGCCCTGGTGCCACGGGCGTGCCGGTCGATCTGCCCCGCTTCGACGTCGGCGACGGTCCCGGGGGGGCCGTGCTGCGCCGAGGCGTGCCGGCCCTCCAGGTCGGCGATCGGCTGGTGACCACCGTGTTCGACCTCCTGATGGCGCAGTATGGCGTGGCCCGGGGCGGCTTGCCCGGCGAGTGGCCGAGCGGCTACGACGATCCCTCGACGCCATACACGCCGGCATGGCAGGAGCGAATCACCTCGGTCCCGGCGGCTGCTTGTACCCGAGTGGCCCGGGAGTTCGCTCGCAACGCCGAGGTCTCGGAGGGGCGGTCGATGATCGCCATGGGGGCGGGGACCAACCATTGGTACCACTCCGATCAGATCTACCGGACCTTCCTCTCACTCCTGCTCCTCGGCGGGTGCGAGGGGGTGAACGGGGGCGGTTGGGCCCACTACGTCGGTCAGGAGAAGGTCCGCCCGTTGACCGGCTGGTTCACGCTGGCCTTCGCCTTCGACTGGTGCCGGCCAACTCGCCACCAGCCCGCCACCCCGTACTGGTACCTGGCCACCGACCAGTGGCGCTATGAGGGCACTCGGGCAGATCGGCTCTCCAGCCCGCTCGGCGAGGGGCGCTTCGCCGGCCGAAGCATCGTCGATCTCAACGCCTATGCCGCCCGTCAGGGGTGGATCGCGTCCCACCCCGCGTTCGACCGCAACCCGCTCCACCTCGCCGACCAGGCCGACGCGGCCGGCCAGAACCTCGAGGAGTACGTGGTCTCCGAGCTGCAAGCCGACCGCCTCCGCTTTGCCGCGGCCAATCCCGACGACCCGGCCAACTTTCCGCGGGTGCTCACTGTCTGGCGCTCCAACCTCCTGGGCTCGTCGGGAAAGGGCCACGAGTACTTCCTCCGGCACCTCCTCGGCGCCGACAACGCGGTTGCGGCCACCGAGTGCCCACCCGACGCCAGGCCCACCGAGGTGGCCTGGCGGGACGACGCGCCGGTCGGCAAGCTCGATCTCCTCGTCGACATCGACTTTCGGATGGTGTCTACCGGCATCTACGCGGACGTGGTGCTCCCCGCGGCGACGTGGTACGAGAAGCACGACCTGTCATCGACCGACATGCACCCGTTCGTGCACTCGTTCAACCCGGCGATCGCCTCGCCGTGGGACGCCCGGAGCGATTTCGACCTCTTCTCGGATCTGGCCGAGGAGTTCTCCCGGCTGGCGGCCGGCCGGCTCGGGGTGCGCCGCGACGTCATGGCGGTACCTCTCGGCCACGACACCCCCGACGAGTGCGCCCAGCCTGGCGGGCGGGCTCTCGACTGGGCGGCCGGGGAGTGCGCCCCGGAGCCGGGCCGGACCATGCCCCGGCTCGTCGTGATCGAGCGCGACTACCCGCGTCTCGCCGAACGCTGGCGAGCCCTCGGCCCGCTCATCGACGACCTCGGGGCGACGACCAAGGGTGTGGTGCTTCCGGTGGCCGACGAGGTCAGCTGGCTCGGCGCGAGGAATGGGACCATCCGCGGTGGCGTGGCCGCCGGCCGCCCCCGGATCGATCGAGACGACCTGTTCTGCGAGGCCATCCTCGCCCTTTCGGGCACGACCAACGGCCGTTTGGCCGTAGCCGGGTTCGAGAACCTGGAAACCAGGACCGGTGTCGCCCTCGCCGACTTGGCCCACGAGCGGGCCGGGGACCGGATCACTTTCGCTGACACCGTCACCCAGCCCCGCGCGGTGATCTGCTCGCCGGAGTGGTCGGGCGCCGAGTCGGAGCGGCGCCGGTATGCCCCCTTCACCATCAACGTCGAGCGACTGAAGCCGTGGCACACCCTCACCGGGCGTCAGCACTTCCTCGTGGACCACGAGTGGATGGCCGAGTTGGGCGAGATGCTCCCGGTCTACCGTCCACCCCTCGACGTCGGCGGGGCCTTCGGCGACCAGCGCCGCGGGGACCTCGGCCCAGCCCAGCTGGTGGCCCGTTACCTCACGCCCCACTCGAAATGGTCGATCCACTCCGAGTACCAGGACAACATTCACATGCTGAACCTGTTCCGAGGCGGCCCGGTCATCTGGGTGAACGATCTCGATGCCTCCCGGATCGGGGTGACCGACAACGACTGGGTCGAGGCCTACAACCGCAACGGGGTGACCGTCGCCCGGGCCGCGGTCACGCACCGGGTGCCGCCGGGCACCGTCATCATGTACCACGCCATCGACCGTCACCTCCAGATGCCGGTCTCGGAGACCTCCGGGCTCCACGGCGGCACTGACAACTCGCTCACCCGCATCGTCATGAAGCCGTCGCACATGATCGGCGGCTACGCCCAGCTGTCAGCGGGGTTCAACTACTTCGGGCCCACGGGGACTCAGCGCGACGAGATCGCGGTTATCCGTCGGCGCTCCCAGGCGGTGGAGTTCTAGCCATGCGGTACCAAAGCGCGCTTGAGGAGTGCCGATGCGGGTGATGGCCCAGGTGTGCATGGTGATGAATCTCGACAAGTGCATCGGCTGCCACACCTGCTCGGTCACCTGTAAGCAGACCTGGACCAACAGGCCCGGAACCGAGTACGTCTACTTCAACAACGTGGAGACCAAGCCCGGACTCGGCTACCCGAGCCGCTACGAAGATCAGGAGCAATGGAAGGGCGGTTGGACACTCGACCGCAAGGGCCGGCTCCAGTTGAAAGGCGGGAGCCGGGTGCGCCGGCTCCTCTCGATCTTCTACAACCCGGACCTCCCGACCATCGAGGACTACCACGAGCCGTACACCTACGACTACGCCCGGCTCATCACCGCTCCGGCGGGGACCAAGGCGCCGTCGGTATCCACCCGCTCGGCTCTGACCGGCCGGGAGATGAACCCGACCTGGGGGGCCAACTGGGAGGACGATCTCGCCGGGGCGCCCTCGCGGGCGTTGCGGGACCCCAACATCGTGGCCATGTCGGAACAGGTGAAGCTCGACTTTGAGTCGGTCTTCATGTTCTACCTCCCTCGGATCTGCGAACACTGCCTCAACCCTTCGTGCGTCGCCTCGTGCCCGTCTGGGGCGATGTACAAGCGGGAGGAGGATGGCATCGTCCTCGT
Source organism: Acidimicrobiales bacterium (assembly GCA_040414865.1). Classification (GTDB taxonomy): domain Bacteria; phylum Actinomycetota; class Acidimicrobiia; order Acidimicrobiales; family RAAP-2; genus Palsa-461. The sequence continues at coordinate 9,903 of JBEDUR010000079.1, forward strand.
CGATGAGGACCGGTGCCGCGGGTGGCGGTTCTGCGTGTCGGGCTGCCCCTATAAGAAGGTGTACTTCAACCACCGCACCGGCAAGGCCGAGAAGTGCACCCTGTGCTTTCCGCGCATCGAGGCGGGATTGCCGACGATCTGTTCGGAGACCTGCGTGGGTCGTCTGCGCTACCTGGGCCTGGTGCTCTACGACGCTGACCGAGTGCTCACCGCCGCAGCCACTCGAGACCCGGCCGACCTCTACGAGGCACAGCTCTCGGTGTTCTTGGACCCGCACGACCCGGCGATCGCCACCGAGGCTGAGCGGCAGGGCATCCCCCACGATTGGATGGCCGCCGCTCGCCGCTCGCCGGCCTACGCCCTCATCGCCCAGCATCGCGTCGCCTTGCCACTGCACCCCGAGTACCGAACCATGCCCATGGTCTGGTACGTACCCCCGCTCTCCCCGGTCGCCGATGTCACCGCAGCGGCTGGGTACGACGAAGCCGACCCTGACGCCGTCTTTGCGACCATCGACGCCCTGCGAATCCCGGTCGAGTACCTGGCCAATCTGTTCACTGCCGGAGAGGTGACCCCGGTGCGGGACGCCCTGCGCCGCCTGGCGATGGTCCGGGCGGTCATGCGCGCCCAGCAGCTGGGCCGCCCAGCCGCCGTGGACCCGTCAGACGTCGGGCTCTCGGCCGACCAGGCCGACGACCTCTTCCGGCTGTTGGCCATCGCCCGCTACGAGGACCGCTATGTCGTGCCCCCAGCCCACGCCGAGGACGCTGGGCGACTGCTCGCCCAGCACTCGCTGTCGGGGTGCTCGCTCGAGTCCGAGGGCGGCCCGGGCATGGGAGGGACGGGCGAGCCGGACCACGACGTGGCCGGCTTCCACCTCCAACGTCGTCCGGGGGACGAGTCCTCGGTCGCCGGTCGGGACCGACAGGGCCGGCTCCACCTGCGGGTGAGCGAGGTCGGCCCACCGCCGGGCCCAGCTGGCGCCGGAGGTGTGGCGTGAGGCGAGCGCCGGCGGCATCGGTCTTCGGGTGTGCTTCGGTGCTGCTGAGCTACCCCGACGAGGACTACGGCCAGGATCTCGCCGCGGTGGCCGGCGTTGTGCAAGCCCTCCCGGCCGGTCCGGCCCGGTCCCGGCTGGCCGACGCGCTGTCCTGGCTGGGCGGGCTCTCGCCGATGGAGGCGGCCGCCACCTACGTCGACACCTTCGACCTTCGCCGCGGCGTCTGTCTGTACCTCACCTACTACCGACACGGGGACACCCGCGAGCGGGGCCTCGCTCTCGCCGCACTGGTCGACGTCTACCGGTCGGCGGGATTCGCCGTCATCCCCGGGGAGCTGCCCGACTATCTGCCGGCCCTCCTCGAGATGGCGGCCGCCGACTCGGCGGGCGCCGCCGTGCTCGCCGAGCACCGGATGGCGCTCGACGCCCTGCGTCTCGCCCTAGAACAGGCGCACAGCCCCTACAACCAGGTGGTCGCGGCGGTGAGCGACGCCCTTCCGCGGCCAACCCGCACCGACCGTGACGCCCTTCGGCGTTACCGCGCCCAGGGCCCACCCTCCGAGCGGGTGGGCCTGGAGCCCTTCGCCCCGCCCGAGGTGCTCGGGCAACGGGTGACGTTGCGGTGATCGCGACGACCGGTTTCCAGCTTTTCTGGTGGGTGATCTTGCCCTACCTGGCTCTCGCCACCTTCGTCATCGGACATATCTGGCGCTACCGCTACGACCAGTTCGGTTGGACCAGCCGCTCCACCGAGTTGCAGGAGAAGAAGCTGCTCAAGTGGGGCGGACCGATCTTCCACTACGGCACCTTCGCTGCGATCGCCGGTCACATCCTCGGGATCCTGATCCCCGAGCGCTGGACGGCCGCCATCGGGATCCCCGACTCGGCCTACCGTTGGTTCTCCGCCGCCGCCGGAACGACCGCCGCGGTGCTCATCATCATCGGTGTCGCCTTCCTCGCCGGCCGCCGGCTGTTCGTCGCCCGGGTCCGCGCGACGACCAGCCCGGTCGACTGGGTCGCCCTCATCCTGCTGGCCATCGTCATCGTCATGGGCATCGCCGAGACGATCGGGGTGGGTTTGCTCGGTGGTGGCTACGACTATCGCATGAGCGTTTCACTCTGGTTCCGGGGGCTCTTCGCCGGCAACCCCGACGTTGGGGCCATCGCCCATGCGCCGTTCCTCTACCAACTACACGCCACGGCAGCCTGGGCGGTTCTGGCCGTGTGGCCGTTCAGCCGTCTGGTGCACGCCTGGAGTGCGCCGGTGTGGTACCTGTGGCGCCCATTCATTGTCTACCGCCGTCGGGTTGCCATCCGGCCCAACGAACCGGGAACGAGCGGACGTCGGTGGCGCAGGATCGGCGTTCCCTACTGACCCGCAAGGCCGTTGGGGTGCCGCCGCGCCCACCCACCGCCAGCGCCGCACCGTGAGCTGGATCAGCCCCGACGTCGACCAGCCGGCAGGAGCCAGGCCTGACGGCACGCTGTCGGCTCCGGGCCCCCTGACCCAAAGGGCGCCTGACCGGGGGGTCGGCCGGGTAATCGCAACCTTGGACCCCGTGTACTTCGGTTGGGTGATGGCCAGCGGCATCGTCTCGATCGGCTTGGACCTGACCGGGTACCCGGTGGTCTCGCAGGTGGTCTT
>JBEDUR010000080.1:0-3452 GCA_040414865.1 Acidimicrobiales bacterium
TCTGGATCGCGTTGTAATGCCGTACCACCTGCAGGTACGTCGAGACGACAAAGGATGTACCCATGAGCACGAGCCACTGGACGTTCTGGGTGACCAGTGCCAGGTTGGAAGTGCGGCTACGGAACAGCGAGGTCGAGAGCAGGACTTCTTTGCCCTGGTGCTCCCGTACACGCACCCATACGAAGAACCCCGCCACAATGATTGCTCCAACGGCGAGGAAGGCGGCCATGAGGCCGAGGTTCTTGTCGGCGGCCATGATGCCTCCGACAAAGATGATCAGTCCAGCGGAAGAGATAATCGCGCCTACCGTGTCGAAGGGGCGTCTTGGGTCCGCCGGCACCGGATCAGTAAGGCGGCGGGCTAACAACAAGATGACAAGGATGATGAGCGTCTGAAAGACGAACGCCGCCCTCCAGGAGATACCGGTGGCAATCAGACCTCCGATCAGCGGGCCGGCGGCCGCTCCAATCCCTCCCATGCCACTGATCGTTCCGAACGCTCGAGCGCGGAGCCTAACGTCGGCGAAGAGCATGGTGGTGAGGATGTAGACAGGCGGGATCAGAAGTGCTGTGCCGACACCTTCGAAGACTGAATAGCCGAGTATGAGAACCCCCAACCCTGGCGCAACAGCACTGAGCAGTGTTCCTATTCCATAGATAACCAGCCCGAGAATGAAGCAGCGTTTGCGACCTAAACGATCCGTCAGCTTTCCGCCTGGCACCATGAGTGCAGCCATGATCAGTAAGAACAAGGTGATAGCAACCTGCACACCCTGCACCGTCGTGTGAAGCCCGTCACTAATGTCGTGGATCATCACGTTCATGTTGGTGCCGGCAAAGCTGCAAACGAACTGGCCGAGGGCCAGAGGGATCAGCATTGCTCTCACCGACGACGTGGACGTTTGCGATTGGCGCGCGGCACTCATGTTCTGAGCTCAACGACGAGTTCGTTTATTCGATCCGGATTGGCCCCTGGCCAGCCGGCCCTGCGGATTCGCCAGTACGGGTGCTCCCTACCCGATGACGGGCTAACGGCCATGAGACAAGGAGTGATCAGGTATTTGATCCGTCTTCCGCACCCAGCGGGTGGCCCGCGAGTCATGGTGACGAAGCCTGACCACAGTCACATCACCAATTCGTGGGTGATTCAGCGGCGTCGTACCACATGCCAGAGGTGTTGGCAGCGTCGATCGAGCGTCTGGACCCGGACTAAGCGAGGTAACCGTGACCGTCTTTCGCCCGAAGAATGACGCCAATAGGGGTAATGTCCTAGGTTCCCGTAAACGAGCCATCAGCTTCCATGAGCGATAGATCAATAAGACCGGGTAAAAGGCTCATGTGCTCGAAGACAAGGACCCTTTCTCCCTGAAGGCGCGCAGCCGGCACAACGCCTCCGGCGAAGGCGAATGCTGCCATCCCTGCGGCCACCGCCGCCTCGACTCCCGCGGGACTGTCTTCGACGACAGCGCAAGCCTCGGGTTGGACACCCATTTGCTTGGCAGCATGTAAAAACAAATCAGGTGCCGGCTTGCCTCTGGCCACATCCTGCGCGCTGAAAACCCGCCCTTCAAAGTGCTCAAGGAGTCCGGTCAAGCCCAGCGAGAATTGAATCCTGGCGTGTGTCCCGCTCGACGCGACGCAAGAGGAGGTCTCAATGGCGCGCAGGGCCTCGGCAATGCCCTCAACCGGACGAAGTTCCTGCTCAAAGACCTCTCGGTAACGGGACTCGAACTCGTCCTCCCAATCTACGGGCCGCCCAAGTCGCTCCTCGATCTGCGCGCGCATGTATTCAGCCGACCGGCCGACGAAGCGGTCGACCACCTCTTCTTCCGTGACATTCCACCCTAGGGAGCCCAAGATCTCCGTCTCTGTCCGCACCGCCAACCGCTCACTATCAACGAGGACTCCGTCACAGTCAAAGATGACCAGCTGGTACGGACACATACCTTGCACCGTAGCAAGCAAGTGCAAGACGGCCGTGGAGATGCGGCAGAGCTCTCAGTTCAGCTCGTTAGAGCAAGCGCCGTTGCGGCAGCTTCGGAGGCATCAACGGGGATGATGCTCTGGTCCGGGGTCCCATCTGGACGAGTGAGCGTCCAGGTTCCTACGCCAACAACCGGCACGCCCGTCTTGAGGGCGAGGGCTACCTCGGAGAGGGTTCCGTACTCACCACCGATCGCGATCAGAACGTCACTGGCCTGGACGACCAGCCCGTTGCGAAGCTCGCCGAGGCCGGTGGGCACCGCCGCGCGCACCCAGCGGTTGGCGTCCTTGCGACTCGCGCCGGGAAGAATGCCGACGGTAAGACCCCCTGCGTCCGCCGCGCCGCGCGAGGCAGCCGCCATTACCCCGCCAAGCCCGCCGGAGACGACGACCGCCCCCGCGAGAGCCAGCTCGCGACCGATGTGTTCGGCGATCGTCTCTAGATCAGGCGCTGGTTCTCCGGAGCCGACCACACCGATGTGGACCGGCATGCTCGGACCACTCATATCGGTACCTCGTCACCGATCGCGACCCAACCTCGGCCGGCGACGAAGCGACGGACAACCCTGGCCGGCACCCCCGCCACAACGCAGTGGTCCGGGACGTCACCGCGTACGACTGCCCCGGCCGCCACGACGACGTTCTCGCCGATGGTGCTCCCGGGCAGGACGACGACATTTGCACCCAGCCAGCTCCCTGAGCCGATCCGGACGGCCGCCTCGACGGGGACCTGTGCTCCGATGGGCTGATCAGGGTCGAGGTAGGAGTGGTTCTGATCGGTGATGTACACGTAGGGACCGGTCTGGATGTCATCGCCCAGCTCGATGCTCCAGTGCCCGACGATGTGGCAGCCTCGGCCGATCAGACAGCGGTCACCAATCTTCACCACCGGATCGCTCGTGATCTCCTGGCCCTCGGCCATGCCAGCGGTCACCGACGCGTAGGCGCCGATGATCGTGTGCGACCCCAGGTGGATCCGCCCTGGGTTCAAAATCGTCCCCTGCGGAAAGACCAGGCACGATCCTCGACCAAACGCGCCGAACCGCTTCGCCTCCGGATCGCGCGGGCCGATGGACGCAGCGATCCGTGCCCAGCGCGCCCATCGTCGCACGAGGGCCCCAGAGTGACGACGGACCGGTCCCACAATCGAGGTCAGGGTCACGGGCAGAAGTTACCCCGGCGTTTGCGCGCCGGCTGGTCTGGCTGAGCCTGACGATCTCGGTCCCGTGCCCATCTCACCCCGGACCGAGTCGAACCCAACCAGGTCCGGGGCTCCGACGGAGATCGCAGCGGGCTGCAGGATCTTCATCTGTCGGGTTGGGTGGGCGGCAAGCCCCGGGGCGCCCGGGATCTCGGTCCATCTTCGGACGATCTTCCGGACCTGCTCGGACCGACCGAATGTCAGCGACCATGTGCCCACGAGGCAAGGAGGTGGCCTCACCTGGTCGCCGGATGGGACCCGGACAGATG
>JBEDUR010000081.1:0-2333 GCA_040414865.1 Acidimicrobiales bacterium
CCCCGCCCCGAGCCCGCCTGGTCGTTGTCGGGGTGTGCATGGGCCGGGACCAGATCACCCCGTTCTGGGGCATCGCCAAGGAGCTGTCGGTGCAGTTCTGTTTCGGCTACGACCTTGAGGAGTTCTCCGGGACCCTGCGCTCGATCGCCGAGGGCGCGCTCAACGTCGAGCCGATGATCACCGGCGAGGTGGGGATCGACGGTGTGGCCGGTGCTTTCGAGGAGCTGTCAAGTCCCGACCGCCACTGCAAGATCCTGGTGGTGAGCTGACGCGGACGTGCTCGGAGCGACTGCCTCCCGTCTGTTGGCCATCGAGGCGGTGATGTACATCCGGCCGCTGTACCTCGTCTGCTTGGGCTACCGACGCGCGCTCACCAGCGGCGTGCCGGAGGACTTGTGGGGCTTCATCGAGCCGCCCGAGTACTTCACGGCAACCGCAGCCGCGACTCGAGCCGCGTTCCGCCGCTGAGCGACACGCCTGTCCACGGACAGTCGAGGCTGTGCTCGAGCGCGGGTGTCGGAGCGTTTCCGAAGAGCTTGAGAGAGGCGAGCACGGCACGGCGTTGTCGCCGGGACGTCGACAGGTGGCAAGGTCAGTTGACTTTTGGGCGGCTCGTTGGACCCGATCGGACGCGTGAGCGACCCGATCGCCTGCACCTGCTCACCGTCTGAACCCCGTGAGCTCTTCGTTAGGGGAAGCCAGGATCAGACCGCCGGGAGGGGTCCACCGGGCTCATCAGGCCGACCGGATTCCCGTCGGGATCCTCGACGATGGCGTAACGGGCACCCCAAAAGGCGTCGTAGGGCTCTTGCTGGCCGGTATGACCAGCCCCGGTCAGCTCGGCGTAGAGGGCATCCACCCGTTCGCGGCTCTCCACGCTGAAGCCGATGATGGCCCGGCTTGAGCGCCAGCCTCGATCCCAATGCCGGGCGAAGGCTTCGCTGTCGAGATGCAGCGAGCTTCCTCCGGAGACCTCTGCATTCCGGTGGTGGCCCTGCCACGCCTCGTCGGTCTCCGGTATGGCCAGACCCAGCCGGCGGTAGAACGCGACCGACGCGTCCATATCTGACACGACCAGGTTGACCAGGTCGAGAATCGGCTCTGTCATCTTCACCCTCCTGGTGCGGCGATCATCTGTCTATTTCCCGCTCGGACCCATATGGTTCGCCGGGACTCGGGCGCTCGGCTGCGTGCGCTGCGCACCGTTGCGGGTTGGGATCCACGGTGGGAATGGATTACACGAAGGCCCCATTCTTCAGTCGCGGAACGACCGAGCTCACGTTGAGGTGTGCCGCGTAATCGACGTCCTCAGCGAATCCCTTGGCGACGAGCTCCTGACCAGAGATCGATTGGACGAGCGCGGTTCGGAGGTGGCCTTGATCCGCTTGGAACGCGGCGAGGGCAACCTCGGCCTCGGGCGACCGCGTCCCCGGCAACCCGCTGATGATCGAACCGGCTCCGATGAGGTCCTCGGCGGCCGGGCGAAGCGATCCGTCCTCCCATTGCTCCCCGGCAGCGATGACGGCGATGCTGCCTCTCTGCGAGGCAGCCCACCCCGCCACCGAAGAGGCGTCGCGAAGGCACCCCGCCGCCACGAGGGAGCCGGCCTCCACGGCAGCAACGGCGCAGGTGGCCCCGTTGGGGGAAGGGAGGACGACGGGCGTCCCCGGTTCGAGGGACAGCAGAGACATGGGTGAGAGCGACGGCCGGCCTTCCGCTCCGTCGGCCAGCACTGCCCCATGCGACGCCGCGAACGCCGCTGCACTTTGGTCCTTCCACCGGTAGGGGTAGACGACGAGGCTATGACTTAGCGCGGCATCGACGTCCGTGGTGAAACGCAGAACGTCGACGATGATCGTGACGTCAGAGCTCGAGAGAGCCTCGACGCCCCGAAGGCCCCATTCGAAGCGGATCTGGTAGTCGCTCTGGCGGACCCAGGATGGAGGCGCACCTCCAGACGACGAAGCCATCGCTAGGTCCCCCCGGCCAGGGTTCCTTTGCTGGTCTCCTTGCAGAAGGAGAGCAGGTCGAGTTCGGTCCCCAGCATGTGGGCGCCTGTCGTCTTGCCTGAGCACAGAGTCGCCGACCGGACGTAGTCCCTGGTCACGTTCGGAAACCGTACGGCACACGACGAGCCTTCCGGACGCGATCACTCGAGGGGACCCGGTCGCCAATGGTCCCGATGGCTCTAGAACGATGTCGGCACCGCGCGACCAGCGATGAACGCGTCGCCGACCGGCCAGACGAGCGCGTCCCAACCGCGGCTGGCCAGGTACACCTCGAGCTCGGCCGGATCGTGGAGCACCTTGACGACGCGATGGACGCTGCCGTCG
>JBEDUR010000082.1:0-5491 GCA_040414865.1 Acidimicrobiales bacterium
ATCTCGGGCTCGGCCCCGACGGGCACACCGCCTCGCTGTTCCCGGAGTCCGAGAGCCTGGAAGAGATCCAGCGGCTTTGCGTGGCCACCACGGATCCGGCCGGGCGCAACCCCTATCGGCGCCTGAGCGTGACCTATCCGGTGATCGATTCGGCCCGCACCGCCGTGTTCACGGTCGCCGGGGCCGAGAAGCACGGGGCGGTTGAGCGGATCCGCGACGGCGCGGACCTCCCGGCCGCCCGGGTCGCGACGGCTGACATCCGCTGGCTCGTCGACTTCGAGGCGGCGAGCGGGGGCCCGGCGTCGTGAGGCCCGGTCGGGCCGATCCCGGGCTTGAGCCAGCGGCTCTGCTCTCGTTGGACCTCGACGAGCTCTGTGATGCGGCCAGCGCGGTGCGCAACCGACACCACGGGGCGCGGGTCACTTTCTCGCCCAAGGTGTTCATCCCCTTGACCATGCTGTGCCGCGACCGCTGCGGGTACTGCACGTTCGCGAAGCCGCCAGCCCGGCTGGAGCATCCCTACCTGGACAAGGACCAGGTCCTGGCAATCGCCCAGGCGGGCCGGAACGCGGGCTGCAGTGAGGCGCTCTTCACTCTGGGTGAGCGACCCGAGCAGCGCTACCCGGACGCCGCCCGCTGGTTGGCTGACCACGGCTACGCCACGACCGTCGAGTACCTGGCGGCCATGTGCCGTGCCGTCGTCGAGGAGACCGGACTCCTTCCCCACGCCAATGCAGGCGCCCTGTACCGCGAGGAGTTGGCCCTGCTGCGCCCGGTCACCGCCAGCCAAGGGATGATGGTCGAGACCCTGGTCGAGGATCTCGAGGCCCACCGCGGCTCGCCCGACAAGCTCCCGGAGCGTCGGCTGGCCACCCTCGAGGCGGCAGGTGAGCTGGCCATCCCGTTCACGACCGGCATCCTGGTCGGCATCGGCGAGGGGCGAGCCGACCGGATCGCCGCCCTGAGTGCCATCGCCGACTCCCATCGCCGCCACGGCCACGTCCAAGAGGTGATCGTCCAGAACTTCCTGCCCAAGGCGGGCACGAAGATGGCTCGGTCCCGACCATGTCCCGACGACGAGCTGCGCTGGAGCATCGCCGTAGCTCGCCTCCTGCTCCCCGCCGACATCCACCTCCAAGCCCCGCCCAACCTCTCCGAGGACCTCGGCCCTCTCCTCGATGCCGGCATCGACGACTGGGGCGGCGTCTCGCCGATCACCGCCGATCACGTCAACCCGGAGCGAGCCTGGCCGGCGATCGAGGTGCTCGAGTCGGCCACCGAGGCTGCCGGCCATGTGCTCGCGCCGCGCCTCACCATCTACCCCTCCTTCGCCCTTCGGCCGGAGCGCTGGCTGGACGAGGCGATGCGCTTCTTCGTGCTGGACCTCTCCGACGCCGAAGGCCTCGCCCGCGACGCCGCGTGGTGCTCGGGCGGGTCGGTCGAACCTCCGGTGATCCTCGATAAGTCCCGTCTGGCACGGGCCTCGGCCAAGAGCGCCGTAGAGGAGGTGCTGGCCGGGGTGTCGGCCGGCCAGGAGGTGGGAGAGGACGAGATCGAGACCCTGTTCGGCGCCCGCGGCGCTGAAGTACGGGCCGTCGCCGAGCTGGCCGACCAGCTGCGGACGGAGATCGTGGGCGAGGACGTGACCTTTGTGGTCAACCGCAACATCAACTACACCAACGTGTGCACCTTCAGGTGCAAGTTCTGCGCCTTTTCCAAGGGCCCGCTCTCCCTGAACCTGCGAGGCTCGCCCTACCTGCTCGAGCTGGACGAGATTTCCCGCCGAGTGGCCGAGGCCGAGGAACTGGGGGCGACCGAGGTCTGCCTCCAGGGCGGCATCCACCCGAACTTCGACGGCGACTACTACCTCGAGGTGCTCCGGGCAGTGCGGGCCGCCTCGGCGCGGATACACATCCACGGGTTCACCGCGCTCGAGGTCACCGAAGGGGCGAGGCGTTCGGGTGTCCCGCTGGCCGACTACCTCGCGGCCCTGCGAGACGCGGGGCTGAAGACGCTGCCGGGAACGGCAGCCGAGATCCTCGACGACGAGGTCCGGGCGGTGCTGTGTCCTGACAAAGTTTCGACCGAGGAGTGGCTGGAGGCCCATCGCGCTGCCCATTCGGTCGGGCTGCGCTCGAACGTCACCATCATGTTCGGCTCGATCGAGCAGCCTCGGTCCTGGGCGAAGCACATGGTCGCCACCCGGGCCCTGCAGGGTGAGACCGGCGGGTTCACCGAGTTCGTGCCCCTGCCCTTCGTGCACATGGCCACGCCCATCTACCTGAGCCGGCGGGCCCGGCGGGGCCCGACCTTTCGCGAAGCGCTGCTCATGCACGCTGTTGGACGTATCGCCTATCGGGGGGCCATCGACAACGTCCAGGTGAGCTGGGTGAAGATGGGCATAGGTGGTGCCCGACAGGTGCTCGCGGCTGGGGCCAACGACATCGGCGGCACGCTCATGGACGAGAACATCTCCCGAGCGGCCGGGGCCACCCACGGCCAGCGCTTGGAGATCGCGGAGATGAGGGAGTTGGTGGCTCCGCTCGGCCGGCCTCTCGTGCAGCGCACCACCCTCTACGGCCGGCCCCCCTCGCTGGCCACGACGTGAGCCCCGCGGCGCCGCCAGAGCGGGCCGCCTCAGCCGGCGGGCCCGTACCCGCGCCCCTCGCCGCTCCGCCACTCCTCGGGCCGGTCGATGCACCCGAGCCCGAGGCCATCGAATCGGCGCTCGAGGCCCTGGCCGGCTCCCGACAGCTCGCTCGCACCCAGGCCAACCTGCTGCGCTCGATGCTCTCCTCGCTTTGGGCAATGACCCGGGAGGGTACGAGCGTCCTCGACCTCAAGATCGCCGACGCCGCCCTGGCCGAGATGACCGAGGCCTTTCGGGTCTTCTCTCCCTACCGAAGCGTCCGCAAGCTCACCATGTTCGGTTCGGCCCGGACCCAGCCGGCCGACCCGGTCTACCTGTTGGCCCGGAACCTGGCCAACCAGTTGGCCGAGGCCGGCTGGATGGTGGTGACCGGAGCCGGGCCCGGGATCATGGCCGCGGGGATCGAGGGAGCGGGGGCCGAGCGCTCCTTCGGCGTGAACATCCGGCTCCCTTACGAGCAGGGCGCGAACCCCTTCATTGCCCAGGACCCCAAGCTGATCGAGATGCGTTACTTCTTCACCCGCAAGCTCATGCTCATCAAGGAGTCCGACGGCTACGCCGTCCTGCCGGGGGGGTTCGGAACCCTCGACGAGTGCTACGAACTGCTGACCCTCCTGCAGACGGGGAAGGCCGAGCCGGCCCCGGTCGTGCTGGTCGAAACCCCCGGGGGCTCCTACTGGTCGAAGTGGCGCCAGTTCGTCGACGACCTCACCAACGAACCGGGCTACGTCTCTCCCGACGACCTCGTCCTGTTCCGCATCGTCAACACCGTCGAGGCCGCCGCTCAGGAGGTCCTCGACTTCTACCGCAATTACCACTCGTGCCGGTGGGTGGGTGACCTGCTCGTGCTGCGGGTGCAAGTGGCCCCGAACCACCGGCAGCTGGCTGAGCTCAACGCCGAGTTCAAGGACATCGTGACGTCCGGGACGATCCGGCTGGCCTCCCCGTTCCCCCCCGAGCGCTCCTCCCACGACCAGCTGGAGCTGAAGCGGGTGGTCCTGCGTTTCGACCGGGTCCACTACGGCCGGCTGCGCCAGCTCATTGACTCGCTGAACCGACTGGTGGGTTGAGGCGACTCACCGCTCGATCCGGCGGGCCACCCCCTCCAAGTCGGCGGCCGCCTTCTCCAGAGACCGTCCCGCACGCGTGAGCCGTCGCTCCTCGGCCGTCTTCTCGGCCGGGTTCGCGCCTCGCTCAGTCGCGTCGTAGAGGCGGTCCAGGGCCAGGTCGGCCAGCTCCTCGGCCAGCGCCCGGATGCGCCCGGCCAGTTCGGCCAGCTGCTCGGAACCGCTCAAGTGGGTGGGTGGCCGAGGGTGACCACCTCGAGCTCGCCCTCGGACTGTCGGGCCCGGAGCCGCTTCTTGTCGAATTTGCCCACCGAAGTCTTCGGGACCGAGTCGATGAAGCTCCAGCGCTCCGGGATGGCCCAGCGAGCCAGCTTGCCGGTCAAGAATGCCTGCAGCTCGGCGGCGTCGGGCTTGGCCCCCTCGCGGGGCACGACGCAGACCAGGGGGCGCTCGTCCCAGCGGGGGTCGGGCACCGCGATCACCGCGGCCTCGTAGACGTCGGGGTGCGCCATCACCAGGCCCTCGATCTCGACCGAGGAGATCCACTCACCACCGGACTTGATCACGTCCTTGGTCCGGTCCGAGATGGTCATGAAGCCCAAGCGGTCGAGCGAGCCGACGTCGCCGGTGCGCAGCCAGCCGTCGTGGAAGCGGTCGGGGTCGTCGTCTTTGTAGTAGGACGCGGTGACCCAGGGGCCCCGGATCTCGAACTCGCCCACCGCCACACCGTCATCGGGGAGGACCGAGCCGTCCTCGCCCACCACCCGGACCTCGACGCCGGGGACCAACCGGCCGGCTTTGACCCGGTAGTCGATCTCCTGATCCGGCGGACAGTCGGCCGGGGGCCGGCCAAAGGCCGCCAGCGGGCTGGTCTCGGTCATGCCCCACCCCTGAATCATCTCGGCTCCGACCTGACTGGCGAAGGCCTCGATCAGCGCCCGGGGCACAGCCGATCCTCCGCAGGTCACCGACTCGAGCGAGGACAGGTCGGCGCCCGAGGCACTGGCGAGCGCCCGGAGCATGTCGTTCCACACCGTCGGGACGCCGCATGAGAGGGTGATCTTCTGTTCTTCGATGATCTTGAGCAGGCGCTCGCCCTGGACGAAGGACTGGGGCAGCACGATGTCGGTCCCTTCCATCCAGCAGCTGTACGGGGTCCCCCAGGCGTTGGCGTGGAACATCGGCACGATGACGAGGAGCCGGTCGCGCTCGGTCATCCCGATGGAGGCCGCCGCGGTGTGGGCCACGGTGTGCAGGTAGGTCGAGCGGTGGGAGTAGACGACGCCCTTGGGGTTCCCGGTGGTGCCGCTCGTGTAGCACATTGCCGCCGCGGCACGCTCCTCGAGCAGCGGCCAGTCGTAGCCGGGCTCCTCGGCTGCGAGGATCTCGTCAAAGGAGTGGGTCTCGCCGAAGCGCTCGGTGTCGCCTTCGCCGATGACGACCAGGTGCTCGACGGTCTTGAGGTCGTCCCAGACGTTGGCCAGTACGCCCAACAGTGACGCGTCGACCAGGATGACCTTGTCCTCGGCGTGGTTGATGACGTAGCTGAGCTGGTCGGGGAAGAGCCGGATGTTGAGGGTGTGGAGCACCGCGCCCATCGACGGCACGGCCAGGTAGGCGGCCAGGTGCTCCTGGTTGTTCCACAGGAGCGTGCCGACCCGGTCACCCTGGCCGACGCCGAGGTGCTCGAGGGCCCCGGCCAGCCGCTCGGCCTGGGCGGCCACCTCGGTGAAGGTGGCGCCCCGGTACCCGTCGGCCAGGACGGTGACCACCT
>JBEDUR010000083.1:0-14644 GCA_040414865.1 Acidimicrobiales bacterium
GACCGGGTCGGAAGCATACCGACGGGTCCCGGATGCGTCCCGCCAGGTCGTAGCATCGCGCCGGAAAGAGAGGTGGGTCGATTCCATGTTCGGTGTGGCCCTGACTGGGGGAATCGGGAGCGGCAAAACGGCGGTGAGCGACCGCCTGGTAGAGCGGGGAGCCGAGCTGATCGACGCCGACCTGATTGTGCACGAGCTCCAGCGGCCAGGCGGCGCGGCTTTCGAACCCGTCCTCGATCGCTTCGGGGAGGAAATTCGCGCGCCGGACGGCGCCATCGACCGTCCGGTCCTGGCCAGCATCGTGTTCAACGACCCGGCGGCCCTGGCCGACCTCAACGGCATCGTGTGGCCACTCGTCGGAGCCGAGATGGGCCGCCGCCGCGAGGTGCTCTCCCACACCGACCAGGTGGTGGTTTTCGCCATCCCGCTGCTGCGAGGCGAGCACCGTGACCGACTGGGGTACGACGCGATCGTCGTCGTCGACTGTCCGGTAGAGGTAGCGGTCGAACGCCTGGTCTCGGGTCGCTCGATGGACCGCAAGGACGCGTTGGCGCGGGTCAGGGCCCAGATCAGCCGTGAGGATCGGCGGAAGGTGGCGGACTATGTGGTCGACAATTCCTCATCGATTGACCACCTTGACAAGGAGGTCGCCGCCTTGTGGTCGTGGATCGAGGAGCGTCGCCGAGTCGCGGTGTCCCCCTAGAGGTCCCGACGGACGCGGCACAGCGGTCCGGTAGCATCCGCAAAGTGCCCGATTTCCAGGTCATTTCGCCTTTCCAACCGGCCGGCGATCAGCCGGCCGCGGTGGCGGCCCTGGTCAAAGGGGTTCAGCACGGAGACCGCTACCAGACGCTCCAAGGGATCACGGGCAGCGGGAAGACGGCCACCATCGCCTGGGCCATCGAGCAGATCCAGCGGCCCACGCTCATCATCGAGCCGAACAAGTCGTTGGCCGCTCAGCTCTCCTCGGAGCTGCGCGAGTTGTTTCCGAAGAACCGGGTCGAGTTCTTCGTCTCCTATTACGACTACTACCAGCCCGAGGCGTACCTCCCGACGACCGACACCTACATCGAGAAGGACTCGTCGATCAACGACGAGATCGACCGCCTCAGGCACGCCACGACCTCCTCGCTCCTGCTGCGGCGCGACGTCGTCGTGGTCGCCTCGGTCTCGTGCATCTACGGGTTGGGTTCACCAGAGGAGTACCGGGACCGGACCCTTGCCCTGCAGGTCGGCGACGAGCACGAGCAGCGCGCTCTGCTGCGGCGGATCGTCGACCTCCACTACGACCGCAACGATATGAACCTGGTCCGGGGGACCTTCCGGGCCCGCGGCGACACGGTCGAGATTCACCCGGCCTACGAGGAGTCGGCCGTCCGACTGGAGTTCTTCGGCGACACCCTCGAACGCATCGTGCCCTTCGACGTGCTGACCGGTGAGATGGGCGAGGAGCTCGAGGACATCGTCGTGTTCGCCGCCACCCACTACGTGGCTGGTGACGAGACGATGCAACGGGCCATCGCCTCCATCGAGGTCGAGCTGAGAGAGCGGTTGGCCGAGCTGCAGAGCGAGGGAAAGCTCCTCGAAGCCCAGCGCCTGCGGGTCCGAACCCAACACGACCTCGAGATGCTCGCCGAGACCGGGACGTGCGCCGGGATCGAGAACTACAGCCGGCACCTCGACGGTCGAGCCCCCGGCCAGACTCCCTACACCCTGCTCGACTTCTTCCCTCAGGATTTCCTGACGGTGATCGACGAGAGCCATGTCGCGGTTCCCCAGCTCCATGGGCAATACGCCGGCGACCGATCTCGCAAGGATGTACTGGTCGAGCATGGCTTCCGGCTGCCCTCGGCCGTCGACAACCGACCGCTGCGTTTCGACGAGTTTGTCGCCAGCACAGACCAGACGATCTTCGTCTCGGCGACGCCCGGCCCCTACGAGCTGGACGAGTCGGCCCAGGTGGTCGAACAGGTGATCCGTCCGACCGGGTTGGTCGACCCCGAGGTGGTCCTCCGGCCGACCAAGGGGCAAGTCGACGATCTCATGAACCGCATCGACGAGGTGGTGCGCCGCGGCGGACGGGTGCTCGTCACCACCCTGACCAAGAAGATGGCCGAGGATCTGGCCGACTACCTGGCAGATGCCGGGATCCGGGTGCAGTACCTGCACTCGGACATCGACACCATCACCCGGATCGAGATCCTTCGCCAGCTCCGGCTCGGGCAGATCGACGTGCTCGTCGGGATCAACCTGCTTCGGGAGGGTCTGGACCTGCCCGAGGTCGCTTTGGTGGCCATCCTCGATGCCGACAAGGAGGGGTTCTTGCGCTCCGCGTCGTCGTTGATCCAGACGATGGGCCGGGCGGCCCGCAACGTCGAGGGGAGCGTTGTCCTCTACGCCGACACCATCACCGACTCCATGCGCGAGGCGGTGTCGGTGACCCAACGCCGCCGCGCCCGTCAGATTGCCTACAACGCCGAGCACGGGATCGATCCCCAGTCGATCCGCAAAGCGGTCACCGACATCCTCGAGCGGCTGCGGACGGGCGGCGAGGGGAGCACCACTCGGGCCAAGCGCAGCCGGGCCGAGGTCCGCTCCCGCCACGGGACGCGGGCCATGCGGGTACGGGCGGGGCTGGTCACCGGTGGCCCGGAGGAGATCTCCGGCCCGCCGGAACTGGTCAAGGTCATCCACCAGGTCGAGGCCGAGATGCGGCGGGCCGCTGCCGAGCTGCGATTCGAGGAAGCGGCGCTGCTGCGTGACGAGCTGGCCGAGCTGCGGACGAGCGCCGGAGCGGGCTAGCCGGACCGATCGTCAGGACCCTCCGATATCCTCCGCTTGTGTCTGAGCGCTTGGTCATCCGTGGGGCGCGCGAGCACAACCTCCAGGACGTCTCGCTCGACCTGCCCCGCGACCGGCTGATCGTCTTCACCGGCTTGTCCGGATCCGGGAAGTCCTCCTTGGCCTTCGACACCATTTATGCCGAGGGCCAGCGACGCTACGTCGAGTCGCTATCCGCCTACGCCCGCCAGTTCCTCGGCCAGATGGACAAGCCCGACGTGGACTTCATCGAGGGACTTTCTCCGGCGATCTCGATCGACCAGAAGTCGGCCTCGCGCAACCCCCGCTCGACCGTCGGCACCATCACCGAGGTCTACGACTACCTGCGCCTCCTCTACGCCAGGATCGGCCGACCCCACTGCCCCAACTGCGGCCGGCCGGTGGCCCGACAGACTCCCCAGCAGATCGTCGACCGGGTGCTGGAGCTGCCCGAGGGCACCCGGTTCTCGGTCCTGGCGCCGATCGTGCGGGGCCGCAAGGGGGAGTACACCTCGCTCCTGGAGGACCTGGCCCGTCAGGGGTTCGCCCGGGTCCGCATCGATGGTGTCCCACTCGAGTTGGCCGGCCGGGCCGATGTGTCGCTCGCCCGCTACGAGCAGCACACGATCGAGGTGGTGGTTGACCGGCTCGTCCGGCGCGATGGCATCCGGGAGCGTCTGACCGAGTCGATCGAGACCGCCCTCGAGCTCACCGGCGGCACGGCCGAGGTGCTGGTGCACACCGCGGCGGGCTCGGTCACCGGGACGGCCGAGCTCTCCGAAGAGGCCGGCGCTGAGGAGGCGATTACCTTCAGTCAGCACCTGGCCTGCACCCACTGCGGACTGAGCTTCGACGAGCCGGCACCGAGGAACTTCTCGTTCAACTCTCCCTACGGCGCGTGCCCGGCGTGCGCCGGGCTGGGGACCCGCTTCGAAGTCGACCCTGAGCTGGTGGTGCCCGACGCCGGTCTCTCGATCGACGAGGGCGCGATCGTCCCGTGGGCCGCGACCCGAAGCGAGTACTTCTCGGGCCTGCTGGCCGGCTTGGCCGAGTCGGGCGGGTTCTCGACCACCACCCCCTGGAAGCGGCTGCGGGCCAAGGACAAGAAGCTCGTCCTCTACGGGTCAGGCGGCAAGGCGGTCCACATCCAGTACCAAAACCGCTTCGGTCGCCGCCGGTCGTACACGTCCCGGTTCGAGGGGGTGGTGCCGTGGCTCACCCGGCGTCACGGGGACGCCGAGTCCGACTGGTCGCGTGAGCAGATCGAGCAGTACATGCGGGAAGTCGACTGCCCAGACTGCGGAGGTGCCCGGCTCAAGCCCGAGTCCCTGGCCGTCACCGTCGGGGGGTTGAACATTTACGAGCTTTGCTCGCTGTCCATTGTCCGGGCGCTCCGGGCCGTGGAGGAGCTGGACCTCTCCGAGCGGGACCACTTGATCGCCGACCGAGTCTTGAAGGAGGTCCGCGAGCGGATGCGGTTCCTGCTCGACGTCGGGTTGGAGTACCTCTCGCTGGCCCGCTCGGCCGGGACTCTCTCGGGGGGTGAGGCGCAGCGGATCCGGCTGGCCAGCCAGATCGGCAGCGGTCTGGTCGGGGTGCTCTATGTCCTGGACGAGCCGTCCATCGGGCTCCACCAACGGGACAACAAACGACTGATCGGCACGTTGGTTCGCCTCAGGGATCTGGGCAACACCGTGATTGTCGTCGAGCACGACGAGCAGACCATCCGCAGCGCGGACTTCGTCGTCGACATTGGCCCCGGTGCCGGGGAGCACGGTGGAAAGATCGTCCACGCCGGGCCGGTCACCGGGACCAAGGGGATGGTGACCAACAAGGCGTCCATCACCGGCCAGTACCTGTCGGGGCGGAGGTCCATCCCCGTTCCCGAACGCCGCCGGCCTGGGACCGGCGAAACGGTGGTGGTGCGGGGAGCCCGCGAGCACAACCTGACCAACATCGACGTCACTCTCCCTCTCGGGTGCCTGATCGCCGTCACCGGGGTATCGGGTTCGGGTAAGTCGACGCTGGTCAACGACATCCTCCTGCGCGCGCTCGCCCACCAGCTCCACCGGGCCAAGGCCATTCCCGGCCGGCATCAGGCGGTGAGCGGCATCGAGCAGCTGGACAAGGTCGTCGACGTCGACCAGGCGCCGATCGGGCGGACCCCCCGGTCCAATCCGGCCACCTACACCGGGGTGTTCGACCACATACGCCGGCTGTTCAGTCAGACCCCCGAGGCCAAGGTCCGCGGTTACCTGCCCGGCCGGTTCTCCTTCAATGTGCGCGGCGGTCGGTGCGAGGCCTGCGCCGGGGACGGGACGATCAAGATCGAGATGCATTTTCTGCCCGACGTCTACGTACCCTGCGAGATCTGCCACGGGTCCCGCTACAACCGCGACACCCTGGAGGTCACGTTCCGGGGCAAGACGATCGCCGAGGTCCTCGACATGTCCTGCGAAGAGGCGCTGGGCTTCTTCGCCAATCAACCCCAGATCGCCCGGCACATGCAGACCCTGGTGGACGTGGGCCTGGGCTATATCCGGCTGGGCCAACCGGCGCCCACGCTCTCGGGCGGCGAGGCCCAGCGGGTCAAGCTGGCGACCGAGCTGTCCCGCCGCCCAACCGGCCACACCTTGTACGTGCTCGACGAGCCGACCACCGGGCTGCACTTCGAGGACACCCGCCGGCTCCTCCACGTGCTCGATCGGCTGGTCGACCAGGGCAACACCGTGGTCGTGATCGAGCACAACCTCGACGTGGTGAAAACCGCCGACTGGATCATCGACCTCGGGCCTGAGGGCGGCGATCTTGGCGGACGGGTGATCGCGGAAGGCACGCCCGAGCAGGTGGTGAAGACCCCCGGCAGCCACACCGGCGAGGTGCTGCGACCCCTGCTCAAGGGATAGACGGGAGGTTCACCCCGCGGCCGCCCGGGCCGTGGCCTGGGCCGCCAGCACCACCAGCTCGGTGCAGGTATCAAGTGGGATCCGGACCGAGTCGAGGAGAAGGTCGTAGAGCCCGGGATCCTCCTGGCGCACCCGGTAGAAGAGACGCAGGTAATGGTCCCGGGCCCCGTCGGTGGCGCGCTGCATGGTTCGGGCCGCCTCGAGGTCGAGGCCCTCGCGCTGGGCGACTCGGGCGATCCGGCCATCGACGTCGCCATCAAGACGAACCCGGAGCACGTCAGGCCGACCCCTCAGCACAACCATCGCGCCACGCCCGAGGATCACGCCACCGGTCGTCTCGGCGATCTGGCGGAGGATCCGCTCGGTCTGTTCCCGGAATTTGTCCGGGTCGTCCCCCGGGGCCAGGTGTTGGGGGGCCATGGGCACGGCCATGTTGGCGAACGCCCGCGCGAGGCGCGCCAGGGTGGACGGGGCCTTCTCGTCCTGCGCGGCCGCCTCCTCCATGGGGACGGCCAACCGGCCGGCCACCGCAGTCGGGATCGCCCGGTCGAAGAAGGCAAGCCCCAGGCGCTCGGCCACGGCCGGGCCGACGAGGTTGCCGCCGGCGCCGAACGACGCCGAGATGGCGACGGTGAGTGGCATCGCGCTCATTCCACCACGGACCGGGAGCTTTACCGGCTCAGAGCGGCCGCGATAGCCGCCGGGATCCGGCCGCCGCTCGGCGGATCAGGTGATGGTCAGCATCCGCTCGAGGGCCACCCGGGCCCCCTGGGCGGTCTCCTCGTCGACGGTGATTCGGTTGCGCACTTGGCCCTCGACCAGGCCCTCGAGCACCCAGGCCAAGTGGGGGGCGTCGATGCGGAACATGGTCGAACACGGGCACACCAGCGGGTCGAGGCAGGAGATCTGTTTGTCGGGGTTCTCGTCGGCCAGCCGCTTGACCAGGTGGATCTCAGTGGCGATGCCGATCGTCGAGCCCGGGGCAGCAGCGCCGACGGCGCGGATGATGCCATCGGTCGACCCCACCTGGTCGGCCAGCTCAACCACCTCATGGGCGCACTCGGGGTGGACGAGCACGATCCCGTCGGGGTGCTCGGACCGGAAGGCGGCGACGTGCTCGGGCGTGAAGCGCTGGTGCACCGAGCAGTGACCCTTCCAAAGCAGGAGCGTGGCCGACTTCACCGTCACCTCGTCCAAGCCGCCAAGCGTGAGCCTCGGATTCCACAGGGCCATGTCGGAGGGGCCGTACCCGAGGTCGTATCCAGTGTTGCGACCGAGGTGCTGATCCGGGAAGAACAGAACCTTGTCGCCGACACCAAGCCCGTTGCCGCCCAGGTCCAGCGCCCAGGTAAGTACGGCCTTGGCGTTGGACGATGTGCACACCGCCCCCCCGTGGGTCCCGACGAAGGCCTTCAACGCGGCCGACGAGTTCATGTAGGTGATCGGGACCACCCGATTGGTGTCGGTGATCGCGCCGAGCTGAGCCCAGGCCTCCTCGACCTCGTCGATGTCGGCCATGTCGGCCATGGAGCAGCCGGCGTTCAGATCAGGCAGGAGAACCTGCTGGTGGGGACCGGTCAGGATGTCGGCCGACTCGGCCATGAAGTGGACACCGCAGAAAACGACAAACTCGGCGTCGTGCCGGGCGGCGGCGATCCGGGACAGGCCGAAAGAGTCGCCTCGAGCGTCGGCCCAGACCATCACCTCGTCCCGCTGGTAGTGGTGGCCCAGGATGAGCAGCCGGTTTCCGAGTGCCGCCTTGGCCGCGCCGATCCACTCGGCCAGGTCGTGCGGGGACGCGCTCGTATACCGCTCGGGGAGCGGACCCTGGAGTCGGAGCATGGAATACCCCCTCGTGGGGAAGGCCCTGATCTGACCGGCGGGGACAGCCTGGTCGCCCATCCGCGGGGGTGTCGGTCTCAGAGCGTGTATGTGGCCGGATACCAGGCCGGCTTTGTTCCACCAGTCTAGGCCCGGGGATCGCCCGAGGCCGCCCGACCAGGAGCCGCGCCGGGAACCGAGCGGCACGCGTGGACCTGCGGGAGTCACACGCCGAACCTGGCCACAGCGCAGGCGGGGACCTGGCGGGACGAGCCCAGGCCGAGCGCACGTGAGCGTTCGAACCCGACCGCGGGGGCGCGAGAGTGAAGGGGTGAACGTTCGCCCGCCCACGAGCTCGATCCCCGATGCGCCGGGTTCGTACCAGTTCCTGGACCAGGGCGGCGAGGTCCTCTACGTCGGCAAGGCCAAGTCGCTGCGTCACCGGTTGCCCAACTACTGGGCCGACCCCGGCGCGCTGAGCCAACGCACGGCCCAGATGGTGGCCCAGGCCGACCGGGTGGAGTGGGTCGTGGTCGCCACCGAAGTGGACGCGCTCATCCTGGAGCACTCCCTGATCCAGGCGCACAAGCCGCGCTTTAACGTTCGGCTGAAGGACGACAAGAGCTACCCCTGGTTGGCGGTGACTGTGAACGAGGAGTGGCCGCGGCCGGTCGTGTTCAGGGGACGCAAGCGCAAGGGGGTGCGTTACTTCGGCCCCTACGGACACGTGGGGGCCCTGCGCGAGACGCTGGACCTCCTGGTACGAAGCTTTCCCCTCAGAACCTGCTCGGAGGCGAAGTTCAAGCGGCACGCCCGGCTCGGCCGCCCGTGCCTGCTCTATGACATCGAGCGTTGCTCGGGGCCCTGTGTGGGCGCGGTCGAGCCCGAACGCTACGCCGAGATGGTCGAGGACCTCATGCGTTTCCTCTCCGGCGACACCGCCCCGGTCGTCGACCGGCTGCGAGCCGAGATGGAGGAGGCGTCCGACGGGCTCGAGTTCGAGCGGGCTGCCCGGCTGCGCGACCGGCTGATGGCCGTGCGAAAGGCGGCCGAGAGCCAGCAGATGGTCTCCGAACGCGCCGAGGACCTGGACCTGATCGGCGTGGCCGAGGATGAGCTCGAGGCAGCCATCCAGGTGTTTTATGTGCGGCGGGGTCGGGTGGTGGGGCGGAGCGGGTCGGTCGCCGACAAGGTCGAGGATCTCTCGGGTGGTCAGTTCATCGAGCGGGTCCTCCAGGAGCTCTACGGTGCCCCGGGCGCCGAGGTACCCCGACGGGTGCTGGTGCCGGTCATCCCCGACTCGGTCGAGGTGCTCACCGCTTGGCTCTCTGGCCTGCGGGGCAGGCCGGTGAGCTTGAGCGTGCCCCGCCGTGGCGAGAAGCGGGCGTTGCACGAGACCGTCACTCGCAATGCGGCCGAGGACCTGGCCCGTCACCGGCTCCGTCGCTCCGGCGACCACAACGCGCGCTCCAAGGCATTGACCGAGTTGCAGACCGCCCTCGGCCTGCGGCTAGCGCCGTTGCGGATCGAGTGCTTCGACATGAGCCACCTGCAAGGAACCGATTACGTCGGCTCGATGGTCGTCTTCGAGGATGGGCTGGCCAAGAAGTCCGACTATCGCCGGTTCGCGGTGCGCCACGTGCCCGGGAACGACGATTACGCGGCCATGGAGGAGGTCCTCACCCGCCGGCTGCACAACCTGGTCGACGAGCGGGCCGAGGCGTCCAGGCGTCGGGCGGAGGGGAGCGAGGACGACTTGACCGAGCGACGAGCGGCCGCCCGCCGACGTTTCGCGTACCCGCCCCAGCTGCTCCTGCTCGACGGGGGCAAGGGCCAGCTCGGGGTCGGGGTCCGCGTGCTCGAGGAGCTGGGGTTGGCCGACGAGATCGACGTCGCCGCGCTGGCCAAGCAATTCGAGGAGGTCTACATCCCCGGCGCCGAGGCGCCCATCCGGATCGCGAGGGGGTCCGAGGCCCTCTACCTGTTGCAGCGCGTGCGTGACGAGGCCCACCGCTTCGCCATCACCTTCCACCGCGAGCGGCGGGGCCGGCGGATGACCCGCAGCGTCCTCGACGGGATCCCCGGTCTCGGACCGACCCGCAAGAAGCGCCTGATCGCCACGTTCGGCGGGGTACGTGGGGTCCAACGGGCCACCCCGGAGGACTTGGCCGGGCTGAGCTGGTTGCCCGATGCGGTGGCGGCGGCCGTTGTCGAGCGCATCTCCGGGGCCGGGGAAAAAGAGCCGGTCTGACCCCCGAGCCCCCCAAATGGACAAGACTGGGTCAGCCATGGGCGAGTTCCTCGTCGTGACCGGGATGTCGGGGGCGGGCCGATCGACCGTCGGCGCGGCCCTCGAGGACCTGGGGTGGTTCGTCATCGACAACCTGCCGGCGGCGCTGATCACCCGGGTGGCCGACCTGGTCGAGCGGCCCGGTGACGACGGAGAGCGCATCGCCCTGGTGATCGGTCGGGCCGGGGCCGAGCCCCACGAAGACGTTCCGCCGATCCTGGCCACGCTGCGGAGATCCCGGCACAGCGTCCGGGTGCTCTTCCTCGACGCGCCCGATGAGGTGCTGATTCGGCGCTTCGAGGGGACGAGACGCCGCCACCCGCTGGCTGCCCGCGGGATGGAGGAGTCGATCGCCGACGAGCGCTGCCGCCTGACGCCGCTCCGTGCCGAGGCCGATGTGGTGATCGAGACCGGCGACCTCAACGTGAACCAGCTCCGCTCTCGGATCCTGGAGATGTTCGGGGGCGAGCCCGGCAACCAGGTCATGCAGACCTCGATCGTCTCCTTCGGTTACAAGCACGGAATCCCCCTCGACGTCGACATCGTGTTCGACTGCCGGTTCCTGCCCAACCCCTTCTGGGTCGAGGGTCTGGTAGAGCTCAGCGGGATGGACGACCCGGTCCGCAAATACGTGCTCGATCGACCCGAAACCCAGAGCTTCTTGGAAAAGATCGTCGACCTCCTGCTCTCGCTCGAGCCGGCCTTCGTGCGAGAGGGCAGGTCATACCTGACGGTGGCCATCGGCTGCACGGGGGGACGGCACCGGTCTGTGGTGCTGGCCGACGAACTCCGCTCACGGTTGGCGGCGGGCGGCGTGTCGGCGACCGTGATCCACCGGGACATCGAGAAGTGAGGTCGGACAGTAGATGAACGGCCCCAAGGTGGTGGCCATCGGCGGCGGGCACGGCACCGCGGTGACGCTCCGGGCAGCGACCCGTTACACCGAGCGGATCACGGCCATCGTCTCGGTGGCCGACGACGGTGGCTCGAGCGGGCGACTGCGGGAGCTGCTCGATGTCGTCGCGCTCGGGGACATGCGAAAGTGCCTGGTTGCACTGACCGATGAGCGCAGCCCGCTCTCGGTCGCCTTCCAGCGCCGCTTCGAGGAGGGCGAGCTGGCCGGCCATGCCCTCGGGAACCTGGTGCTGGCCGGCCTGGTTGGGGCGACCGGCGACCTCGTGCTTGCCATCGATGAGGCCGCTCGTCTGCTCGGGGCGGTGGGCCGGGTGCTGCCGGCCACGACCGAGCCCGTCGTGCTGAAGGCCGATGCTCTGGACGGTCAGATCGAGGGGCAAGTGGCGGTGTCTCAGTCGGGCCTGATCCGTTCTGTATGCGTGGTTCCCGACGATGCCGAGCCCCCGCTCAGTGCCGTGCGGGCCGTCCTTGAAGCCGACCAGGTCGTGATCGGGCCCGGCTCCCTCTATACAAGCGTGATCGCGGCGGCGTGCGTGCCCGAGCTGGCCCGGGCCATCGCTGCCACTTCCGCCCAGCGGGTCTTTGTGTGCAACTTGCGGCCCCAGATCCCCGAGACCCAGGGCTACGACGTGGGGCGTCACCTCTCGGCGCTCGAGGTCCACGGCATCCGGGTAGACCGGGTGTTGTGCGACACCTCGATCGGCATGGCCCTTGGGGAGGTCGGGCTCCCGGTGACCGACACCAGGCTCACTGATCCCGCCAGGCGGGTCCACGACCCTGCCAGACTGGCGGAAGCGCTCATGGGTCTGCTCGGATGAGCGCCCGTACAGCCGAGACAGATGGTCGCCGGAGGTGTCCAGCGGCATGAGGGCATCGGTCGGAGGTAGCCGGACATGAGCGTTCGAGTTGGCATCAACGGCTTTGGACGCATCGGACGCAACTTTTTGCGGGCGGTGCTCCACACCGGTGCCGACGTCGACGTCGTGGCCGTGAACGACCTCACCTCGGCCGACATCCACGCCCACTTGCTCCGCTACGACTCGACCCACGGGCGGCTGCAGGTGCCGGTGATGGTGGAGGGTGCCAACCTCGTCGTCGGAGATCGGCGAATCGCGGTCGTCTCCGAGCGCGATCCAGCCGCCCTCGACTGGGGCGAACTCGGGGCCGACGTGGTCATCGAGTCGACCGGGGTGTTCTCCCGCCGCTCCCAGGCCAGCGTCCACCTGAAGGGCGGCGCCTCCCGGGTGATCGTCTCGGCGCCCTCCGAGGACGCCGACGCGACCATTGTCATCGGGGTCAACGACACCTCGTTCGACCCCGAGCTGCACCACGTTGTGTCGATGGCCTCGTGCACGACCAACTGCTTCCTGCCCATGGTCAAGGTCATCGAGGACGCCTTCGACATCGAGGGCGGCCTCATGACCACCGTGCACGCCTACACCAACGACCAGAACCTGCTCGACCTGCCGCACAAGGACCCGCGGCGGGCCCGGGCGGCTGCGGTCAACATCGTCCCCAACATCACCGGCGCGGCCCGGGCGACTCGGCTGGTGATGCCCCAGATGGCCGGACGGCTCGAAGGCAGCGCGCTGCGGGTGCCGGTGGCGTGCGGCTCGATCACCGACTTCTCGGTGCTCGTACCCGTCAACGTCACGACTGAGCATGTGAACACGGCGTTCAGGGCGGCGGCCGGGGCAGGGCCGCTTTGCGGCGTCCTGGAGTACAACGAGGACCCCATCGTGTCCTCCGACATCCTCGGCAACCCGGCGTCGTGCATTTTCGACGCAACCCTGACCACGACCGTGGCCGTCGGGGGCAGCACGCTAATCAAGGCCAGCGGTTGGTACGACAACGAGTGGGGCTATTCGAACCGGCTGATCGACCTGGTGCGCCTGGTGGGCAGGTCGCAGTGACCTCTGCCAATCCGCTGGCGGGCCTGCCGATGCTCAAGGACCTCCCGGAGCTCGGGGGCCGCCGGGTACTGGTCCGGACCGACTACAACGTGCCGCTCGAACAACGGGACGGGCGCCGGGTGGTCGCCGATGACTTCCGGATCCGGGCCAGCCTGCCGACGCTCGTTTGGCTCCTCGACCGCGGTGCCGAGGTGACCGTCTGCTCGCACCTCGGGCGCCCCGACGGCCGGTCGGACCCCGGTTGGTCGATGACCCCGGTGGCCGAGGCGCTCCAGAGCCTGTGCCCGGGGGTCGAGCTGACCGAGAACCTCCGCTTCGACCCGGGCGAGGCGACAGCCAGCCCCGACTTCATCGAGCGCCTAGTGGACGGGTTCGATGCCTACGTGAACGAGGCCTTCGGGGTGGCGCACCGGGCCGCGGGCTCGGTGGTCGGCCCGCCCCGCCTGCTCCCGAGCGCCGCCGGACAGCTCCTGGTCCGGGAGGTCGAGGTCCTGGACGGTTTGCTCTCTCGCCCTGAGCGCCCGTTCGTAGTCGTCCTGGGCGGTGCCAAGGTGGCGGACAAGATCGGTGTCGTGCGCTCCCTGGTCAAGCGGGCCGATCTCGTCGCCATCGGTGGGGCGATGGCCTTCACCTTCCTGGCTGCCCTCGGTCACGACGTGGGCTCCTCCCTGATCGACCCCGATTACCTTGACGAATGCCGGCGACTGCTCGACGAGGGAGCCCGGGTCCTCCTGCCGAACGACGTGGTCGCCCTCGAACCCGGCGGGCGGGGGCTCGGAGTGCCGGCCGTCGGTCCGGCGACGCAGGCCGACACCAAGGTCCTCGGGTCGCACATTCCCGACGGCTGGCAGGGGCTCGACATCGGGCCCGAGACCGCGACGGCCTTCGAGGAGGCGATTGCCCAGGCCGGCACGGTGTTGTGGAACGGGCCGCTGGGCGCCTTCGAAGACGAGCGGTTCGCCGAGGGGACGGCCCGGGTGGCCCGGGCCGTCACCGCCTCCCGCGGCTACACCGTGGTCGGCGGAGGCGACAGCGTGAGCGCGATCGACCGCCTGGGGATGGCCGGGCAGATCGACTTCGTTTCCACGGGGGGCGGGGCCTCCCTGGCGCTGATGGAGCTGGGTGACCTCCCGGCCCTGGCCGCGCTGCGGGCCGCCCCCAACGCGCCTGCCGGGTCCTGAGCGCCCCGGTGCCACCATCGACCGGCGGTGCCCCGTCGCGCTCGGGGCCACGGCGCCCCCTGATCAGTGGGAACTGGAAGATGCACCACGACCACATCGTGGCGCTCCACACCGTCCGCGACCTCGGCCTGCGACTGTCGACGGTCGAGTTGGCGGCGGTCGAGATCTCGGTCCACCCGCCCTTCACCGATCTTCGCACCGTCCAGGTGCTGGTCGAGGGGGAGCAGCTGCCCCTGGCGCTCGGCGCCCAGCACTGCCACACCGCCGACGAGGGGCCGTACACCGGGGAGGTTGCCGCTCCGATGCTGGCCCGGCTGGGCGTGCGTTATGTGATCGTGGGCCACTCGGAGCGCCGGCAGCTTTTCCACATGGACGACGAGGTGGTGGCGGCCACCCTCGGCGCGGTGCGGCGCCACGGGATGACCCCCATCCTGTGCGTGGGGGAGACCGCAGACGAGCGCGACGCCGGGACCACCGAGCGCCGCATCCGGGCCCAGCTGGACTCGGCCCTCGGAGCGCTCGGGGCCGATGAGATGACCTCGCTGGTCATCGCCTACGAGCCCATCTGGGCCATCGGCAGCGGCCGGGCCGCGACCCACGTCGACGCCTCCGACGCCGCCGCCTACATCCGTTCGCTGGTCAGCGAGGCCGGGGGGGCCGAGGCCGGAGCGGGGGTGCGGATCCAGTACGGGGGTTCGGTGAGCCCCGAAAACGCCGCCGACTTCGTTTCCGAGCCGGACGTCGACGGGCTCCTGGTCGGGGGGGCGAGCCTCACGGCGACCGAGTTTGCTGAGATCA
>JBEDUR010000084.1:0-8287 GCA_040414865.1 Acidimicrobiales bacterium
ACTGAACCCGGGCGATCCCGAGGTCGAGAGCCTTCAGCTTGATTCCGGGAATCCAGGTCGTGGTGAAGAGGTGTCCCCGGCGGCACCGTACGGGTGTGTCGAGCCCGAGCCGGTAGCCGAGCGCCCGGGCGAGCATCATCCCGCCCGCGGCCACCACGAAGGCCGTCACCACCGCCGTGGCCACCTTCCGTCCTGCGCGCATTTCGCCTCCTGAGTGGGCCCGGTCGTGTCGGCGGTGCGGTCAGCATCCCCGCGGGGCAATGTCTTCGCGCTTACCTCCTGACCCTAGGGCTCGCCGAGGTCGGGCTGGATTTCTCGGATCGACCGCGCGCGAAGACCGAGATCGCTGGCACCCGGACCACCTCCGGCTTGCGGCCGGTGCATTGGGGGGTCGCCTGGTCGACGTCGTCATCGTGTGAAATCACAAA
This sequence comes from Acidimicrobiales bacterium, assembly GCA_040414865.1. Classification (GTDB taxonomy): domain Bacteria; phylum Actinomycetota; class Acidimicrobiia; order Acidimicrobiales; family RAAP-2; genus Palsa-461. The sequence goes on from JBEDUR010000084.1 coordinate 429, forward strand.
GCTCGCGAGGCCGGATAGTACGCAAGCGGAGTGCTCGAGGGCTCAGTCACCGCGTTCACGCGACAATCAGAACGACGATCGAGACGTCCGGTTTGAAAGACATGAAGCGGCGTTGATTGTGCCGCGCGTAGCCGTGGAGAGGCTGGTAGCGGTATTGCCGTTCGACGGCCGGAGGCCCGACCGTCGAATCCGAACGCGGCTCAGTCGAACAGGATGACCGAGCGGGCTACCTCACCGGACTGCATTGCCTTGAACCCCTCGTTCACCTCTTCGAGGGAGATCCGGGCCGAGATGAGCTTGTCGAGCTCGAGCCGTCCCTGCAGATAGAGATCGACCAGCCGGGGCATGTCGACCCGGAAGCGGTTGGAGCCCATGAGCGATCCCTGGAGCTTGCGCTCGCCGAGGAGCGAGAGCCCCGGGATCTCGATGGTGGCACCGAACGGGAGCAGGCCAACCACCGTGGCCGTCCCCCCCGACTTGAGCATCCCGTAGGCGGCCTCGGCGGTCGCCTTGAGGCCGATCGCCTCGAAGGCGTGGTCGACTCCGCCGCCGGTCATCTCCATCACCGCCTGCACCGCGTTACCGGCCGAAGCATCGACGGTGTCGGTCGCCCCGAACTCCTTGGCCAGCTCGAATTTCATCGGCACCTGGTCCACGGCGATGATCCGTCCCGCACCGGCGAGACGGGCTCCCTGGATCACGTTGAGGCCGATGCCACCACAGCCGATGACAGCCACCGTCTGTCCAGGGCGGACGCCGGCGGTGTGGATCACGGCACCGACTCCGGTCATCACGCCGCAGCCGATGAGCGCGGCCCGGTCGAGCGGGATGTCGTCGGTGATCTTCACCAGTGCGTTCTCATGCACCAGCATGAGCTCGGCGAAACTCGAGAGCTGGAATGCCTGGTTGATCGGCGAGCCGTCCTCCAGGCTGAGACGCGACGGCTGGCCCTGCCCACGGCGCATCTCGGTCGATTGACAGCGGTTGGGGTAGCCGGACAGGCAGTGTTCGCAATGGCCGCAGAACACCGACAGGCAGCTGATGACGTGGTCGCCCGGCTTCAGGTAGTCGACCAAGTCGCCGACAGCCTCGACCACCCCGGCGGACTCGTGCCCGAGGCAGCACGGCACCCGCCCTGGGAGGGACCCGTCGATCATGTGCAGGTCACTGTGACACAGCCCCGCGGCGGCAGTCTTGACGAGCACCTCCCTCGGTCCGGGCTTGTCGATGGCGAGTTCGGTGATCTCGAGCTCGCCCGGGCTGGTGTTGAGAACGGCTCCGTGCATGTCCAATGTCTAGGCCGATCGGAGCCGTTCGGACAACCGACACTCGATACCATGGCGGCCGTGTTGAGCCCCGAAGAGCTACGGGCTCGCGCCGAGGCCCTGGGATGGTTCCACCGGATCGACCTCGGCCAGGGGGTCGTAACCAACGGTTTGTCCTTGGGTCCGTACGTCGGACCGGACAAAATGCCCGACCTCCAGGGCAAGAGCGTTCTCGACATTGGGGCCTGGGACGGCTACTACTCGTTTCAGGCCGAGCGGCTCGGAGCGGCCCGGGTGGTCGCTCTCGACCACTATGTGTGGGGGGTCGACATGGTCGCCCGCCGGCAGTACTGGACCGAGTGCGCCGACGCCGGAGTGTTGCCCGACCACAACCGGGACACCACCGACTTCTGGCGTTCCGAGCTGCCCGGGCGGGCCTCCTTTGACTTCGCCAGGGAGGCGCTGTCGTCCAAGGTCGAGCCCATGGTGGCCGACTTCGCCACCGTGGACCTCTCCGAGGTCGGCACCTTCGATGTCGTGCTGTACCTGGGCGTCTTGTATCACATGAAGGAGCCGCTCACCGTGTTGGAACGCGTGCGCCGGGTCACCACCGAGGTCGCGGTGATCGAGACTCAGGCGGTATCGGTCGCTGGCTTGGAGGGCCACAACCTGGTGCAGTTCTTCGGCGGAGAGTTCATCGGGGACTACGGCAACTGGTACGTGCCGACGTTGGCCGGCCTGACCCAGTGGGCGCTCGCCGCCGGGTTCCGCCGAGTGGTTCCCAAGGTCGAACCGCCAGTGGCCGTGGCCTCGCTTGCCGCTCGCGGGCGTCGGTTGCTCAGGCCGATTGCCTCCACCGGCCCGACCGACCATCCCAGTCTCAGCTACTACCGGGCGGTCGTCCACGCGTTCGTCTGACGACCGCAGGCGAGACTTGGACCGAGCGCAGCGTCTTGAACGAGGAGCCTTCGACGACCACGGTTCGCGGCACCGCCGCCACGCCGTTGACCCCGAGCGCTGGCCGGCTCTCGGCGACTTGGCGCGTGCCCTGTTCTGCCCGGCGACCCTGATCCCCGAGTAGAGGACCCCAAGTGCAAGCGCTGTCCACGGCGACGCTGTCGAGCCGCGAGGCCCGGTGGCTGGCCATCGCGGCCCAAGGACTGGCCGGGCCCCGGGGCCACGACACGGCGAGGCACCCCGGTCGGCGCCGGCTGACCGGTCTTCTCGCCCGCCTCGGGGCGATACAGCTCGACGCGGTCAACGTTCTATGTCGGACCCAGTTTCTCGTGCCGTTCAGCCGGCTCGGTCCGTATGACCGCGATCTCCTTATCGCCATGACCGGCCCCGGCCAACCATGGTTCGAGTACTGGGGCCACGCCGCCTCGTTGTTGCCATCGGCCCTCTACCCGCTGCTGCGACCGCGCATGGTCGGCTTCGGCCGCGACGGTCCCGGTGCGTCGGCGCACCAGCACCGCCGGGCCGCCTGGCGCCGGGCCAACACGGCCTATATCTCGGCGGTCCTCGCCGAGGTGGCCGACCGTGGCCCGCTGACCGCTTCCGAGCTGACCGATCCCCGCCGTCAGGTTGGCGAGTGGTGGGACCGGCGTAGCCACGGCCGGCGAGCTCTGGAGCTCCTCTTCGGCGATGGCGTGCTGGCGGCATGGCGTAGCGAGTCGTTTGAGCGCGTCTACGACCTCGCCGAGCGGGTGATCCCGCGTGAGGCACTCGAGGCCCCGGTGCCCGGCGCCGAGGAGGCTGACCGGGAGCTGGTCGCAGTGGCCGCTTCCGCGCTTGGGGTGGCGACGGCCACCGACCTGGCCGACTACTTCGTCCTCCCGCGTCCCGCGGCCCGGCGGCGGGTGGCCGAGCTCGTCGAGGCGGGCCGCCTCCTGCCGGTGTCCGTGGAGGGCTGGGCCGAGCAGGCCTATGTCCCGACCGCGACCCGGCCCCGGGCGCCACGACGGGAAGAAGCCACCTTGGTCTCCCCGTTCGACTCGCTCATCTGGACCAGAGGGCGCACCGAGCGGCTGTTCGGCTTCCACTACCGAATCGAGATCTACGTCCCCAAGGCAGCGCGTACCCACGGTTACTACGTGCTACCGCTGCTGCTGTGCGACCGGTTGGTCGCTCGCTTCGACCTGAAGGCCGATCGACCGGCGGGCGTCCTCCTCGTCCGGGCGGCCCATGCCGAGAACGGCGAGGCGAGAGGATCCATCGCCGAGCCGGCGGCGGCCGAGCTTGCCGCCCTGGCTCGATGGCTGGGGCTCGAGCGGGTGTCGGTCGGGCGCCGGGGGGACCTGGCCCCAAGCCTGCGACAGGCGCTGGCCCGCTAATGGCTCGGTGCGCCGGCCGAGGCGGCCGCGGAGCTGTCCGGCCCGGGGATCTTTTCCTTCACCGCTCGGGCAGCGGCCGGTCGGGCGTTCGCGCTCGAGGCATTCGCCCGGCATTGACCCTCCCGGCTCCCAGGGCGGGGCTCAGGGGACCGGTTGCTTGGGGATGTAGTTGTGCCAGATGTCGGCGGTCGTGCTCAGGGCGGTCGGATTCGACGTGTAGGCCTGGATGACGTAGTCCGCCGACCACGGGGGCAAGTAGACGAGCGTCTGCGCCGGCGGGAACAGGGTGACCCCGACGGTGGCGTGTGGGGGGATGACGACCGGCTGGTGGTGCGGGGTAGTCCAGAACCCGATCGGGTGGGGGGCGCCGATGTCGACCATGAAGCGGGGATGAAGGGTGGCGTCGGTGTCATTGGTTACGGCAACGTTCACGGCAAACACGTGCTGCTGGTTCGACGCGATGTCGGCCGACACCAGCTCGAGGGTCAACGGCGCGCTGGTGAGAGCCAACCCGGCGGTCGCCCCGGTCGCGGCGGCAAGCACACCCACCAGGAAGCAGCTGACCGGGAGACGGCCGAGGCGGAGACGTCGCGGCAAAGCGGCCGCCGTCTCGACGGTGACGACTCCGACCAACGCGGCTGGAATGAGATCCAGCAGATAGCCGGAAAAGCTTCGAGCGGTGAAGAAGAACGGCACCGCGATGAGGAACGGCCAGAGCCGCTTCAGGGGCCGGTACCAGGCGATCAAGGCGACCAGAACCCCGAGGTACGCGAGGACACTCGCCACCGTGAGCAGGTCGAGGTTGGCCCCGCCGGTCAGGCCGTGCAGGGCGAGGGCGACCAGCCCCTGGCCATCGGCCACGAGCGGCTTGGCAAAGGGGAGAACCGAGCCCTTCCACCAGGCCGACGGGTCCATGACGGCGAAGGGCAGGTTGGCCGCGGCGAAGACGGCGAGCGTGATGCCTAGGTACCGCAGGACCACCGGGATCGCGGAGCGGCCGGCCCGCCGGGTCTCGATGGCGATCCCAACGAGCAGGAAGGGGAGAAGGAACCACGGGGTCTGCTTGATCGAGCAGGCGATCCCGAGGGCGATCGGTCCGATCCACCCGGCCAGGCCGGCCCCCCGGCCCCGCCCGTAACGGTCCCAGCGCCAGAGGGCGACCATGGCGAAGGGGAGGAAGGCGGCGTCGGTGCCCCCGCCGGCAAAGACCGCGGTGTAGATGCCGATCAACGAGACCAGGACGGCGAGCCAACGCAAGTTCCGGGGTACGAGGAAGAAGAGGAGGACCGCTGACGCCAGCCAGAAGTAGAGGTCCATCCAGTCGACGACGAGGTGATGGAACCCGAGGGCGAAGGCCGGCGCATAGACCAGGAACGACCCGGCCGGGTACGACACCGTGCCGACGTGACCCCCGGTGGCCAGATAGGTCCAGAAGTATTGGGGGCTCTGGAGCAACACCGCCGCCTTGGCCGAGAGTGCCATCGCGTAGGGGTTGTGCCCGTTCGCCAGGACTCGGGCGGCGACGTGGTCCAGGGCGGCCGAGTCAGTGGAGTAGCTCAGCCGGGTGTGGATGTTGGAGACCTGTGGCGCGGTGATCGACACGAGCGCCCCGAGGAGGGCGAGGCCCTCGTGGTACCAGACCCGCGGACTGGGGACAGACCAGCAGATGGCGAAGCCGATCAGGGCCAACGCCACCAGTGCCGGGGCGAGGACGTCGACCACTGGCCAGGTGGTCCACGAGCCCCACAGCGTGACCCCGCCGATCATCACCCCGGTCCACACAAGGCTCCAGGCACACCGCTCGAGCACGTGGTGCTCGGGTACCGCCCCCGCGTGCCCGTCCCCGTTGGGTGTCGGAGTCGGAGCAGCGAAACTCGCCAGCCGTCGGCGGATGAGCAGAAGCGGGTTGTCCATTGTGTCTGAGATGCTCTCGCACGGAGGACCCCTCTGCAGTGCACCCTATGACCTTTTGGGGCGGTTGGAGCCCGGTAGGCTGCACCTTTCATGGCGGCCACCCGACCGCGGACCGCGCCGGCGCGCTGGTGGCGCCGCCAACTGCACACGACCAGGGATGACGCCGCCGGAGCGGGGTCGCGGGAACGGCGGGTGAACGTCAGCCCGGCCCGGCCGCCGGCGGAACCGTCCCCCGGTGCGGAGGAGCCGGCTTCGGTCCTGGAGCGCTCCGCGCCCTCGGCTCCCCCGATCGCGGGGACCTCGGGGCTGCGTATTCCGCTTTGGGTTTCGACGGTCTGCGGCGTGATCGGGTACTCGGGGATGGTGGTGACCGGCACCCGGCTCGGCCCGCTGCCCGATCCACCCCGGGGCGTGTGGTGGTTTCACGTCCCGGCCGGGCACCTCGGGCTGCTGCGCGTGCTCTTCTATGTGGCCACCGCCCTGGCCCTGTGTGGCTGGGCCGGGGTGGGGGTAGAGGCCCGCCGCGGTCGGTTGTCGATACGGGCCGCGGTCGTCGTGCTGGTCGCGTGGTCGATCCCTCTCCTGCTCGGCCCACCCATCTTCAGCAAGGACCTCTACAGCTACATCGGACAGGGCTTACTGGCGCACCGCGGGCTCAACCCGTACCACTTGTCGCCGTCAGCTCTCGGGCCGGGCCCGCTCATCAACTCCATTGCGAGCGTCTGGCGCCACTCGCCCGCGCCCTACGGCCCCTTCTTCGTCGAGATCGCCCGGGCGGTGACCGCCGTTGTCGGTACCTCGATCGTGCCCGGGGTCATCGTGATGCGAGCGATCGAGATCGTCGGCATGGCGCTGCTCGCCGTCTTCGTGCCGCGCCTGGCCCGACAGCTCGGTACCGACCCTGCGATGGCTCTGTGGCTGGGCGTGCTGAGTCCGCTCGTCCTGTTGAGCTTCATGGCTTCGGGCCACAACGACTGCTTGATGATGGGGTTGGTGGTGGCCGGCGTCTCGCTCTCGCTCGGCGGCCGGCGCTCTCTTGCCCTCGTGCTCTGCGCCCTGGCGGCCATGATCAAGGCGCCGGCCGCCGGTGCACTCGTCTTCTTGGTGGTCGACGAATTGCGCCTGAGCGGCGGGGGGCGCCGGGCGCTGCGGATCCTGGTCAAGGACGCCGCCGTCGTGGTGGGCACCGTGGCCGTCGTCACCCTGGCGAGTGGGCTCGGCTGGCAGTGGCTTCAACCCTCCAGACTGCGCATCCCGGCCGAGCTTCGGATCGACGCCACGCCAACGGTCTCAATCGGCGTGGCGATCGCCCGGGTCCTGTCGCTGTTCCACATCCACGTCTCCCAATCCGGAACGATCACCGCGGTGCAGACCGTGGGTGGGATCATGGCCGCCGCCGGCACACTCTGGCTTCTCTGGCGGGTCCGGCGGGACAACCTGGTGCGGGTGCTCGCGGCGGTCCTCGCCTTGGTCGTGTTGGCCGGACCGACGCTGTGGCCCTGGTACTTGAGTTGGGGCCTCATCTTCCTCGCCTGCACTTCGTCGCAGTGGTCCAAGGTGCCGGCCCTGGTGGCGGCGGCGACGATCCTTCTGGTCGGGCCGGTCGGGACGCCTCAGCTCGCTGGATATTGGTTCTGGGCGGTGTCCGCGACGACCGTGGCCGGATGCGCCTGGCTAGCCTCGGGCCGGAGATGGACGAGCGTGATCCTGTCTCCGAACTCGGGCCCCGTCCCACCGTGACCTCGACGCCGGACACCCGCCGTCGCGTCTCGATGCCGGCGGCCCCGACCCAGGTGGCCGAGCTCCCGACCGAGCCGGCCTCGGTCGCGCTGACCGGCCGTCTGGCGCTCTTTTGGCAGGCAACCTGGCGTCCGACCCTCATCTACCTTGCCTCGCGGGCGACCGTCCTTGTGACGATGACGATCGTCGCGATCATCGGCGGCGGCAGTCTGGGTGGGCGCATCAACCGCTGGGACAGTGTCTGGTACCTGCGGGTCGTCACCAAGGGCTACCCGGCGACGCTGCCAATGGGCAACGGCCATGTGCTGGCCAACACCATCGCCTTCTTCCCCGGCCTGCCACTGCTCATCCGCGGACTCTCGGGTGTGACCGGCCTGACCCACTTCGCCTCGGGCGTGGCCGTCTCCAGCCTGACCGGGCTCACCGCCACCATCGGAGTGTGGATGCTCGTGCGCGAATACGCCGGCCAGCGGTCGGCCAACCGGGCGACGATCCTGTTCGCGTTCTTCGGCGGGTCCTTCGTCTTCTCCATGATCTACTCCGAGGGCCTGGTGATCACCGGGACCGCCTTCGGGTTGCTGGCCCTCATGCGCCGCCGTTGGGTGCT
>JBEDUR010000085.1:0-11753 GCA_040414865.1 Acidimicrobiales bacterium
GTCGCTACCGCTGCCAGCGGGGTTTGCGTTGTCGATGACACCTTCAACTCGAACCCCGCCGGAGCCCTGGCTGCGCTCCAAGTGCTCAAACAGGCGGGCGGCCGCGGACGCCGGGTGGTGGTGACGCCGGGCATGGTCGAGCTGGGTCCGCGTCAGTTCGAAGAGAATCGCCGGTTCGCGCAGGCAGTCGTCGAGGGTGGCAGCGATCTGGTTGTCGTGGGGAGAACCAATCGGGAAGCACTCATTGCGGGTGCCGGCGCGTACAGAGCCGTCAGGCTCCGGCGACGGGAAGACGCTGTTCACTGGGTGCGCGAGCACCTGTCGAGTGGCGACGCCGTGCTGTACGAGAACGACCTCCCCGACCACTACCCTTGACCTCTACCCCGCCGGCAACCGGACGGCGGGCGCGAGTGGAGGCGACGGCTTGCCTGAGGTGGGTGTGATTTTCGGGGGCCCATCCCCCGAGCATGACGTCAGCATCTTGACCGGGCTACAAGCCTCTCGATGCCTTCTCGACGGCGGAGATCGGGTCCACGGCATCTACTGGGCCAAGGGCGGTGACTGGTACGAGGTCGACCCGGGCCTCGAAGGACGCGACTTCATCGATGGGCCACCCAGGGGCGCCTCACGAATCGAGTTGGTACTCGGGCCTGGGGGTGGGTTCCGATCGAGTGGCCGCAGTTTGCGCTCGCGTCAACTCCAGATTGACGTCGCACTTGTATGTTGTCACGGCGGCCCTGGGGAGGACGGCACTCTTCAAGCCGCGTTGGAGCTTGCCGGTGTCGCTCACACCGGCCCCTCGGTGGCCGGTGCAGCTCTGGGGATGGACAAGCTCGCTTTTGGGGCCGTGGTGGCCGGTGCGGGGCTGCCTACCCTTTCCCGACATTTGTTGTGCCCCAATGGGGCTGATGTTGACTTTGCTCCTCCCTACATCGTGAAGCCTCGGTTCGGCGGATCATCAATCGGAATCGAGGTTGTGGCTGACGTCGGTGCTGCGCTCTCTCTTCTGAGGAGCAGCGTCCACCTTTCCAGGGGCGCTGTGGTCGAGCCCTATCGAGCAGATCTCTTCGATTTGCAGATCGCAGTCAGGTCTTGGCCTGAGCTTCAGTTGTCGGCCATCGAGCGTCCGATCAGGTCTGGTCCAACTGACGAGTCGGGGATTCTTGGATACCGGGACAAGTACTCTGGCGGCGCGGGGATGGTCAGTGCCCCGCGTGAGTTGCCGGCAAAAGTGACATCGGAACTCGAAAAGGCGATCCACGATGCGACTAGAAGGATCGCTTCCTTGTGCTCCATTCAAGGCGTAGCACGTGTCGACTTCTTATCGGACGGTTCGGAAATTTGGGTGAACGAAGTCAATACGATCCCAGGATCTCTAGCCCACCACCTTTGGGTTAGTCCGGCCCTTGACTTCATCGACCTCATTCGTCACCTACTTGCCGAAGTTCAAAGCGAACAATTGAGGTACTCATCGACCGGAGCCGACGGGGCAATATTGAGCGCCGCGTCCTCAATAGCGTCCAAGCTCGCCTGAAATTGACAAATCTCGCGGTTCCAGAGTGAACTGCTGACGTGCCTCGGATTCGAAATGTCTCTAACGCAGTCACTCTTGTGGCCTTAGTTGTTGTTCTCTGGACGGCCCCAGCCCTTGCGGCCAACTCGTCGGTTCATGGTCTGAACCAGGGCTTTCATATTCCGTCAGCTAGTCGAGCAGCTGGGACGTGTCCAAGACCATCGCTCACCATGTTTGGCAAACATCCAACAACTATTGCTGGCCCATTTCCCTTGAACTCGAATCCACGCCTAAGTACTTCTGGAGTCGCTGGCAACAGCTTCACCGGCACATGCAGATGGAGACTTACGTTCAATGTCCACAAGCATGACCCAGTTGTTTGGTTCACGACTGGAACACCGGTGTACCTGCTCCCTGGAGTGATAGACGAGTTCTATGATAATGGAACATATGGTGTGACTTGTGCTGGCTTCTACCAGATCGATAATGGGTTTGGGGGGGCAGCGGCACAAGAGGCCTTGGCCTCAGGATCGTGTAATACGGACGGTTTCGTCAACGGCGAGGGTTCGGTGGTGATTGCCAATGCTGCCCTGCAAGCTGGTCCAACTGTGGTTGTGGCACCACTGCACTATTCTTGGTATGGAAGCTACGCCTTTGGGGGAACGGCATTAGTGGGAGAGTTCACTTTCTGTTCGCAGGATCCGCTTGGACAGCACAGCGCATATGCCTGTGTCCAGTTCAGTGCTGGTCCGTTTGAGTACGTCTGATAGGCAGTTCGTTCATGGACATCGACCAGTTCTACGACGCGGATGAGCGACGCCGGCAATCTCCCGAGGTCGAACTAGGAACTGAGTGGCGAGATGCGCACGACGTTCGCTACGAACTGAACTGGGTCCAAGACACCGGCGAACTCTACGTGATGCGCGAGCCAATCCCTCCGATGCGGGAAGACCCGTTCGGGGGCATCCATGTCGAGAAGGGCGACCATGCCCCTGTGTCTGGCATGGTCGTTGTTGTTGTCGCCCATGTCAATACCCGGGAACAACTTGAGGAGGTAGTCCGAGGTTGGCAGAAGGCGATGTCTAGCCCGAACAGCATCGGATGGCTCGCTGATCGACTGAAGGCGCACAACGTCGCAGACCCCAGTTGGGCCGGAAGGTCGAGCTAGGCAGTCGAGGTATTGCGATCGATGCCAAGCCCTTGGATGCTCGGCTGATAGTTGGAATTTCTTTCCGCAACCGAACATTGAGCCTGAAGGGCTGGGATGAGATGGCCTTCGTCAACTTGACCCAATTCGCTTAGCGTCGTCATGAGCGCATTCCACTGACCATCGGAGGACGTCGCCGACGCAGCTAGAGGTTCGGCCTTCTGAAGTTCGATGGTTGCAAATTGCAAGTCATGAGCCCGTGCAGAGGAGCTGGTGGTTCGAACGCCCTGCTCGTATGCATCTATTGACTGATGAACATCGGAGCAGGCTTTCTTAGCAAGATCAAGAGCAGACTGCTGACTACAAGAAGCCAGGAGCAATGATCCGGTAACCACTCCGATCAATATGCCTCCGACTTTCCGACGCACGAAGAGTCAGCCGAGCCAACCGGCAGCGGCCTCAAGGAGAAATCGACTCACATTCAAGCTCCTATCGAAGACGTCGCACAGCAGTTCTTCCCCGGCGAGAATCTTGGCCAACGAGACGGGATGGCGTGCCAAGACGCTGAGTCGGCGTTCGGGGCCGTCCGTGGCGGAGGCAAACGAATCGATGGCTGAGACCTCGAGCGGAAGCTCGATACCTCCGATCCCCGCGAGGTCGATCGCCAGGCGGAGGAGGTCCGGACCCTTTGGAAGCGGCGGAAGAGCCCAGGTGAAGCTGAGCGGGAAGTGATACTCGTCGGGAGGCTCCTCGTCATCGGCGAGCCCAAGGACGACGTCCTCGAAGCTCAAGAGCACACGGGGATCGACGTCAAGCGCTAGGTGGAGGTCAACGGGTCCCCCGCACCCCTCTTCTGGGTGAAGGTCGACCTCCCAGACCTGACGTAGGGAGTACGTCTCGACAAAGTGCCGCTCGTCGTGGACATGGAACCCGTGGTCCACGGAGTGATCCTTGAGGTCGGCTACATAGCCGGCTACGTCGATCGCTGCCACGCCAGAAAGCCTAGAACGTGAGGTGTTGGGACGGCCCCAGCCGGTAGCGTCGGGCTGTGGACGCCCATGCCCTCGTTGACCTGCTGTTCGACGTGTCGTTGGCAGCCAAGGCAGCGGTAGACGACCTGGGGGAGTCAGGTCTGACCGATCGCCCCGGCCAGTATCAGCTGGATGTCGCGGCCGACGCAGCCGCCGTGGCAAAACTTGCTGGTGCTGGGCTCTCAGTGCTCTCGGAGGAGTCTGGCTGGACTCGGCGTGACTCCTCTCTTATTGCGGTTCTGGATCCAATCGACGGATCTACGAATGCACATCGTGGGGTGCCTTTTTACTCGACAAGCATTTGTGTTCTCGATGCCGACGGGCCTTGGATTGGGACGGTCGTGAACCACGCCACCGGCCAGCGGTTCCAAGCTATTCGTGGCCTTGGGGCATGGCGAGATGGGTGTCCAGTCCATCCTTCGCCCTGTCAGTCGCTCGAGGAATCCATCGTTGGGATTTCCGGATACCTGGACTCGAAGCTCGGGTCGTGGCAGTACCGGGCCCTTGGATGCGCATCGCTTGAGTTCTGCTCGGTGGCTGAAGGAGCGCTGGATGCGTTCGTGCTCGGTTCAACGGTGGCATTGCAACCCTGGGACTATCTGGCTGGACTGTTGATCTGTGCTGAGTCGGGAGCTGCAGTCACCGAACTGGACGGTCAGAACCCTTGGATCGCTAGCGAAACAAGTAGACGTCCAATCGCCGCAGCCAACCCAAAGCTGATGTCCGCAATCGTCTCCGTGCTGGCGGCTTGATTCAGGTTCTTCCACCGGATAGACGCCCGCCTGGCTGGTGCGCAAGTGCACGCAATCGGTGCGCGATCCCGAACCGCAGAGCCGGACCGCCGCGTCCGAGCGTCCTCGATCCCGTGACACCACTCGGGACCGCTTAGCTGCTTCTCGCCCAAGTCAGCGGCGGCTCTTGTCGTTCCGGCACGGCGGGTCCCGGGGTGTCCTTACTCGCTGAGCCTGGACATTGCCGCTACCGGGCTTGGAGTGCGGCTTGTCCCAGTTCGACCCGTGGCGCGGGACGAACCCTTATTGAATACTTGCGGGCCAGTGGGCATTAGGCGGGCCTTGGTGCCCCTGACAGTGCTGGTGACCCTGGTGGGTGCCTGGGCCATAGCCGCTCACGTGCTGCCCCACGGGCTGCCGCCCGGGGTGGTCGGGCTGGGACTGGTCTACGGATCCTTCTACTCGCTGTCCGCCGTCGGCCTGGTCCTCATCTACCGCTCGAGCCGCGTCGTGAACTTCGCCCAGGCCCAACTCGGACTCCTTGGCGGAGTGACTGCCGCCCTGTTGGCCACCGGCCACGGCTTGAACTTCTACCTCTCGGTCCTCTTCGGCCTGGTGGTGGCGGGCCTGACCGGTGGCCTCACTTATGTGCTCGTGATCTACCGCCTGCGGCGCAGTTCTCGAGTTCTCGTGGCGGTGGCGACCATCGGCTTGGCCCAGGCCCTGGCCGGCCTCGTGGGATTCTTGCCCTCCATCCTCTGCAGCCGCTCGGTGTTCGGCGGCTGCTCGTTCGGCGGCGGCTTCAACTTCCCGCTCACCGGGGTCAAGTTCACCATCGATCCGGTCATCTTCAACGGGCCTGATGTGATCACCCTCGGGTCGGTTGCGGTGGTGCTCATAGTCATGTCGGCGGCTCTGCGCTTCACCTACTGGGGCCGGGCCATGAGGGGCTCGGCGGAGAATCGAGAGCGCGCTGTCCTGCTCGGGATACGGGTCTTTCCGATCGATGTGGGGGTCTGGGCGGTGGCCGCCGTGCTCTCGGCGGCGACCCTGGTCCTCTACATTGGCGTGTTCGGGTACTCGCCGGCCGCGTTGCCCACCGGGGGTGACGACATCCTCCTGCGGGTGCTAGCCGCAGCCGTGATCGGAGGGATGGAGAGCATCCCCCGGACAGTGCTGGCGGCCCTCTTGCTGGGCGTCTACGACGCCAGCGCCACCTGGACCTCGGCAAATGTGCCCTTCGTCGACGCCACGCTGGTGGTGATCATCGTGGCCGCCCTGCTCCTCCAGCACCGTCGCTTCACCCGCTCGGGCGATGGCTTGGGCATCAACTGGCTCACGGTCCGTCAGTTCAAGCCGGTGCCGCAAGTGCTGAGCCGCCTACCCGAGGTGCGATGGGCCCGGCGAGTGGCCGCCCTGGGGATGGTGTTCCTCCTCATTGCTGCCCCGCACCTACTCCCCATCGGCAAGCTCTATCTGCTGGCACCGCTGCTCATCTACGGCATCGTCGGCCTCTCGTTGGTGGTCCTGTCCGGCTGGACCGGGCAGATCTCCCTGGGCCAGTTCGGCCTGGCCGGCCTTGGCGGGGCCGTGGCCGGTTTCCTCTACGCCTTCCACTCCTGGAACTGGATCGCCGCAATGGCCCTGGGAGTTCTGGCGGCCGCGGGGGCCGCGTTTCTCATCGGTCTGCCCGCCCTGCGCATTCGTGGCCCGTTCCTCGCTGTTACGACCTTCGCCTTCGCCGTCGCAATGTACGAGTACATCCTCCCGCCACAGTGGTTCCCGTCGTTCGTGGCTCAATCGGTGAAGCGCCCAACGCTCTTCGGTCACAACCTCTTTGGTTCGGACGCAGCCATGTACTACCTGTGCTTGGGGGTCTTCGTCCTGGTTGCGCTGTCTCTCCGGTCCTTGCGGCGCAGCGCGGCCGGCCGGTCCTTGATCGCTACGCGTGACAACGAGATAGCGGCGGAGGCAACGGCTCTGCCCACGACCCGTATCCGTCTGACCGCCTTTTTGCTCTCCGGGGCGGTGGCAGGGCTCGCCGGGGCCCTCTTCGTAATGGACCAGGGCGGGGTGTTCTACGGCTCCTTCAGCGCTGACACCAGCGTTCTCCTCTTCACCATGGCCGTTGTCGGTGGGCTCGGTTCGCTCTCAGGCGTCATATTCGGGGTCATCTACATCTGGGGGGTTCAGTACTTGCTGCCCTCGAACTGGGGGATCCTCGTGAGCGGGCTGGGGATCGTGGTCCTTCTCCTGTTCCTTCCCGAGGGCCTGGCCGGCCTGGTCAATCTGGCCCGAGACGGCGTGCTGCGCCGACTGGCCACCCTCCGGCACCTTGACGTGCCCGAGCTGTTGCCGCCGGATACCGGCCGGGCGCAGCCGGAAGAGGTGGGGGTGGCGGCACCGGCGGCTGTGGAGGGGCTGGTCGGGTGACCGTCCCTTCCGCGCCGCAGTTCGCGGGCCCTTCGACGTCGCCAACCCTGCCCCCGGAGCGCGAGTCTGCAATCTCGGCTGCGGTCGCAGCGGAGACCGCCGTCGAGCCACCGTCGCACCTGTTCTGGCTGGATCCGCGCCGTATCACATGGCCTGCCTCGGTGGTGCCACTCCTCGTCCTGGCCGGGCTGGGGGCCATGACCCAGTTCGAGAGCTCGGCTTTCAACGTGTTGGTGCCTGACATCAAGGACAGCTTCCATCTGAGTCTGACCGGCTTGGCGACCATCACCGCGGTGACGGCACCGATCGGGCTTCTACTCGACATCCCTGTCGCTTACGCGGGGGACCGCGTGCACCGGATGCGGATGACGTGCATCGGCTTTCTCATTTTCATGGCCTTCTCCGCCTTGACCGGGCTGGCCGGCATCTTCGCCAGTCTCACGTTGTTGTACGTGGCCCGCCTCGGGGTGTCGGTCGGTAGCGCCTTCCAATCAACCAGCAACAGCCTCATGGCCGACTTCTTCCCCGTGGGCGCGCGCGCCAAGGTCTTTTTCGCTTACGCCGCGTTCGCCGCCGTGCTTGGCGCAGTGGCGCCGGCCACCGTCGGTTTGATCGAGCTGGGCTTCACCTGGGAGGCGCCCTTCTTCATCTTCGCGGTGCCGACTGTGCTGCTCGTGATGTTCGGGCTCATGATCAAGGAGCCGGTCCGTGGGCGCTATGAGCGGGAGATGATGGGGGCTGACCCGGCCACCGCTTCAGTGACCGACGAGCCGGCCACCCTCACCGAGACCTTCCGGACGCTCTTCGCCAACCGGTCGATGCGCCGGCTGTACTACTCGCTCCCGTTCCTCACCGTCGCCGCCATCGGCATCGGGCAGTTCACCAGCCTCTTCTATCAGGAGATCCTCCACCTCGACGCCTCTTCCCGCGGCTTCGTGATAGCTCTGACCGAGCCCGGAGCCGTGCTCGGGCTCATCATCGGGGGCACCGTCTTGCGCCCTCTGATTTGGCGCCGGCCGGGCATGGTGATGCGGCTCATCGCCGTCAACGCCAGCCTGGCCGGGGCCCTGCTGATCGGATTCGCCCTATCCACGAGCGTGTGGATGGCGGCCGTCTTCCAGTTCCTGCTGGCCGGCGTCATGGCCACCATCGTTCCTGGTGTGACCACGCTGCTGTCACTGGTGATCCCGCCCCGCATGCGCACCCTGGGCTTTGCCACCGCCTCGATCTGGTTCCTGGTCGGCATACCGGTGCTTCCGTTGGTCGGCGCCATCGGGGACGACTTCGGCCTGCGGGTGGGGATCATCGTCTTCGTCCCGGTCTTCGTGGTCGGCGGCTTCATCCTGGCCTCGGGTGGCGCCTTCATCGCACGGGACATCGAGAAAGTGCAGGTTTCCACCCTTGCCCGGGCTGAGATCCGCCAGGCCCGGCTGGAGGGGCGGACCCAACTGCTGATGATCCGGGGGGTACGTGCCGGCTACGGCCCGCTCGACGTCCTCTTCGACGTCGACTTGGACGTGGCCGACGGGGAGATGCTGGCCCTGCTGGGCACCAACGGTGCCGGCAAGTCGACTCTGCTACGCACCGTCTCGGCCCTTTTGGTCCCCACCGCTGGTGCCGTCATGTTCGACGGGATCGACATCACGAGCGCCGATCCACGCCGGGTCGTCGAGCGGGGTGTCATCCATGTTCCCGGTGGGCGGGGCATCTTCCCCGGCCTGACTGTGGCCGAGAACCTGGGCCTGGCGCTCGGACCCAGCCGGCGCCGGCGCCGGCACGCTGAGAGCGCCGCCCTCGGGGGAGCGACGTCGATGGAAGAGGCGCTCAACTTCTTCCCAGCGCTGCGGCAGCGTCTGCACACGCCGGCCGGGGAGCTCTCCGGCGGGGAACAGCAGATGTTGAGCCTCGCCCAGGCGTTTCTCTTCGAGCCCCGTCTCCTCCTGATCGACGAGCTGTCACTCGGCCTGGCTCCCTCAGTAGTTACCCAGCTCATTGAGCGGGTGAAGGCGGTGCACGGCGCCGGCACCGCGGTGGTGCTGGCCGATCAGTCGCTTTCGACAGCCATGGCCGTCTCTGAGCGGGCTGCTTTCTTGGAGCGCGGCCAGGTCCTCTTCGTTGGCTCGACTTCCGAGCTCATCGGCCGCGACGACCTGGCTCGAGCCGTGTTCCTGTCTGACTTCAAGGGGCGGACCAGCTCGCCGCCGGCCACCCTGGAAGAGGTCGCGGCCGCCAGAGCCAGGACGCCCTCTGCCTCGGACGGCGCTCCGGTTTTGGCCGCTTGCGGCTTGGTCAAGCGCTACGGGGGAGTGACGGTGCTGGATGGCGTGGACCTGGAGCTGCGCAACGGGGAGGTGGTGGGGCTCATCGGCCCGAACGGCGCCGGCAAGACCACGATCATCGACCTGCTCACCGGCGCTCAGAGCGCCGACTCGGGCCGCGTCGTGCTGGACGGTCGGGACGTGACCACGTGGTCCATGCACCGGCGGGCAGCGGCAGGAATCGCCCGCTCCTTCCAGGACCCGCGGCTGTGGCCGGGCCTGACCGTCGAGGAGATCCTGGCGCTGGGCGTCGGCCGCCGCCACGGCGGGTTCAAGGTGGCGGGCGCCCTAATAAGGCTGCCGGTGACCGCTCGCCGGGAGCGGGCCATCCGTGCCGAAGTGGAAGAGATCATCGAGTTGCTCCACCTGGAGACCTTCCGGCTCAGGTTTCCGACCGAGTTGTCCACCGGCACTCTTCGAATCGTCGAGTTGGCCACGGTGGTTGCCCAAAGGCCGCGCCTTCTGTTACTCGACGAGCCCACTGTCGGCATCGCCCAGCGGGAGACCGAGCCCCTGGCCGCCCTCCTCGAGGAGGTAAGAAGGGCACTGGGCTGCGCCATGTTGGTGATCGAGCACGACATGGCATTCCTCAGGGGGTTGGCCAGTCGGGCGATAGCGATCGATGCTGGTGCGGAGGTCGCCCGGGGCACGCCCGAGGAGGTCCTGGCGTCACCGGAGGTCCTGCGTTCCTACCTGGGGCTGGACCCAGATACGCTCCGGATTGGTCGCTGATCGCAATTTGGGCCGCAAACAAATCGAGGTTCTGGCGTCGCCTACGAATACGTAGTGATGGATCTGGTCCTAGATCCCGGCGACGCGATACGGTGCTCACCCCAAATGAAGGGGCCGCCGCAGGTCGGGACAACTTCCCCGGTAGGGGCGCTTAGCTCAGTTTGGTTAGAGCAGCTGGCTTACAACCAGCAGGTCGGGGGTTCGAGTCCCTCAGCGCCCACTCACTCTCTGTGGGCAAGGAGGACAGACCCCCCCGGACCGGTCAAAGGCGCACACCGGAGATGGAGGGTGGCGGGTCCCTCCGGTGGTCGGGGTGTGGGTGGGGCGATAGCAGAAGCGACGCGGGCGGGGGGCCGGATACGCGAAGCCGGGGGGCCTTGCCCCCGAACCGGTGGTCGGGGGCGCATGAAGCCTTGACTTTTGGATATGAAGCCTTGACTTCCTATCGTCGATAGGTAACACTGCCTATCGGTGATAGGGTCGACTCAGCCAATGACCAAAACGGTGACGCGGCGTCGGGAGGCGAAGGTGGCCTCCATCGTGGCGGGTGCCTGGGAGCTCGCCAGGGAGCACGGAATCGGCGGGGTCTCTTTGCACGCGCTGGCGCGGGCGGTAGGGATGCGACAGCCGTCCTTGTATGAATACTTCGAGTCCAAACACGGCCTCTACGACGCCATGTTCGCCGATGGCAACCGCCAGCTGCTCGAGCGGCTCGACGCACTCAGACTCCCCGGCGATCCCAGTGCCGCCGTGAAACGGTGCCTCGGCGCTTTCGTCGCCTTCGCGCTCGAGGACCCAGGCCGCTGTGAACTGCTCTTCCAGCGACACATCCCCGGCTTTGCTCCCTCGCCCGGGGCCTACGCCCTGGCGGAAGAGGCCCTGGCCCGCGTCGTCACGTTGTTGCACGAAGCCGGCGTGAGCGACCAAGGCGACATCGACTGCATCCTCGCCGTGACGGCCGGGCTCATCGATGCCCAGATGGCAAACGACCCCGGTGGCAACCGCTGGACCCGCCACCTCGACCGCCTCATCGACCTCCTTGTCGATGACGCTGCCGCTCGAAGGCAGCGACGAACGCCCGCCCGAGCCCGCAAACCCGACTCACCAAGAAGGAGGAAGTGATGCAATCCCTCGACCACGATGAGGTCAGTATTCACGTGGCCGCCCCGCCGGCCGCCGTGTATGGCCTGGTCGCTGATGTCACCCGGATATCGGAGTTCAGCCCCGAGATCATCGAATGCCACTGGCTGGACGGGGCTCCGCCGCCGCGGTCGGCGCCCGCTTTGCAGCCCGCAACAAGTTCGCTCGTGGGCCTTCCGCGGTCAACAAGCCCGTCATCACAGCGGTTGATCCAGACCGATTGATCAGCTGGGCCCGGACTGAGCCCTTTGGCGGCACGGTCGAATGGACCTACCGGTTCCAGCCCCAGGACGGCGGCACCCTAGTGACCGAGTCCTACCAAGTCACACGATCGGTCAGCCGTCTTGGCTGGGTCATCATCGGCGCCATGGCCAGTCGTGATCGACGGAACCAGCTACACGGCGGGATGGAACAGACCCTGCAACGCATCCGAGCTGCTCTCGAAACGTCGCCGCCAGCCGACTGAGCATCCGCGCATGCTGCTCGGTTGAAAGCCCAGAACGATGGTCCCCGAGCCAGTGTTCTGGGGCATCCGGATCCGCTAGGAGCGGGTCAGCCGGTTACAGCAAACAGACGCCAAGCTCCAGGCACGCCCTTCAGCTCGTGCTCGCCTCGGTCCTCAAACTGGATCCCAGAACCGGCTACGAGGTCCTTGACCGTGGAGGACACAAGGACCTCCCTAGCGCTGCCCAGATCCGCCACGCGCGC
>JBEDUR010000086.1:0-12004 GCA_040414865.1 Acidimicrobiales bacterium
CAAGCTCGAGCTGCTCACCCGAGCCGACGACGCCGCCCGCTCGGCCGGGGCGGCGGTCACCCAGGTCCAGGTCTCCTACGGCGACAGCCGGCGCCGGATCCTGGTCGCGAGCACCGACGGGGTTCACGCGGAGGATGACCAGGTCCGCGTCCGGCTGAGCGTCAACTGCGTGGCCACTGGTGACACCGGCATGCAGACCGGCTTGGAATCGGTTGCCCGGACCGAGGGGTTCGAGGTGTTCGACCGGGTCGCGGTGGAAGACCTGGCCCGCGTGGCGGCCAACCGGGCGATGGGCAAGTTGGCGGCCCGGCCGGCCCCCTCGGGCGAGGTCCCGGTCGTCCTGGCCGGCGGCAGCGGCGGTTTCCTCTTCCACGAGGCGTGCGGGCACGGGCTCGAGGCCGACCACATCGTGAAGGACGCCTCGGTGTACGTCGGACGGGTCGGCGAGTTGGTCGCCAGCCCCCTGGTCACCTTGGTCGACGATGGCACAGTCGGCGGGGAGTGGGGCAACTTCGCCGTCGACGACGAGGGCAGGGCTGCGGCGCGCAACGTCTTGATCCAAGACGGCGTGCTCACTGATTACCTCTGGGACTGGCTGCGGGCCCGCAAGGGAGGCCGGGGTTCCTCAGGCAACGGCCGGAGGCAGAGCTATCAGCACCTGCCGATGGTGCGGATGACCAACACCTTCCTCCTGGCCGGAACGGAGGACCCCGAGGAGCTGGTCGCCCAGACCCCCCGGGGCGTCTATGTGGCCAAGCTCGGCGGGGGCCAGGTCAACACGGCCACCGGAGACTTCGTCTTCGGAACCTCGGAGGCCTATCTCATCGAGGAGGGCAGGATCACCGCCCCCCTGCGCGACGCCAATCTGATCGGCAACGGCCCCGAGATCCTCGGCCGGATCGACGCGGTGGCCACCGACTTCGGCATGATGCCCGGCACCTGCGGCAAGGACGGCCAGAACGTGCCGGTGGGCTGCGGGCAGGCGACGCTGCGCATCGGCGGGATCACGATCGGTGGGACGGCGGCATGAGCGACCTGGTTGGTCTGGCCGAGCGGGTCGTCGCCGCCGCCCGAGCCGGGGAGGAGATCGAGGCCTACGTGGCCGAGGGGCGCGATGTGGAGGTTTGCGCCTACGACGGCGAGGTCGAGTCGCTGTCGTCGGCCACCACCGGGGGCATCGGCGTGCGGGTGCTGCTGCACGGCGATGCCGGCGGGTCCCGGCTCGGGTTCGCCTGGGCCGGATCGCTCGACCTCGACGTCGTCGACGCAGCGGTGCAGGATGCCCGGGACAACGCGGCCTTCGCCACCCCCGACCCAGACCTGGCCTTCGCCAGCCCTGATGGGGTCGCCCCGGCCGAGCTGAACTTGTGGGACCCGAGCGTGGCCGAGGTGTCCACCGACGACAAGGTCGGTCTGGCGCTCGACCTCGAGCGACGGGTCCGCTCGGCGGACCCCCGCATCCGCCAGGTGCCCTCGGCCGACTACGCAGACGAGCGCTACGAAGTGGCCTTGGCCTCGACCACCGGGATCCGATCGTTCAGCCGTCGAACCGGGTCATACCTCTCGGCCGCGGCCATCGCCGGGGAGGCCGCCGATAGCCACACCGGGGTCGGGTTCAGCGTCGCCCGAGGGCTCGGTGGGCTCGATCCCGAGCGGGTGAGCCATGAGGCGGTCGAGCGTTCGACCCGGATGCTCGGCGCGATCAAGCCCGTCTCGAGCCGGGTGAGTGTGGTCTTCGACCGGCGGGTGGCTTCGGCCCTGCTGTCCATCGTCTCCTCGGCCATGTCGGGCGAGGCGGTGGTGAAAGGTCGCTCCTTCTTCGCGGGACGAGTCGGTGAACAGGTGGCGACCGGTTCGTTCACGCTCCTCGACGATCCGACCGACCCCCGGGCCTTCCGGGCCGCAACCCACGACGCCGAGGGGTTGGCCTGCCGGCGCAACGTGCTCATCGAGGCGGGCGTCCTGCGCGGCTTCCTCTACGACACGGTCTCGGCCCGCCGGGCCGGGACGTCATCGACCGGGTCGGCCGTTCGGGGCGGCTATGCCGGGACGCCCGGGGTCGGCTGCCGGGCGATCGTGCTCCAGCCCGGGACCCTCGACCAGGACGGCATCCTGGCGGCGGTGGGTGAGGGCCTCTTCGTCCAGTCGATGATCGGCGTGATCTCGGGAGTCAACCCGGTGAGCGGCGACTTCTCGGTTGGGGTGGAGGGTCTTATGATCCGCGGCGGCCGGCTGGCCGAGCCCATCCGGGAGGCGACCGTCGCCTCAACCCTCCAGCGGATGCTGCAGTCGGTCACCCACGTGGGGGCCGACCTCGAGTGGCTGCCGGGCAGCGCCGCCGGTCAAACCCTGGCCATCGCCGACATGCAGCTGAGCGGCAACTGACCGGCTCCGGGGTTCCCCGGGGTCGCTAGTCCGTCGAGCCCGCCTTCTCGGTGCCCGACCCCGAGGTTGCCGGGGTGGCGGCCGAATCGGTCGACGTCCCACTGCTTTGCGATCCGTTGCCGGAGTCCCCCGAAGCGGTCTCGGCCTTGGGTTTCGACCCGTTGGAGGCGGCGGACTTCCGGTTGTCCGTCTTGTAGAACCCGCTGCCCTTGAGCACGATGCCGACATTGCCGAAGACCTTTCGCAGCGGACCCTGGCAGACCGGGCAGGTTGTGAGCGCCCGGTCCGAGAACGACTGCACGGCCTCGAAGCGATGGCCACACGAGGTGCAGGCGTAGTCGTAAGTCGGCATCTGGGTCTCCCGCTCGGCGTTCAGCTGGCACTCAAGCCTTTCGACTGCTAATCCTACCGTACGGGTGGCCCGGGGAGTCCGCCGTCGAAGGGACCTAGACTCTCCGAGGTGACCGACCGGAGCCTCGCCCACCTCGACCCCCTCGAGGGAGCACGCGTGGTGGATGTCAGCCCTCGGGAGCCGACCCATCGGCGGGCCTTGGCTCGGTGCCGGGTATTCATGCTCCCCGAGACCACGGCCAAGGTGGCGAATAACGCCATCACCAAGGGCGACGTGCTGGCTGCGGCCAGGATCGCCGGGATCCAGGGCGCTAAGCGGACCGCAGAGCTCCTCCCGATGTGCCACCCCGTTCTGGTGGGGTCGGTGGCGATCAACTTCTCCATCGGCGACGACTACGTCGAGGTCGAGGCGAGCGTCGAGACGGTCGACCGCACCGGGGTCGAGATGGAGGCGATGACGGCCTGCACCCTCGCCGCCCTCACGATTTACGACATGTGCAAGTCGGCTGATCGCACGATGAGGGTGGAAGAGGTCGCCCTCTGGGAGAAGTCCGGTGGCCGCTCCGGCCACTGGCAGCGCAGGCAGTCGACCGAGCGCGCCCGGGGCTGAAGGCTCCCGAGCCAATCTCAGCCGTTCGTCGGCCTGACAACGCAGTCGAGAGCCGTCGGTCCGCGGGCCGGATGGCCCGAACCGTGGCCCGCTTTCGAGAGGATGGGATCGTCAAGGGTCCGCGCCCGCGGCGCGCTTTCGACCTCTTGCGAGGGTCGATCGCCACCGGACCACAGCACGCCACTGAGCTCCGATAGCCGCTTTGGTCGCCCAAGCGCCGTCGCGAGTGTGCCTAACGTGGTCGGCGGGGAGCGGCCGGAGGGAGTGGTGTGGCAGCGATCTCTTTGAACATTCGCTCAGGCATCCCCGGGTCGATCGAGGTGTCGATGAGCGACCTCGGGGACCGTCCGGTCGTCCTGGCGAGGTCGTCTTCGGATCGGCGTCGAGGCGCCCTCGGGCGCCACGATGGGGAGAGCCTGGCCGCCGCGGCCCGAATGGCGCTGAGGCGGCGTACCCCCTTGGTCATGTCTCTCGCCTCGAGCGGCGCCGACGTCTCCGAGGGCATCGATGCGCTGCACGGGTGGGGCACGGCCGCAGGCGCGATCGTGGCCTGTTCGGGGATCGTGCCGGTGCTCGCCGCTCTCACCGGCCCAGCGCTGTCCGGTCCCGCACTCATGCTTGGCCTCTGCGACGTCGTCGCGATGAGCTCGGACGCCTTTGCCTACGTCTCTGGACCCTCGATGGTCGCCCAATTCACCGGGGTCTCGGTCACCCCTTCGACACTTGGGGGCGTCGCCGTGCATTCACGTTCGAGTGGTCTCTGCGCGATTGCTTCGGACGCCCCGCTCGATGCGCTGGCCGACGTCTACTCCTACTTGCCCCCCCATACCGACGTCCCCCCGCCAGCGGCCGAGACTGACGACCCCTGGGACCGTCCCGCGCCCGAGCTGCGTGAGGCGGTCCCGGCCCGGGAGACCGCGTCTTATGACGTTCGGGACGTCATCGGTATGGTGTCGGACCACGGGGATCTCCTCGAGCTCTGGGAGCGATGGGCTTCTCAGCTCGTCACGGGGTTCAGCCGCATCGCCGGCATCGCCGTCGGCGTCATCGCCAACCAGCCGCGGTCGTTGGCCGGGACTCTCGACATCGCCGCCTCGCAGAAGGGCGCCAGGTTCGTCCGACTGTGCGACGCGTTCAACCTGCCGATCGTGACTTTCGTCGACACCCCGGGCTTCCTCCCAGGCAAGGATCTCGAGTGGCGGGGGATGATCCGCTACGGGGCCGAGCTGGTCTTCGCGTACGCCGAAGCAACCGTGCCCCGCTTGGCGGTGACCCTGCGCAAGGCCATGGGGGGGGCCTACATCGCCATGGACTCCAAGGGCCTTGGAAGCACGCTTTCCCTCGCCTGGCCGGGAGCTCAGCCGGGGGTGATGGGCGCGAGGGAGGCGTCGCGGATCCTCCATCGCACTTCCGGGGCCGAGGAGCGGGCCCGCCTGGAGGCTCGCTATGCCGAGCGCTTCCTCACGCCCTGGGAGGCGGCCGAGCGGGGCTACTTCGACATGGTCATCGACCCAGCCGACACCCGGCGCGAGCTGGCTCGAGCGCTGCTGAACGTGTCCAGCCAACGGGAGCACCTGGCCAGCCGCAAGCACGACGCTGGTCCGATGTGACCCTTCGACGACCAGGGCAAATCCTGCGCCAGCCGCCGACCGTTTCCGGAAGGCTCGAAACTGTGCCCATTCCGTCACGTAATCGCAATCACGCTGCGGCGGATTCTTCGCTTCACTCGGGCAAGATTCGGGGCGTGGAACAGACCCCTGACGTCCCGCTCGTCCTCGAGTCCTGCCACAGCACATGGCTGTTTGACACCCTGCACATGCGGTTTCGCCGCATTCTCAAAGGACTGAATCTCGACGCCCGCAATGCGTCCACCGCCTGGCGTCCCTACTTCGGCCTCGAGCTGGACCCGTACTCCGAGTCCTTCGTGGTCATGCTGAACGCCGAGGGAACCCGGCTGTTGCGCTCCTGGCGCCACGTCGAGCACTGCCCGCAGTGCGGAGGCGACACGACCGCCGAGCTCTCGATCGACGAGCTGCGGGCGGCGGCGCTGGCCTGAGCGTCGCGGTCCGCGCCCGGGATCGGCCGGGGCGTGCGGTCTCTCGAGCGTCCCTCCGGGTGTGGAGGGGCGAGTGCCGGCGCACTGCTGGATCAAGATACGGACCCCTGCAACCTGACGTGACCGTGGTCGACGTTCGAAGGCCGCGTCCGCTCCGCGCACCGGGACGATGCTCGATCGCTGCCAAGGGTCGGTGAGGTCGGTCTCGGCCGACGCGCTCGAGAGACGGTGAAACGACCGACCGAGAGCTGACCGGCCATGTCCCGAGCTGGAGCCGCCTCGTGTGTGAAGCTCGAGCCGGTGATCGCCGACGAGGCCCCCCGACCGTGTGGCCGGGTCGGGCAGGCCTGACCGGGTTCTTCGGCCCCCCAGCCATGACGCCAGCCGGACGAAGCGGCCACAAGCCCGGTTGGACGGACAAGCACCCGGCGTGACTTTCCGACTCCGACGTGCTGCAGTGACCCCGATGGCCGGGGCAAGGGGCGACTCGTTCGGCCCGGTCGCTCCCGCCCAACCTCTCGGCGCGGCCGAGGGGACGAGCGCGGCGATACGCCCTGGACGCCGCGCCCGGGTGCGGGCACTCATACGCCGGTGGTGGCCGTTCGCCCGCGTCGTCCTCGCCGTCGGCGTCGGCGCGCTGGTCGTCTGGGTTCTGAGCAGTCACACCGACGAACTGTCGGGGATCTCCTCGCTCTTCGGCCACCTTGCCTGGGGCTGGTTGATCCCGGCGGTGCTTGCCGAGGCCGCCTCCTACCTCGCCTTTGCCATCTTGCAGCGGCGGTTGCTCAGCATCGGTGGGGTCAACGCTCCGCTGCCCACTCTCACCGGCATCACCCTCGCCTCCCAGGCCATGGTGAACTCCGTGCCCGGCGGCGCGGCGCTGGCGGCGGTCTACGGGTTCCGGTGGTTCCGGCGCCTGGGTGCGAACGATTCGCTGGCCGTGTGGTCGCTCGTGGCCACCGTGGTGGTCAGCGTGCTGTCCTTGGCTTTGGTGGCGACGGCCGGCTTGGCCCTGGCCACCGGCGAGGGCGCGAGCCTCGACCTCATTCCGGTCACGGTTGGAATCCTTGTGGTGACGTTGGCCGTCGGCGCGCTGCTCCTTTACCACCGTCCACAGCGGGCCATCGCTACCTGGTTGCTCCGGGCATCGCACCGGCTGACCGGGCGTCACCTCGCCGATGCCGAGGCTCGGGCCGCCGACTTCGTGGCCCGCGTGGCCGAGTTCAAGCCCACGCCGCGCGACGTCTTCTTCGTCGTTTTCTGGGGCGTCTCCAACTGGATGTTCGACTGTGCCTGCTTCGCGTTCAGCTTCCTGGCCGTCGGCTCGGGGATCCCCTGGAAGGGGCTGCTCCTCTCTTATGGAGCCGGCCAGCTCGCGGCCAACCTGCCCATTACCCCCGGCGGGCTCGGCGTGGTCGAGGGGAGCATCACCATCGCCCTGGTCGCGTTCGGCGGGAACCGGGTCTCGACCGTCGAGGCCGTGCTCATCTACCGTCTGATCAGCTTTTGGTGCCAGCTGGTGGTGGGGTGGGGGGCCGCAGGCTGGCTGGCACTCGGCGTCAGGTCGGGTCGGTGGCGGCGCCGGATCCGGACCGAGGTCCCGGTGGCCAGTCCCGGTGACGGCCCTGACCGGAGCGCGGGGGGGTGATGAGGTTGGTCGCCATGGCTCGCCGCCCAGGGAGGCCACCGCGGGCATGTCGGTGGTTGGCCGCGATCGCACTCTGCCTTGCTGCAGCCGGGCTGGCCGGTTGCTCGGCCGGACGCGAGACCCTGGGCACGAGCGACGCCCCGTGCTACGTCGCGCTCCCCACTGCCTCCAGAGCGGTCGGGTCCCACGGCCACTTGGTGGGGGTGCGCCTGCTCAAGGTGCCGGCGGTCACCTATCGGCTGCTCGACGAGGCGCTGGATTCCGCTGGCATCGACTCGGGCCAGGTCTGCCTGGTCGCGTTCAGCGGCAACTACACCGCCGACTCGGTCTCCCAGCCGGCCGGCCGCGACCAAGGACACCTGGCCGTCGTCGTGCTCCGCTATCCGTCCGGGTCGCTCGTCGCCACCGTGCTGTTCCACCGGCTACCGACCCGATTCGGCCACTCCCACTTGGGCTGACCGCCCGGCTGCTGGCTCAGGCCCGGTCCTCGGGGCGCCACTGGCGCTCGGGGTCCTCGTTGTCCCTGAGCCCCACCTCGTCCACCCGGGGTGGGAGCCAGGCCCGCCGGCGTTCCCGGCGCTCGACTCGTTCGAGGTGGCGCTGCACGTCGGACCACAGCAACGGATCGGGATCCCGGCCGATAGAGACCGCATGCTGGGCCCGGGTCAGCCCGACGAAGGCCACGGTCCAGAGCACCCCGATGGTGGCGAACTTGGCCACAAACCCGGCGAGCTGCTGATCGAGCAGCGGAGAGACCCCGAAGATCCGGGCTCCATTGGCGAAGTGCGGATAGAGGGGGTGCCGGGCGAAGATCCACACGATGGCAAGGAACGAGGGCACGACCGACTGCACGATCAGATAGCCGGCCCGCCCGAGAGCCGAAGGCCGGTCGGTTGCCGGCAGCTGGGGGGAGACCGGGATCCACAGCACGAACCCAGAGGCCACGAGGACCAAGTCGAGCCCGGCGCGCGCCCAGGGCGAGGAGCCCTCGGCCTCAACCGCCGCGGTGACCAGGGTCGCCACGGCGGCCACCGTCACCACGACCACTGCGATGGCCGGTCGCGAGCAGTTTCGGAGAATCCAGTCCACCGCGGCCGGCCGGGTGAGCTTGGCCATGAGGGGCGGGGGGAGCGCGCCGATCACGAGCGGTGGCACCACTAACAGGAGCATGAGCCGCTGAACGACGAGCGCGGTAAGCGAGGTGTGGGCGGCGAGGTCGGCCAGCGGCGAGATCAGCGCGACCAACGCCACGACGAGCGCAGCGGTGGCGTAGGCCAGATGCCGGCGGCGTGCTCCGCCGGTCCGCCAAACGGCCACGCCGTAGGTCGTGCCCAGGACGAGCAGCACCACCAATGCCACCACGTGCGGGTGCAAGGCCCACGGCGGTCCGGTCATCGCCCCCGCGGGCGGCGGCCCCTACGCTGAGCCCGATGTCCCCCCTCGACCGCTTGGAGCGTCTGACCGACCTGGTCTTGGTGCTGCTGAGCGCCAGTAAGCCGATGACGCTCGGCGAGCTGGCCCGGGACGTTCCCGGCTATCCCGAGGGCCACGACGCCAGGCGCCAGGCCTTCGAGCGGGACAAACGGCTGCTGCGCGAGGAGGGCATCCCCCTTCTGACCGAGCAGGTCGAGGGTCCCGAGCAGTACGGGTACCGGATCGATCCCGACACCTTCTACCTGCCCGATCTCCACCTGACCCCCGATGAACAGGCGGCGTTGCAGCTCGCCGTCGCCGGCGTGCACCTGGGCGATCCTAGCGGGAGGGACGCGCTGGCCAAGCTGGGAGCGACCGGCCTGGGCGAAGCTCGACCGATGGCCTGGCTCGACCCACCCCCGGCGCTCGTGCCGCTGTTCGAGGCGGTACGCAGCCGGGCCTCGGTGCGCTTCCGGCACCGGGGCACTGATCGGACCATGACCCCGGCCGGGCTGTGGTTCCGGCGCGGTCATTGGTACGCGGTCGGTTGGGACGCCGACCGCCAGGCACCGAGGAGCTTCCGCGTCGATCGGATCGAGGACCGTCCGAGGGTCGGCGCAGAAGGCAGTGGTGTCCTGCCCGAGGAGTTTGATCCGTCCTCGGCCGTGCCCGAGGAGCCGTGGCTCACCGGTGGCCGGGACGCAGACGACGTCGAGCTGGCCGTCGACCCGATCGAGGCCCAGCACGTGCTGGACGAGCTCGGGCCCGACAGCTTGGTACGGCGCGCGGACGACGGGTCGGTCACCGTGCGGCTGAGCGTCACCAACCGCTTCGCCCTGCGTTCCTTCGTCCTCGACCTGCTGGATCACGCCGAGGTGGTTCGCCCACCCGACGTCCGGGCCGAGGTGGTCGACTGGCTGCGCTCAATCGTCGCCCGGGGCGGAGAACGCCGAGAGGAGACAGAGGCGCGCCCTCCCGGTGAGGCCAAACCCCGGCCTGGCGCTTCCGGGCCCTCAGCCGCTGCAGCCCAATCCTTGGCCGAACCGGAGCGGCGAGAGGGCCGCGACGTGCGCCACCGGCTGCGCCGGTTGTTGGCGATCGTCGGGTGGTTGGCCAAGGTCGGCGCGGCACCCATCAACGAGGTGGCCGAACGCTTCGGGCTGGACCACGACGAACTGGTCCGCGAGCTCGAGCTGGCCGCCTGCTGTGGGGTCCCCCCTTACTCCCCCGACGCCCTGATGGAGATCGTCGTGACCGACCAGACGGTGGAGGCCTTCCTGCCCGACGCGATGGCAAGGCCGAGGCGCCTCACGCCGGCCGAAGGCTTCGCGCTCTTGGCCGCGGCCAGAACAATCCTGGCCGTGCCCGGGGCTGACACCGACGGTTCGCTGGCCCGGGCGGCGGCGAAGCTCGAGGCGGTGCTGGGTGCTCGCGAGGGGCTGAACGTCAACCTGCCCACCCCGCCGCTGCTCGGGCAGGTCCGGCAGCTACTGGCGGCGGGTCATGCGGCCGACATCGAGTACCACTCGGGCTCGAGCGACGAAATCACGGCCCGGCGGATCGACCCGGTCCAGGTCGTGTCGCTCGACGGGCACTGGTATCTCGATGCCTTCTGTCACCGGGCCGGCGGCCTGCGCCGGTTCCGCGTCGACCGGATCCGCGCCGTCACCGAGCTCGACCGGGTTCCCGACTCGCTGCCGTCGCCGCGCCCGCCGACTGAGGATGCCTTCGTCCCCGGTCCAGGCACCGAGGTAGTCCAGGTCGAGCTGGACCCCGAGGCGATTTGGGTGATGGACAGCGTGCCGATCCTCGACGCCAGCCCCCTCCCGGGAGGCGGCATGGCGGTCACCCTCGCCGTCGGGGGACGCGCCTGGTTCGAACGCCTACTGCTCCAGGCCGGCCCCGGGGCGCGGGTGACCGGGCCGCCCGAATGGGTCGACGAGGGGAGGAGGGCGGCCGAGCGCGTGCTCGACCGCTACGGAGGCTGACGCCGACCGTTTTGTGACCGGACGTCATCTGAGGGAGCGACGGATGCTGCACGTGGCCACGGTCGCCGACCGGCGGGCCCGCTACTACTTGGACGACCTCGGGGAGGAGTTGAGCCTGGTCGCGCCGGCCCATGCCGGCGAGCGCGGCCGCTGGCTCGGACGCTCGACGGCAGCACTCGGCCTTGCCGGTCCCCTCGATGGACCGGCCCTCCAGGCATTGTTGGGTGGGTACCACCCGTGCACGGGTCACGCGCTTTTGACACGCCGGCGTTCGGTGGTTGGCTTTGACCTCACCTTCTCGGCGACGAAGTCAGTGAGCGTCCTGGTGGCCACGGGCGGTCCCCAGGCGGCCGCTCTGGTTGCCGCGGCCCACAGCGACGCCGTCACTGCGGCCTTCGCCTACCTCGAGCGACGGGCGGCGGTGGTCCGGCGGCGAAGCGTCGGGGACCGACTCGCGGTCGCTGCCGACGGTCTGGTCGCAGCCGGCTTCACTCACTGCCTGAGCCGGGCCGTCGATCCCCATCTCCACACTCACGTTCTGGTGGCCAACCTGGGTCACGGGCCCGATGGGCGGTGGAGCTCGCTCGACGGCCGTGGCCTCTTCGCTCATGCCCACGCGGCTGGTGCGCTCCATGACGCGCACCTGCGCGCCGCGTTGTCCGAACGGTTCGGGGCGTCGTGGTCCTGGCACGCCAAGAGCTGGGAGCTCTCCGGGAGCGACCCGGTCGTCCTGGCTGCCTTCTCCAGCCGGGCGGCGGAGATCAACCAGACCATGTGGGAGCACGGATCGAGCTCCGCCGGGGCGAGGCGCGTGGCCTGGGCCTCGACGAGGGAGCCCAAGCGCGCGGGGTTGAGCGGCAGCGGCTTGGCGGCGGGCTGGGCGCGCCGGGGCTCGATCGGCGGGGGCGAGCATCGGCTCGACCGGCACGCGTTGGATTCGGATCGGCTCGACGAGCACCGGTTCGCGGCGGCCATCGCTGCCGGTTCGCCGTCGGGGGTGTGCCGGCGCGACGTGGTCGCCGCCTGGGCGGGGGCCAGCCGCCGTGGCCTCCAGGGCTCCGAAGTGGAAGCGGCCGTCGAATACTGGGCGCCGGCGTCGGATTGTGTGATCGGCGTGGCCGAGCCCCGGAGGGCGGCGGCGCGATATGTGCCGGCACCGCATCTCGTCGCTGCCCTCGGGCCGCGTCCGGCTGGGCCGGGAGGCCAGGCGCTGTGGCGACGGGCGGCCGCCGAGATCGACCGCTATCGCGAGCGTTGGGGTGTGGTGGGTGACGACCCGCTCAGTCGGCCAGGCGCGTCCCTCTCGACGTTTCCGGCCCGCCGCCTGGCCGAGCACCTCGAGGTGTCGAGGTCGGTGCGCGAGGCGCTGGTCCGCCTGGGCGGGCGCCCGAGCGCGGCCCGCGAGCGCGACGACCTCGGCCGCGGTCGGATCTGAGTCAGTGTCCGAAGAGCTCGGGCCCCGGCACCCGGTCACGAGTGACCAGCTCGCGCCAGTGCGGTTCGCGATGGGCCGGCGTGAGCTCAACCCATCCCATTCGTCGGCGCCCGTCCAT
>JBEDUR010000087.1:0-4138 GCA_040414865.1 Acidimicrobiales bacterium
GAGGACAGCGGCAATCGCTGCACCTAGTACGGCGCCAACTAGGCGCTGTGCACCCCGAAGGGAAGATTGTTCCAGCGTGGTTTTCATGGCGACGAGGGTTGCGATCGGCATCCACTCGGCATCCGTCGCGTCATCAATGCCCTTCTCGTATCCCATGGGTGTCACGCTCAAGTACCGAGCCCGTGGCAGCAGGTGTGGCGATTCCTTGGGTCACACTCAGCGGCATGAGCAGCACCGTTGCGACGACCCCGTTCCTTCATGTGGTTCACGGGATTCGAGTATCGGACGGCCGACGGTCTCGGGCGCCGGGCAATCGTCAAACGTCGGGCGGTGCTGAACACCGACGCCTCGGCACCAAAGACCCGTTCGACAAAGTGAGCTCGTTAGGACGCCTGGATCTGGAAGACGGGAGCTCTGTCATCCAAGTCAACCTCCGGCAAACAGGTAGCAGGCGTTACACGCCTGTCGCCGCCGTCACCCGTTTAGTTTTCACTGCATCGGCGAGCGCTTGGTGATCCCGCTCGTTCTGGTCGGCGTAACGCTCGGCGAAGGTGGCGATCGCCTCGTCGAACACGGAGCTCCTGCCGAGGTAGGCGGCGATCGCGATGGGGTCGCCTGATCGTGCATGCGAATGTGCCAGGGTCCATCCACAGATCTGGGCATAGAGCGCCAGAGTCGGCGCATTCATGGTGTCGATGTCGGCCGACCCTTTCTGGTCCCACAGTTGGCGGACGTAGTAGTCGCGGACCTTGTTGTCGACCCCCTTGGCCCGCACCCACCCGAGGAAGATGTCGCTGGCGGCCTGCATCATTCGTTGGCCCTCGACAACGCGTCGACCGTGGTGGTCGAACTTGCTCTTGCCGACGAAAGCCTCGAGTACCGATGCTTCTGCTTCCTTTGCCTGGAGAAAGAGCGGATCGGCGCCATCGCGCCCGCTGAGCAAGAGGATCCAGGCTCTGGTACCGACGCTGCCGACTCCGACCACCTTTCGGCCGAAGTCCACGATCTGATAGCGCTCGAGCAACTGCTGCCGGTCCGGCGGGAGCGTCTGGCGGTAGCTGTGCAGCAGCGAGCGAAGTTGCCCTCGTACCGCCTCAGCCTCCGGTCCGGGGAACAGCTCGTTTAGCGGGACGATCAGCGGTGGGTCGCTGACGAGCTGGACCTTGCCGTCGACCCTGGTGGTCAGCTTGGCGAACGCCCGCATACTGTCCTTAGCCCTGGTCTTGACGACGTTCGCCTCGAGCCGCTTCACGTCCTTGTGGCCGGCCTCGGCCGTCCAGCGCCGGATGAGGTCGAGATCGACGCGGGAGTACCAGACGGCCATGTGCCCCATACGAGCGAAGTCCCGCATGGCCTCGCGATACGAGTGAACGCCGGCCAGCACCGCCGCCCGGCGCTGCCGATCGTCGAAGCCGCGGTCGCGTCCTGCGACATTGAGACTGGCGGCGAGTCGCTTGACATCCCACTCCCATGGGCCGGGGAGCGTCTCGTCGAAGTCGTTCACGTCGAACAGCAGTTCGCGCTCGGGCGAGGCGAATCCCCCGAAATTGGCCAGGTGGGCGTCTCCACAGGCCTGGACACGAATGCCCGATGACGGCGTGGAATGCAGGTCCGAAGCCATGACAAGAGCTGCGCCCCGATAGAAGGCGAAGGGCGACGACAGCATGCGCCCGTAGCGGATCGGCACGAGCTCGGGTACCCGGCTGACTGCCTGCCGCTCGAGCAGCTCGACCGGGTCGCGTCGACCAGCCTGGAAGTCGGCGTGGCTCTCCCGAGGTGTGAGTCGGCGGGCATCTTTGCCCGCGGCGTTCCGATCCGCCGGAGTGGGCCAACTCGATCGAGCCCGGCGTTGGGTCGAGACAGTCATGCGCAGTGCACCTCGCTTTCGCTTGTCTCCCGATTCGATGCCGAAGTCCCGCTTCGCCCGAAGGTCGAGCGCGTTCCCGACAATTCCGCGAAGGTGATCAGGTAGGTCGAAACCTCCCCGCGTCGCAATGCCACGAGGGTGGCAGACATCTGGCCATGGTTTATTGTCTCCCTAGAGGTCCCAGCTGTCCTCATACAGAGCGGATGAATCGCGAGTATTCGCTCGTCGACCGAGCCCTGGTTGTGATGGCGTCACGTGAGACCGAGCCTGGGGACGCAGCACCTCGTTGCCCTCGCCGGTGATGACGTCGAACTGGAAGGCGTCACCTTTCGGTACCCTTGATGCTCCGGGAAGTTGCACGAGGTTGAGCACGCCGGTGTTCTGGCCGAGCGCGTCGAGCGCAACCGGTGTGATCTCGGGGGGCTCAGCGTCCTGGTATGGATCACAAGATGGCGATCGGGTTGACCGGCGACCCGGTAGCGTCCTGCAACCTGAGAGGTGCGATCACACACAGGAACGACCAGCGGCCCGAGCGCTCGCAGTGCGGAATGATTTCGTCGAATTGCAGGTAGTCCATGAGTTGTATTCCCAGGGCGTTGACGACGAGGACGTGCACGGGGAAGTCCACGCCGGCGGTGATGCTCGGCGCCGTGTCGTTGTTGCCGTCGCTCCCGAGCGCCGAAACCCCGCGGTCGGCAAGCAACGGCACCGTGTCGGGATGCAGCCCGGCGCGCGCCTGAG
Organism: Acidimicrobiales bacterium; assembly: GCA_040414865.1. GTDB lineage: Bacteria > Actinomycetota > Acidimicrobiia > Acidimicrobiales > RAAP-2 > Palsa-461. Next base: position 2,609 of record JBEDUR010000087.1, read on the forward strand.
AAGCGTCCCACGGTCCAAGCCTCTTCCGACGTCGGCGATGGCCCACGTGCACCAGGGCGATGTCGCCATGGCCAAGCCGAACCCGCTGCTCCTTCTCGGCCGCGAGGAGCTCGTCGGCGCTCACGTGATCGCCGGGCTCCAACCACGACTCCCCCCGCAGCCGAGGAATGTCGAGCAGCACAGCCCGACCCACGACGCCATTCTTTGCCGCGTCGACGGACAAGGCGGCCGCGCCCCTAGACGTGACCGTCTCAGCCGGCACGCCGTTGTAGAGGTGGTCGTCGTAGATGACATGGCAGAGGGCGTCAAGGTGGCTGTCGGCGTTGCCATGAATGTTCATCGATATCCGGTCCATGGCGAAGTCGAGCCCCGACTCCCGAGCGTGGCCGTCAGCAGGTCGGGTCATCTCGTGGCCGGCCGGCTCCGGGTTGTCTGCAGCTGGATCGTTCTCGATAGGAGCCCCCAGCGACACCGTGAGACCAAGCTCGACCTCCCTTGCCGCGGCCAGGACCTGGGCGGGCCAGATGTGGTTGAGCGCACCTCGTCGATCAGAAGGATCCCATGGCAATCTCCTCCGCAGGCTTTCATAGAGTTGACGGAACTGATCTTCGTCAAGAGCCGTCGAGCGTTCGGTCCTGGCTTCCATGGTCACCCCCCTGGTTGGGGCGCTGGCGACGCGGGCTCGGGCCCGATCCTCCGAGAGGGTTCGACTGTGCCCACCCCGGGACGCTGAACCTCGGTCCTCGGCGCGGCGAGGCGGCTCCTGAACACGTGGTAGCTCCATCCCTGATAGAGGAGGACTAACGGGGCGAAGATACCGGCCACGACCGTCATGACGGTCAGCGCATACGAGCTACTGGATGCGTTGCTGATCGTGACGTTGTACGCCGAGTTGGTACTCGACACCATGACGTTGGAGTAGAGGTGGGCGAAGATGGTTGAGACCGTTGCCCCCATACCCAGTGCAGCTGCGGCGAAAGTCGCACCCTCACGTCGCGTGGCCGCAAGGGTGGCCGACACCAGCACCGCAACGACGGCGACGACCCCGAAGATGTTGGGGACGACACCGCCGCCAATGACGCCGCTCCAGATGGCAAAGCCCACTACCAGAGCGCCCGCGATATAGCTCAACTCCCTCGTCAGCCGATGTGTCCGGTCGTGCATGTCCCCGGTGGTCTTAAGGGTGAGGAACGTCGCTCCCGAGAGAAGACACAACGCCACGACGGTTAGTCCGGTCCACACTCCGTAGCCAGTGAACAGATTCCAGAAGGCTGCGGTGTACTCGTGGTTTCTGTCGATCGGAAGCCCAGAGAACAGATCGCCCAGGGCCATGCCGATCAAGAATGGGACGAGTGCGCTGCCAACCGTCATGGCCCATCTCCATGTGTTCCGCCAGTTCGGATCATCGAGCTTGCCCCGGTACTCGAACGACACCCCCCGGGCCATGAGGCCGGCGAGCACGATGAGGAAAGCAAGGTAGAACGCGGAGAACATCGTGCCGTACCACAGCGGGAAGGCAGCGAAGGTGCC
>JBEDUR010000088.1:0-3208 GCA_040414865.1 Acidimicrobiales bacterium
ACGACCGGCCAGGAGGTTGCAGGGCCTTGGGAATCACGAACGTTACTGTCCGACTTCGACGGACTCGCGGATGGGGCCGCCCGTATTCCGAAACTAAGGAGGATCCCAGTTCAGCGATCCTTTCGCAGACTTGGGGCGGATGCAACGGAGCCGCAACAAAAGCGTCGATCTCCTCACGAACGGGTGTCCCAAGCGGCATTTTCGTGGCGTCGTGCTCACCTCGAGGCGACCGCGCCAATTCGGTCGGCAGTCCCTCTTTCGACGACCTCCCGGGGTAGTTCCTCGACGGGAGCAAGGGTCCCTCGAGGTCGGCCAGATCCTCCGTCTTCAACCGCATGTGGTTCCCAAGCCGTGTCTCGGTCAGGCTTTCACGCCTACTGGGTTTGCTTCCGCCTCTTCTCGAGTTTCGACCGTGCTGTTGCTGCGATGATTGCTCGACTGGCTCAGCGTCAGTGTGTGAGCTGCCGGCTAGGCAGGTTTGCGAGCGACCAGGACGACGGCCGAGGCCGCTGGCCGCAACTCCTCGTGGCTGACCAGTGCGTCGTAGGAGCGGAGACGTTCGAGGAGCTCAGCGAGCTCTGCACGGTCCACTTTCGCGGTGAGGCCAACCGCGCTGAGGAGCCACTCGACCGTGAACGAAATATCCCCAAACCAATCAGCCTCGAGCACCTCGCAGGAGCGGAATACGTGGCGCAGCCCCCAGGTGGTGGCGTTGAAGAAGTGCGAGGGAACTGCGTGCAGCGGCTGCATGAAGGCGGCCTCGGTCAGGATCAGCCCGCCCGGGCGAGTAACCCGGATCAACTCGTCGGCAGCGGCCTGCGGGTCGGCTACGTGCTCGAAAACCGCCTGGGTCCACGTGGCGGCGAAGCTGTCGTCGGCAAAGGGGATGGCGTGGATGTCGCCGTAGAGGTCGGGCAGCTCGAAGTGGAGCAGCTCCATATTGAGCTGTCCGGGTCGGCACCGCCGGCGGTCCCCCCCGCCCACCTCGAGCACCGGCTCGCCCTCGGGCACCGAGCCCAGCCAGCGGTCGAGTGCCGGACTGTAGGGGTTGCCCCGGTTGAGAGGCTCGGGCCGAGCGAACGGGGTGTCTAGGCCGAGCGGCCCCGAAAGAACCAGTTCCGCCACGGCGATGGTGTTCCCCGCCGAATCGGAGTGGCGTTGGCCGCGGGCCCGCACGGCCAGATGCCGTCGGGCGAGGGGGAGGTCTTCGACCACTGGGACCGTCACCATTTGCGACCCCTCGGGCTGGAAGAGGTCGACGCTGGCGACCGGGAGGCCGTCGACGAACACGTCGGCGATCCCCCCAGCCGGTTGACGTAACAGCCGGACTGTGGCGTCCGTGCACTCGGCCTCGAGCACCAGGGCGTCGCCGACGGTGCCGAGCGAGACGAGCAATCCGTCAGTTCCTTCTAGCCAGCTTCCCTCCCGGGTGACCGTCGGGTCGGCGGCTCGAATCCGACGCTCTCCGAGCGCCGGAACCACGAGGGGGACGGCCGGCCGGGGTCCCGGGGAGGGGGTCGAGACCAGGTCGACCTTGAATTGCTCGACGCGGCCGACCGTCCCGTCTCTGGGACACCGCAGCCGGCCGGTCTTCACCTCGCCTTCGACCGTGAGCGTCCAGGGGACCACCTCAAGTGGGGAACGGCAGGAAGGGCACCGAAGGCGCTCGGGGAGCCCCGAGGGAAAGTTCCGCAGCTGGGGCTTGCTCTCGGGGGCGCCGGGCGCGGCGACCACCTCCGGAACTCGCGAAGCGGCGACGGGGATTGCCACCGCCGTGGACGCCACTGGCCCTTCCGATCCGGACGAGCCGTCGAGGCGCCAGTCGGCCGTTCGGCGGCCGAGGATGGTGTCGTAGAAACGGTTGGCGGCCGTCACCATCGTCTCGGCTCGATAGAGGCGCTCGTAGCGTTCCCGCCCAGCCTCCCCCATGTCGCGCCGCCGCTCCGAAGAAGAGACCAGTGTGCAGATGGCTGCCGCCAGCCGAGCCGGGTCAGCCACCGGGACGAGGAAGCCGGTCTCACCGTCGGCCACGATTTCGGCCATGCCGCCGACGTCGCAGGCGACAACCGGCTTGGCGGCCATCATCGCGTCGAGCAAGATGAGCCCGAAGGACTCGTAGCGCGACGGTGCGACGAAGACGTCGCAGCCGGCGTAGAGGCGTTCGCGCTCGATGTCGTCAACCCGCCCCAGGAAGCGGACGTGGTCGGCCACGGCCGGCCACGTCGGAGACAACTCGAACCGCTGGCGGTGCGTCAGCCCGTCGGCCATCGGCCTCGTGTCCTCCCCAGCGATGCTGAAGCCGACATCCGGGCATGCGGACACGACGTCAGGTATCGCGGCAAGCAGGGTGTCGATGCCCTTGCGGTCCTCCAAGCGGCCGACAAAGAGGACGTTGACCCGGCCTGGCCACCGTTCCGGCTCGACCGGTCCCGTCCAATCGCTCAGGCCATGGTTGACCGTCCCGCAGCGAGAGGGGTCGAGGGTCAGCCCGTAGGCGGTCTCGATCTCGCTGAGAATCGCTGGCCCGCAGGCGAGGAAGTGGTTGGCCCGGCGGTAGGTGAGTTGTTCCTCTCCGAGCAATCCGGCGAGATCAGGGTCGTCAGCCGCGAGGCGGGCAGCGAGTGGCGAGTCGATGTTGGCCACCGTGGCAAGCGGCGTATAGAGCCCGATCACCAGCTCCAGGCGGCCATCGAGCAGGACGGCGATTCCCTCGCTGTTCCAGTTAGGTGACTGCACGAGATCGAGCGCACGCCCGGCGTGGATACGGAGAGCCTCGTCGCGCGCGGTGGCAGCCTGGTCCCATTGCGCCTTGGGGGCGTTCAGGCCCTCTGGGAGGGGATGCGATCTGGTCGTCAGGCGGTGCACCCAGACGTCGTCTTCGAACCCCACCCGGTCTTCTTCGGCCCGGGTGAGCACATGCACCTCATGGCCGATGTGGCCGAGGCCCGTGGCCAGCTCGTGGACAACCCGGCCGATGCCGTCCACCGGCGCCGGGGGGTACTCGGCGCTCAGGAAGCACAGGTGGAGTTTTTCGGCGCGCGGCCGCAGGGTCGAGAACGCGAGAAAGGGGCTCTGGCGCTCGGCGAACCACCTCGGAGGCCGGCGTCGGTCGACCCCGGCGAGGAAAGCGGCATAACCCAGGTCGAAGCCCGAGGCGACCTGGGCCTCGTAGCGGTCGATCTCGGCCGGCTCGACCAGCCCGCGCGCG
>JBEDUR010000089.1:0-2056 GCA_040414865.1 Acidimicrobiales bacterium
GGCCGGGGATATCGCGCCCGGCGGCCCGGGCGGCCCGCATCCGCTCGGTGTTGAACCGCCCCAGCTCGCCCAAGATGTGCAGCCGCGCCAGCCCCTGGCGGACGACCGGGTCCTGGTCCCGGCCACGCGCCTTGGCCAGGGCGACCAGCATCTGGGTCCCCATGGGTTGCAGGATCGGGCCCTCGTCACCGCCTCGGCGCCTTCTCCCCCCGCCTCCGCCGGTCACGAAGTCCCCGACCCGCCGGTCGAGATGGCCGGCGATCGTCCCCGGGAGGGCTCCCATGCCACCGGCCCCTCCGCCGCCCGAGCCGAGCCCGGCGCGCTCGAAGGCCAGCGTGGTGTTGGCCACCGCCCACCCGTTGTTCACCCCGCCGATCACGTCGTCGACCGGGACCCGGGCGTCGGTGATGAACACCTCGTTGAACATGGCGTTGCCGGTCATCTCTCGCAGGGGGCGGACCTCGACGCCGGCCTGGTGCATGTCCAGCACCATCCAACTGATCCCCTGGTGTTTGGGCACCTCGGGATCGGTCCTGGCGAGCAGCATGCCAAGGTCGGCGGCCTGGCCGAGCGAGGTCCAGACCTTCTGGCCGTTGATCACCCACTCCTCGCCGTCCTTCAGGGCCCGGGTGGTGAGCCCGGCCAGGTCCGAGCCGGCGCCGGGTTCGCTGAACAGTTGGCACCATCCGCGCTGGCCGGTCACGATGTCCTTCACATACCGCTCAACCTGCTCCTTGGTGCCGTGAGTGGCGATGGTCGGGGCGGCCAGCAGGAGGCCCAGCCCGCCGGGAGCCCCCAAGGCACCGAAAGCGGCAATCTCACGAGAGACGGCGAGGGCGTCGGTCCGGGACAGCTCCCGGCCATAGGCGCCGACCGGCAGCGAGGGTGAAGACCAGCCGGCCAACCCCAACCGCTCCCACCACTCGGCGACGGTCAGGTCGGGATCCCAGTTCTGCTGCAACCACGCCCGCACCTCCTCGACGACGTCTTCGGAGGGTTGCGTCTCTCGTGTCTCGTCTACCTTGGTCATCCTCGTGCCTCTCGAACCAATGTTCGGGTCGACCAAGTCAACCCCGGCGGCGCGTCGTTCGCGCGTGCGCGAGCCCATCGTAGACGTCACGACCTCGGCCCACCCCCAGGACGAAACGCCGCCGTTCGGGAGCGCCGACGCCCGTCTTGCCTGGTAGAAGGCAGTGCCGACGCTGATCACACGAGAACCTGGGTGATCTTGTCGCCTCCCGTGAAGATGGTGGTCATGGTCCTTGAACACGCAGTGCTCGACGTGCGTGCTGGCGCGTCCCGGGACTTCGAGGCCGCCTTCGCAGTGGCCGCCCCGATTATCACCAGCGCGCCCGGCTTCCGCTCGCTCCGGGTCAGCCGGTGTATCGAACGGCCGGACCGCTATCTCCTGTTGGTGGAGTGGGTGTCGGTGGCCGACCACGAGGAGGGCTTCCGCCAGTCACCGGCCTACCGGGAGTGGCAGCGGCTTCTCCACCCCTTCTACCCCTCGCCACCGCTGGTCCAGCACTACGAGACCGTGCTCGAGGGCTAGTCGGAGGGTCGGCGGCGAGGAAGGGAGGCCCCGTGCGCGATCGGCAGGTCGGCCAGATCGGGGCGCCCTGGGCAGCGTCGGGTGGTGCGCGCCTGGCCGGGTGGTTAGCGCGTCGCTGGCGTTACTGCGAGCTGACTGTTGCCCACGCGCTGACGAGCGTGGGATGGGCAAGAACCGCCGAGTTCCTTTGCAGCTCGTCACTCAGCCGCTGCGCGAACGTCTCCACGCCTATCTCCTTGGCAGTGGCTACTCCGGTACGCTCGATCAGCGGCGCGGCAGTCTGGATGACTCCGGCCAGCAGAGCGACCGCCGCGGGATCATCTGGTCCGAAATGCGGCTGGATCCCTATCATCCCCAGCGGGTGCAGCCCCGCCTCGCGGACAAGGGCCCACAGCCGTGGTCCAAGCGAAGGCTGGATCCCGCCCTTGACGAATGCTTCGCCGACCCAGGATAAGGCCTGGCTTACCAGCGGAGTCGCTGGCAGCGACCGAGCGGCCAGGACAT
>JBEDUR010000090.1:0-3424 GCA_040414865.1 Acidimicrobiales bacterium
AAGAGTGGAGCCAGACCCATCGCGTACCACGGCGACATGTTGTCCACACTCGCCTGCCATTTCGGCGGCCTCTTGGGCTTTTTCGGCCGTCTCATTCTTCGCCGGTGTCGCACGCCGATATAGACGAGGACGGCTCCGAGGGCAGTTTTCACCGCCAGCGATGCCAAGGACGGCGCCGTTTGCGCCCTGGGCGGATTGTCACCGGTGGCAATGACCGTGACGGCCACCACGACCGCCAGGGACGCCAACCAGCCAAGGATGAAAGCGGCGCCCTTTCTGACACCTCTCTTGGAAGGAAGAACCACAAAGAAGGCGGACAGGGGAAGCGGGTCGAGCGTGATCACCACACCGATCAAAACCAGGTCCAGGACCACATCAAACCCTACGTTCCCTATTTCCGGTGAGGAGCGATCGAGGGGGAACGGGCCGACAGCCATCAAGGCCGGGCGTCGAGGTCTTTCCGAGCTCCTTCGACTCGGCACTCGGCCGGCCGGCTTGTGGCGGTCAGCGAGCGGTCAGCGTCGCGGGCGAACAGCGCGGCGACAACGGTCGGCCGGGCTCGGTTCGGCGAGTGTTAGAGCCAACTAGTGACGGTGCTCGGGCGCAGACGCCCGCCTGGGCGATGCCCGTGAGCGTCATGCCCATCGCCTCTAGCTTGGCGATCAAACGCTGCACCTGACGGATCTAGCTGTGGCGAGCTAATCCGATCCAACCCACTTCAGTGCCCAATAGCCCTCCGGATCGAGATCATCCGCTAGGTGCTTGCTGCCTTCTGTCAAAGCTCGGAGCTGTGATTGATAATGGTTGACCGCGTTTGGCTTCTTCGTCCCGTCATGATCGACTCTGAGCGCCACTGGCGCCATACTCCACATTTGGCGGATCTCTCCCAATGCCTCTTGATATCGGACCTTCTGCCTCGGCCTATAAGGAAGGTCGTCATAGGCGAACCACATGCGGTTGGCAGTATCTCGCTGCGCGACCAGTAGCGAGATACGTCGTACCTGCTCGTGGTCGGGGTGCAGGATGCCGACCGGTATCAGGCAGCTCGAAGGCGCGCATTCGTCCAGAGCATGTTCAATCTGATCGCGAATCTGGCGAGGCCTATCGGCATCCAAGTGAGAAGAATATTGGAGGTCGAGGACATTGCCCCATCTATGCTCGCACTTAAGCGCTCCGAGGGCAGCGAGATCTTCTTTTTTCCGGAGCGTCACGACATCCGTGCCTTCAGGAAGTTCGCAATCGCCGTTGTCCCATTGACGCCAGGTGGTCCAAGAGTTGGGAGAGCCGCCCATTATTGTCAGCACAATCGCACCAGGGTGAGCCGAGAGGAAGCTTCCGCAACTTAGAACAGCGTCGTCAAAATGTGGAGAAATGACAAGAATAGGAGGCTCAAGGTCTGCGGGATTGGACTCAATGAAGCGCTCCATTCCGTCCCGGATTCTGTTGCGAGACATCGCTCGGGGAGTTTAGGCGTGAGTTTCTTCGGTCGTTGCGCTTGTTGAGCACCTCGGCACCGACGTTTAGCTACGGGCCGATTTGATTTCCGTTCGACCAGAAGACCGGCGGTGCCTCGTAGATCCTGGCGTTGAATCAGGGAGGTTCCATCGGGAGCTTTGGTGCGGGCTCTGGCCAAGAGTCGTTCGAGGACGTGTGGAGCCGTCCATAAGCGGCCAGCCAGCGTTTCTGACAGAACATCCAGACTCTTCGCGCGGAGTCTTTCGACTACAAGGTGTCGGCAGCCAGATTTCGGCGGCTGCAGAGATTTCGGGGCACGTCGACCGGTAGCTTCTCCATTGCGTCGACTATCACCTGGAGGAGGAGAGCTAACGATGGAGATGCCCCCAGTCGTTTCACCTGAGGAATGGATGGCAGCCCGCGAAGAGCTCCTGGTGAAGGAGAAGGAGCTCACCAAAGCGCGCGATGCGATCGCGTCCGAGCGGCGTCGTATGCCATGGATGGCAGTCGAAAAGGACTACAGCTTCGAGGGCCCAGACGGCCTGGCGACCCTCACCGATCTCTTCGATGGCCGCCGCCAGTTGATTGTCTACCGCGCGTTCTACGGTCCGGAAGTCACTACCTACGCTGAAGGCGGAGCGTATCCGGAGCGTGCCTGCGTCGGCTGCTCCTTCGTTGCCGATCAGGTGGCAAACCCCGCTCACCTGAACGCGCGCGGTGTCACGCTTGCCTTCGCGTCCCGCGCTCCCCAAGCCGAGATCACGGGCTTGAAGCGGCGCCATGGCTGGGACTTCATTCCTTGGTACACGATCCCCGACGATTCCGATTTCGATACCGACTTCGGCGTCCGCGACTGGCACGGGACCAACTCCTTTATCCGCGAGGGCGGGCGGATCTTCCGTACGTACTTCATCACCGCACGAGGCGACGAGCAGATGGGCAGCACCTGGAACTACCTCGACATCACCGCGCTCGGTCGGCAGGAAGAGTGGGAGGACTCGCCAGTGGGCTACCCACAGACTGCCCCGTACCAGTGGTGGAACTACCACGACGCGTACGGCGGGACGCGGTGATCGGTAGGCCGTAGGTACACAGATCGCGTCACCCAGTTCGTCCCCGAGGCCCCAACATCGGGGTGGCTGTCCAGATCCTCAGCAGCCCACATAGGGTGGATGGCGTGAGTCAGCGAGCTACGAACCTAACGACTGAACCGACGTTGCCCGACAATGGGGTGCTCGCGCAGGCCGTCGCGAACTTCGCGCGCGACGGCTACGTGGTGCTGCCCGCCTGGCTCTCCGGGGAGGCTCTCGCTCCCGCCCAGGCCGAGTTGACTCTGATGTTCCCGAGCCCGCAGGACTATCACGGCGGAAGGGATCCTGAGCGCAACGCGCGTTTTACCACGGGTGGATTCGCCGGCGTTGAACCTTTCCCGTATGCGAGTGTCGAGTGGTCGTTGCTCGGCCTGAGCCCGCCGATCGTGACGTTGGCAGAGGCCCTGCTGGGCACATCGGCCATCCGTCTATACGAAGCCCACAATTGGGCCAAGTACGCCGGTGCCGCCGATTACGAACAAGAACTGCACCGGGACTACGGAAACCACACTCCCGTTGTGCCCACCGCCGACCCGACGTTGGCCGAGGTCGAGATGTTCATCTACATCCACGACGTGCCTCCCGAGTGCGGACCGACACAAGTGGTTTCCCAGGTTTATACCGGCGGCCTTCCGTTGTGGCCGCCTGGGATCAGCCGCGCGACCCATCCGGACATCTATACCCATGAGGTGTCCGCGGCTGGGCCGGCAGGGACCGTGCTCGCTTACCGTGCCGACACGTTCCATCGAGGCACCGCCATGACCGACCCGACTGGCGCTCGCTTCGTCCTCAAAGCCAGTTTCCGCACGGTCAGTGACATCTGGTTCGACAGGCTCGGGCTCAGCCAGCGGCTCGGCGATTCCTGGTACCGCTTCGTA
>JBEDUR010000091.1:0-2160 GCA_040414865.1 Acidimicrobiales bacterium
GCGATCGGGACGACCGACACCATCCGCAAGAACATCAAGGCCTACGAGAACAACCATCTCGACGCGCTCATCCTCGTGGCCCAGTGCGGCGACCGGAAGCACGAGCACATCATGGAGGCCATCGAGCGATTCGGGACCGAGGTCCTGCCCGAGTTCAAGGAGCGCCATGAGTCCGAGCACCGTCCATGGCGCGAGAAGCAGTTGAGCGGCGTCGACCTGCCGGTCAACTCGTCGATTTGAGGTTGCGCCGATGAACCGATCCGAGAAGATCAAGGACGATCAGCTCCGGTCCCAGGTCGATGAGGCCTACTCCCGCCTGCGCGGAGGAGACCCGAGCGCTGCCGTCAGGCTCCTGGCCGACGCCTTCATCGACCTGCTCGCCAAACACCCCGAACTGCTCGAGATCTCCACCAGGGTGCGAGGCCGGGACTTTCCCCTCGTCGCCCGGTGGCCGAGCTTCGGCGCCAACCTGGTGCTCGACCCCGACCGCAAGGAACCGCCGAGGATGGAGTTCGTCCGCCAGCGCTTCGCCGTCAGCGAGGCCCTGACCTACTACGAGTTCCTGGTCGACCTGGCGCTCGACCAAGGACTGTGACCAACGTCGCCCCGACTGCCCCCGACGGGCCGGTCGAGGTCAGCACGACGAGAGGCACCCTGCTTGGAAGCTGGACGGACGGGGTCGCCGTCTTCCGGGGCATCCGCTACGGACAGCCCCCGGTCCGAGACCTGCGCTTCGCTCCTCCCCGGCGCACCGAGCCCTGGGCGGGCACGGTCTCGACCCTCGAGTTCGGTCCGGCCTGCCCCCAAGGTATGGGCGCCGCAGCACCGGCGGGTGCACCGGCTCGGCCCCCGGTCTTCGGCGGCCTGTTCGGTCCCGGCCAGTACGGGATGAGCGAGGACTGCCTGCACCTGAACGTGTGGACCCCCGGATGCGACGGCGGAACGAGACCCGTGCTCGTCTTCGTTCACGGAGGGGCGTTCCGAGTTGGCACGGGCACCGCCCCCACCTACGACGGCGCTGCACTCGCGGTTCGCGGCGACGTGGTGGTGGTGACGCTCAACTACCGCCTCGGCGCGCTCGGGTTCCTCCACCTTCCCGAGCTCGGGGCGGTCAACCTCGGCCTGCAAGACCAGGTGGCCGCGCTCGAGTGGGTGGCCGACGAGATCGAGGCCTTCGGGGGCGATCCCTCGGCAGTGACGGTCTTCGGCGAGTCGGCTGGAGCCAAGAGCATCGAGTGCCTCCTGGCCATGCCCTCTGCCCGCGAGCTCTTCCGGGCCGCAGTCCTGCAGAGCACCTACGCGCCGGGAATGGACGCCCACGCCGCCGAAGGGTTCGCCCGCACGGTGGCGGCCAGTGCCGGCACCGCCGACGACCTCACCAAACTCCGGGGGTTGCCAGCCGAGGCGCTGCTGGCAGCGGTCACCGAGGTCCAGCTTCGCTCGAGCCCGAACCTGTGGAGCAGCGGCGTTGGGCCAGTGGTCGACGGCGAGGTGCTCCCGGAGGTGCCGATCTCGGCCGTCGGCTCGGGGGCAGTCCCGCCGGTCCCGGTGATCGTCGGAACCAACCTCGATGAGTTCCGTCTGTTCGGCTCGATGGCGCCCGGGGGGCTGGACGTGCCCGAGGAGGCGCTGGTCGAACGGCTGACCGGAGCCCTTACTGGCATCCCGGACGCGCCGGGAAGCGAGCAGGTGGCCACCACCTACCGTGAGTTCCGGTCAGCCCGGGGCCAGGGCTGCTCGCCGGCGGACATCCTGTACGCGGTCCAAACCGACCGGCTGTTCCGCCAGCACTCCATCTCTTTGGCCGAGGCCCACGCCCAGCGTCAGCCTGACGTCTGGATGTACCTGTTCACCTGGCCGGCAGACGGGGACAGCGGCGTGCTCGGTGCCTGTCATGCCCTCGAGCTGCCCTTCATTTTCCGCACCCTTGACGGCCCGACCGCTGCCTTGACCGGCACCGATGAGGCAGCCCGCGACCTCTCCCTCGAGATGCAGGACATGTGGCTGGCGTTCGCCCGCTCGGGCGTCCCGGCAGGCGAGACGCGATGGCCGCGCTACGAGGAGGCCCGCCGGGCCACCCTCGAGATCGGCCGGTCAATCCGCGTAGTCGATGCCCCAGAGGACGCCGAACGCCGCTTCTGGAGCCGAGGGTCCCGGCCT
>JBEDUR010000092.1:0-14193 GCA_040414865.1 Acidimicrobiales bacterium
ACCTCGCCCTTCAGGGCGGCGAAGACGGTCTCGCCCCAGCGCTCCACGCCGACCAGCGGGCTCGGCAGGTCATCGGGCGAGAACCACCCGACGTCGCTGCACTCGAGCGGGTGGGCCTGCAGTTCGCCCCCCAACGACCGGCAATAGAAGATGAGCGAATACAGGGGGATCCGGGTGATGCCGAGCCGCAGCCCGTCGAGCACGGCAATGAGCCGCACCGGCTCGGCCTCGACACCGGTCTCCTCGCGCACTTCTTTGGCGGCGACCTCGGCGGCCGAGTAGCCGACGTCGCACCAGCCGGTCGGATAGAGCCAGACGCCCGAGTCGGCCCGCCGGATCAAGAGCAGTTGGCCCTGGTCGTTGCCGACGGCAGCGCCGATCGCCACTTTGGGGGTGACGTAGCCGGGGATGCCCTCGACCACCTGGCCAAGCCACTCCTCGACCAGGCCCTCGGCGTCCTCAACCCCTTCGAACCCCTCCTCGGCGGCCGCCCGGATGTCGGCGGCCACCCGGAGCACCTCCTCGAAGCGCTCGCGCTCGTACAGGCTCTCGGTAAAGCCCAGCCCGGTGCGGGCGATCGCCGCCAGGCTCTCGCTCCAGCGGAGAAGGACCTTGTCGGGAACCGTCAAGCTCACCGGCCCGACGCTAGCGCCGTCGCGCCGAGATCAGGCACTCGATGGTCCACAATGGTGGCGTGGCCGTGAACGAGGACTGCCGGCATTACGTGATGCAGACGACCAAGGGCGACGAGAAGCTGGAACGTTGCCGGATTGACGCCAACGAACCGCTGCCCTTCGCCTGTCCCGAGGGCTGCGTCTTCTACGAGCCCCGTCGAACCACCTCGGCCGGTTGGCAAGTGTCGCGACGCTCGGACCGCCGACGGCGCTAGCCCTCGAGCACGTCGCCCAGCAGGTCGACCCCGACCCCCTCGCCCCGGAGCCAGCCGAGGGCCGCCTCGAGAGCCTCGGCGGTCCCGACGAGCTCGCAGACGATCCAGCCCCGGTGCTCCTCCACGTTGGCGCGCCGGATGTTCGGCTCCACCTCGAACTGCCGGGTCAACCGGGCCAGCACCGGCACCCGGATCAGCGACTCGGGGAAGGTCAACTTCACCCGAACCTCGATCGATGGGCTCACCGCCTCGCCCCGAGCACCTCGTTCATGCTCCCCGAGCGGAACCCGACCAGATCGACGGTGACGTAGACGTAGCCGGCCGCCTCGACCGCGGCGACCACCTGTTCGCGTCGGGCCACCACCTCGGCCAGCCGGTCGGGCGCGACCTCCACCCGGGCCAGGGTGCCGTGGTGCCGGACGCGCAGGGTGTCGAAGCCCATGGCGAAGAGCGCGGCCTCGGCCTCGGCTACTGACCGCAGCGAGCCGAGCGTTACCGGAGTGCCGTAGGCGACGCGCGAGGCCAGGCAGGCCGCCGCCGGCTTGTCCCACGTCCGCAGTCCGAGGCGCCGCGACCACTCCCGCACCGCGGCCTTGTCGAACCCGGCGTCGACGAGCGGGAAGCGGGCACCGAGGGCTTTGGCCGCAGCCTGACCGGGCCGATGGTCACCCAGGTCGTCGAGATTGACCCCCAGGATCACTGTGGCCGACTCGGCCTCGGCCATCGGCCCGAGCGCCCCCAAGAGCGCGCTCTTGCAGCGGGCGCAGCGATCGGGCCCGTTGGCCACATACGCGGGATCGTCCATCTCGTCGGTGGGCACCCCCACCCAGCGCAACCCCCACTCCTCGGCGAGCGCCCGGCAGTCGGCCTCCTCCCGGGGAGCGAGCGAGGGGGAGATCGCCGTCACCACCAGCGCCCGTTCGGGGCCCAGGGTGTCGTGGGCCATCCTGGCCAGGAAGGCCGAGTCGGCGCCGCCGCTGAAGGCGACGACCACCCGCCCCAGGGCGGACAGCTCGCGCTCGAGATCGGCGAGCGACGCTGGGCTCAAGGGGCGGTCCCGGTGAGCACCGACTCGAGGTCGGCGACCATCCCGGCGTAGAAGGGGCCGAACTCGCCGTAGTGGGCCGAGGCCTCGTCGAAACGCATCTGGTAGACGCAATCCTTCAAGTCGTCGGGATGGGCGCCGAACAGCGTGACCCCCCACTCCCAGTCGTCGAGCCCGGTCGAGCCGGTGACCACCTGCAGGACTCGACCCCGGAAGCTCCGACCCAGGGCACCATGGCCGATCATGAGCCGCTTGCGCTCGTCGAAATCCAGGGCATACCAGTTGTGGGCGTCGCCACGCCTCTTGGACATCGGGTAGAAGCAGAACGCCGGCAAACCGTCGGGGGGGAGCTTGGGGTAGAGCCGGGCGTTGCGGAGCTCCTCGGGAACCCCGGCTGCGTACTCGGAGACCTCGGTCAGCGATACGTACGATGCGGCGACGTCCAGCCCGGCCATGGTGCAGCTCCGCTGGAAGGCCCACAGCGAATCGAGATCGGGCGCGAGCGCGAGAAACCCGACGTCGGCCTTGTGCCCGAGGATCGCCGCGGTCACCAGCTGTCCACCCTCGTCCACGAGGCGCTTCTCGGCCGCGACCATGGTCGCGACATCCACGCCGGGGTCGAGGTGACAGAAGAGGTGCAGGACGCCGAGGCCCTGGGTCGGCGACAGCGTCTGGCCGGTGCGCCCACTCATGCGGCCAGTCTAGGAACGGCGGCCCGGGGTCCCGGGAGGCCACGCCACAGCGGGACCCCGGCCCGTGCTCGGACTAGAAGTCCTCCATCCCACCGCCGGGCATGGCGGGCGCCTTCTCCTCGGGCTTGTCGACGATGACCGCCTCGGTGGTGAGGAACAGGGCGGCGATCGAGGCCGCGTTCTGCAGGGCCGAGCGGGTGACCTTGGCCGCATCGATGACACCGTCGGCGAACAGGTCGCCGTACTCGTTGGTCTCGGCGTTCAGGCCTTCGCTCGGGGTCTTGAGGTTCCGGACCCGCTCCACGACCACGCCGCCCTCCAGGCCGGCGTTGACGGCGATCTGCTTGAGCGGCTCCTCGACCGCCCGGGCCACGATCCGGGCCCCGGTCGCCTCGTCGCCTGTCAGCTGGTCCGCCCGATCGAGCACCTTGGCCTGGGCCCGCAGCAGGGCCACTCCGCCGCCGGGAACCACGCCCTCCTCGATGGCGGCCTTTGTCGTCGACACCGCGTCCTCGATGCGGTGCTTCTTCTCCTTGAGCTCCACCTCGGTGGCCGCGCCGACCTTGATGACCGCGACGCCGCCGGACAGCTTGGCCAGCCGCTCCTGCAGCTTCTCGCGGTCGTAGTCCGAGTCGGTGTTCTCGATCTCGGTCTTGATCTGGTTGATGCGGCCCTTGATGTCAGCCTCGTCGCCGGCCCCCTCGACCAGGGTGGTCTCGTCCTTGGTCACGACGACCTTGCGGGCCCGCCCGAGCAGGTCCAAGCCGATGTTCTCCAGCTTGAGCCCGACCTCTTCGCTGACCACCTGGCCGCCGGTCAGGATGGCCATGTCCTCGAGCATCGCCTTGCGGCGCTCACCGAAGCCGGGGGCCTTCACCGCCACGCTCTTGAAGGTGCCGCGGATCTTGTTGACGACCAGGGTGGCCAGGGCTTCGCCCTCGACGTCCTCGGCCACCACCACGAGCGGCTTGCCGGTCTGCATGATCTTCTCCAACACCGGGAGCAGGTCACGCACGGCCGAGATCTTGGAGCTGACCAGGAGGACGTAGGCGTCCTCCAAGGTGGCCTCCATCCGCTCGGGGTCGGTCACGAAATAGGGCGAGATGTAGCCCTTGTCGAAGCGCATCCCCTCGACCAGGTCCATGTCCATGCCGAAGGTCTGGGACTCCTCGACCGTGATGACGCCGTCCTTGCCGACCTTGTCGATGGCCTCGGCGATCATCTCGCCGATCTCGGTGTCGGCGGCCGAGATGGCGGCCACCTGGGCGATCTGTGACTTGGACTCGGTCTCCTTGGCGATCGCGTGGATCGCCGAGACCGCGTCCTCAACGGCGGTCTCGATGCCCTTCTTGAGCGCCATCGGGTTGGCTCCGGCGGCCACGTTGCGGAGGCCCTCGCGGACCATGGCCCAGGCCAACACGGTGGCGGTGGTGGTCCCGTCACCAGCTACGTCGTCGGTCTTCTTGGCCACCTCCTTTACCAGCTCGGCCCCGAGCTTCTCGTAGGGGTCCTCCAGCTCGATCTCCTTGGCGATCGAGACGCCGTCGTTGGTGATGGTGGGGGCGCCCCACTTCTTGTCGAGCACCACGTTGCGGCCCTTCGGGCCGAGAGTCACACGCACGGCGTCGGCCAGGCGGTTCATCCCGGTCTCCAGCGAACGCCGGGCGTCTTCCTCGAAGGCGATCAGCTTGGGCATAGTGGTCGTGTCCTCCGTTGGTCGACCGTCCCGTCGGCCCCCTCGGCCGCCGGGCTGCGGTCCCCAGTGTAGCGGGCTGTTAGCACTCTCGTTAATCGAGTGCTAACAGCCAACCACGTCCGGGGGTCCGGCGCAACCGTCGCTCGGGCTCAGCCCCCGGCCACCGCCGGCACCACCGAGACGGTCTGGCCGGAGGAGACCGGGGTCTCCAGACCCTCGAGGAACCGCACGTCCTCATCGGCCAGGAACACGTTCACGAAGCGCCGGAGCCGCCCCTCCTCGTCGAAGAGACGCTCGGCGAACCCCGGATGGGCTGCGTCCAGGGCCTTCAGCGCCTCGCCGACGGTGGCCCCCTCCACCTCGACCTCGCCCTTGCCGCCGGTCAGGGTGCGGAGCTGGTTGGGGATGCGGACGGTGACGCTCATGGGAGCCCTCCGGTGCCCGAACCCTCGCCCAACGCGGCGTCGAAGGCCGAGAGGGTGGGGGCGATGGTGACACTCGGGCCCACGGTGCCGGACAGCGCCTCTACCGTCTTCAGCCCATGCCCGGTGACCAGGGCGACCACCCGCTCGTCCGGCCGCACCTGGCCCGAGGCGGCCAGCTTGGCCAGGGTGGCAATGGTCACCCCGCCGGCCGTCTCGGCGAAGATGCCCTCGGTCCGGGCCAACAGCCGGATCCCCTCGAGCACCTCGTCGTCGGTCACCGCCGCGCAGGCACCCCCGGAGCGCCGGATGGCCTCCAGCGCATACCAGCCGTCGGCCGGGTTCCCGATGGAGAGCGACTTGGCGATCGTCTTCGGCTTGACCGGGGCGATCGCGTCGGCCCCGGTGAGAAAGGCCGTCGCCACCGGGGCGCACCCCGTCGCCTGGGCGCCCGAGATCCGGATGGCTGCCGGCTCGATGAGGCCCACCTTGGCCAGCTCACTGAAGCCCTTGGCCACCTTGGTCAGCTGGCTCCCCGAGGCGATCGGAACCACCACGTGATCGGGCGCCTGCCAACCGAGCTGCTCGGCCACCTCGAAGGCCAGGGTCTTGGACCCCTCGGCGTAGTAGGTGCGGACGTTCACGTTGACGAAGGCCCACGAGGGATGCTCGCTCGTGAGCTCGGCACACAGCCGGTTCACGTCGTCGTAGCTGCCCTTGACCGCGACCACCGTGCCGCCGTAAACGGCGGTCATGGTGACCTTGGCCGCCTCCAGATCCTCGGGGATGAGCACAACCGAGCCCATGCCGGCCCGGGCCGCGTGGGCGGCGACCGAGTTGGCCAGGTTGCCGGTCGAGGCGCAGGCCGCCACCTTGAACCCGAGCTCGCGGGCCTTGGTCAGGGCGACCGAGACCACCCGGTCCTTGAATGAGCCGGTCGGATTGGCGGTGTCGTCCTTGATCCACAGCTCGCCCAGCCCGAGCTCGGCCGCCAGCCGGTCGGCCCGCACGAGCGGGGTGAACCCGGCTCCGAGGTCGACTGGGGCGCGGTCGTCGACTGGGAGCAGGTCCCGGTAGCGCCAGATGGTGCGGGGTCCCTCACCAATCCGGGCCCGGCTCACCTTGGCCGCGATCTGCTCGTAGTCGTAGTCGACCTCGAGCGGGCCGAAACAGAAGTCGCAGACGTGCAGGGCCTCGGCCGGGTACCGGCGGCCGCATTCTCGGCAGCGCAAGCCAGTGACGAAACTCATCGGAGCCTCCTCATCGATCGGGCATTGGCACCTGGTGCAATGTGCACTGGTTGCCGCGGCGTCATAGGGCCCGTCCCTCAGCCGCTCTGGATGATGGCGCCTATGGTGCTCGATACCCAGCTCCGAGTCAATGTCAGGGGGGTCGGCCGGGGGTGCCAAGATGCCCACGTGCCCGGCGTCCGCACCTACAGCAGCGATCACTTCGACCCGGCCTCGGTGCTCGGGGCCAAGCGGAGCCGTCGGGTCAGCGTGTGCATCCCCGCCCGTGACGAGGAGCCCACCATCGCCCCGCTCATCGCCGCAGCGGTGCTACCCCACCTCGCCCCCTGCGGCTCGGGCCTCGTCGACGAGCTGGTGGTGATCGACGACGGGTCCTACGACGGCACGGCGGCCATTGCCTGCTCGGCCGGGGCGACCGTGGTTGGCCGGCGCCCCGGAGGTGACAAAGGGGCGGCCATGGCCGGCGGGCTCGAGGCGTGCACCGGTGACGTGGTCGTCTTCCTGGATGCCGACGTGGAGAACGCCACTGCCGCCTATGTGCCCCGGCTGGTGGGGCCGCTCCTGGCCGAAGAGGCGGTCTTCGTGAAGGGCTTCTACGAGCGCCCACTGGACGGCCTGCCGAGCGGCGGGGGACGGGTCACCGAGATCTTGGCCCGACCGGTCATCGAGCTCCTGTTCCCCGAACTGGTCGAGATTCGCCAGCCCCTGGCCGGCGAGACGGCGGCGCAGCGCTGGGTCTTCGAGAAGGTCGGCTTCGCCACCGGCTACGGCGTGGAGATCGGCCACCTGGTCGACGTGGCCCGCGACTTCGGGGTCGAGGCCATCGCCCAGGTCGACCTCGGGGTCAGGGTCCACCGGAACCGGCCACTCGCCGAGCTGCGCACCGTGGCCGCCGAGGTGTTGCGCACGGCGCTCGGCCGGGCCGGCGTCCCGGGCGTGGCCTGAGACGCCCGTGGCACCCAAGGCGGTCCTCGTCGACCTCGGCGGGGTGCTCGTCGGCGACTTGTGGCCCGAGGCTGCCCGGGACTGGGGGGCGCGTCTCGGCGTCGAGCCAGCGGCGGTGCTCTCGGCCCTCTTCTCTGGGCACGAGGAGGCGGTCCTGGTCGGCCGGGTAGCCGAGGAGGACTGGTGGCGGCTGGTCGGCCGGCGCCTCGAGCTCGACGAGACGACCCTGGCCGAATTGATCGAGGACCTGGCCCGCCGGGAGACATGGGACGAGGGTCTCGCTCGCCACCTGGCCGCCGCCCGCCGACGGGCCCGGGTCGTCCTGGTCTCCAACGCCTGGCCCGACACCCGGCGGCGCGTCGAGCGCCACGGCGGTGACCAGGTGCTCGACGCCGTCGTCCTGTCCTGCGAAGTAGGGGTGGCCAAGCCCGACGAGGGGATCTACGCAGTCGCTCTCGACCGGGCCGGGGTGAGGGCCGCCGAGGCGATCTTCGTCGACGACATCGAGGTCAATGTGGCCGCCGCCCGCCGGCTCGGGCTCAGCGGACACCTCCACACCGGCCGCGAGGGCACGATCGCCGCCATCGAGGAGTTCCTCGCCCGCCCCTGAGCAGGGGCCGCGGCCGGGCCGGGGGCTCGTGGGACCGAGGGGACCGGTACCCGGTACCGTCGTGAGTCTGATGACCGACGTCGTGGTGGTCTCCAACCGCGGGCCGGTGTCGTTCCGGCTGGAAGCTGGTCACCCGGTGGCGATGACTCCTGGCGGCGGCCTGGCCGGCACCCTGCGGCCGCTGCTGGCCGGGACCGGAACCACCTGGGTGGCGGCGATCCCCGGCGAGGCTGGCCGCCTGGCGAAGGAGCGCGGGCTCCTGGCCGCCGACGGCATCCGGGTGGTGCCGACCGACATCGATCCGGCCGACTACGCCATGGCCTACGACGTGGTGGCCAACGGGACGCTGTGGTACTGCCACCACCATCTCTTCGACCTGGCCCGGCGGCCCCGGCTGGACTGGCACTGGCACGAGGCCTGGGCCGGTTACCGCCGCTACAACCGGGCCTTCGCCAGTGTGGTGACCGAGCACGCAGCCGAGGGGGCGACGGTGCTCGTCCAGGACTACCACCTCTCATTGGTCGGCTCGATGCTGGCGGAGTCCCGTCCAGACCTCTCGACCGTGCACTTCTTGCACACCCCCTTCGCCGAGCCCGAGATCCTCTCGGTCCTTCCGGTCGAACCGGCGGGCGAGCTCCTGGCCGGCCTGGCCGGCTTCGGTGCCTGCGGGTTCCACACCGCTCGCTGGGCCGACGCCTTCCGCCGCGCCTACCGCCATCCGCAGCTGGCCGAGGCGGCCGGGACCGACGCCGCCCCGGCCACCTTCGTGGCCCCCCTCGGACCCTCCCCCGACGCGCTCTACGACTCGGCCCGATCTCCGGAGACCGTGGCGGCGCTCGAGCGGCTACGCGACGCGGTCGGGGAACGGCGGACGATCGTCCGGGTGGACCGGATCGAGCTGTCCAAGAACCTCCTGCGGGGGTTCCTGGCCTTCGAGGAACTGCTCGAGACCCGGCCCCGGTGGCGGGGCGAGGTGGTCTTCTGCGCCTTCGCCTACCCCTCGCGCGAGACGATGGCCGACTACGTCGGCTACGGCTCGGAGGTCGAGCACGCGGTCGACCGGATCAATGAGCGATTCGGCACGCCGGCCTGGACGCCCATCCTCTACGACTCGGCCGACGACTATCCGCGCTCGCTCGCCGGACTCCTTTCTTATGACGTGCTGCTGGTGAACCCGATCCGGGACGGAATGAACATGGTGGCCAAGGAAGGCCCGCTCGTGAACCGCCGCGACGGCGTGCTCGTCCTGTCCACTCAGGCCGGGGCGTTCGACGAGCTGGCGCCAGCCGCACTCGGGATCAACCCCTTCGATCTCAGCGCGACCGCCGATGCCCTGGACGTGGCGCTGTCCATGCCTGAAGCGGAGCGGGCCGAGCGGGCCCGCTGGCTGGTCGAGGCCGTGCGGGCCCGCACCGCCGCCGACTGGCTCGAGGACCAGCGCCGAGCCGCGGGCTAAACCGCCGCGCCTCCGGGCAAGCTCGCCACCAGCTCCCTCAGGAGCTCAAGGGCCCCCGCCGGACCTTCGACGACCACGTCGGCCGCCTCGCTGACCGCCGGCGGGCTCTCGGAGTCACGGACCGCCACCCGGGCCACTGCCGCGCCTGCCGCGGCCAGGTCCGAGAGGGCATCGAAGGCGGCCAGGTCCCCGAGGTCGTCGCCGAAGCAACAGGCGGCAGCGCACCCGGTCCCGAGCACCCGGACCACCGTCCCCTTGTCGGTGTCGATGGGTGGTCGCAGCTCGAGGGCCATCCGGCCCTCCTGGCCAACGACCCCACGGCTCCGGGCCGCCGCCTCAGCGAAGCGCCGGACCCAACCCTCCTGCTCGGGGGCCAGCCGATAGTGCAACGTGAAGCCGACGTCCTTACGCTCGACGACTACCCGGGGCGGCGCCGCCGACTCGGCTTCGCCGGCCAGATGGCTCATGACCGGCCGCCAGTTTTCAAGCGCGCCGGCGTCGACGGTCGGCCCCGCCGGCCGGCCCACCTCGTCGAGCCCGTAGAGCCCGACGAGCCGCACCCCTTCTATCCGGTCCAGGCGATCCTCAAGAAAGCTGGCCGGCCGGCCGGAGACCACGGCCACCACACCGAAGCGCCGGCCCAGGACGGCCAGGAGCTCGGGGACCCCCGGGAGCGGCCGAGCCAGGGCGGGGTCCTGGACGATCGGCGCCAGCGTGCCGTCGAAGTCGAGGAACACCGCCGCCGCCTGGGGGTGCTGACGCAGCGGCTCCAGGGCGGCGGGCAGGGCCAACTCAGTGAGTCCGTGAGCCGTGCGTCCTGGTGGCCGAGGTCGTGGAGGTGGTGGTCGAAGAAGTCGGGGGCACCGTGGTCGGAGTCTTTGCCGCCAGGTCGGAGCCGATCACGAGGACGACATCGGCGTCACCCACGCTGTCCACCGGGATGGCCGAGCTGATTGGGCCCACGTCGCTGCTGGACAGCCCGAAGGCCGCCGCGACCGCGTCGGCTTCCGCAGTCTTGTTCGCGGCGTAGTAGACCGCGCTGGTGGCGCGCGTCGGTGGCTTGGCCGTCACCGGCGTGAGCACCGTCCACCCGGCCTGCTCCAGCACGGTGGAGTAGGCGGCGGCGACCCCATTGGTGGTCGAGGCATTGGCGACGAGGACCTTCACGTCCTTGCGCGGGATCGTGGTCGTCGTGGTGGTCGATTGGGGTCGCGTGGTGGTCGTGGTGGTCGATTGGGGTCGCGTGGTGGTCGTGGTGGTCGCGGATGAAGTGGCGACGCCGGCCGGTGCGGCACCGGAGTGGAAGATGAGCACGCCGAGTCCGACCGCGGCCACGACCACGAGAGCGGCCCGCCAGCGCACAATTTGGCGACCTTCTGGCCCGCCACCCGAGGTCGGAGGATCCTGACGGTCCACCCGGCCAGACTGCCAATGGGGCCGCACCGGTGCAACTGCCCTGCGGGACAAAGGGGCCCTCTCATCCTCGGCCGAACGGGCACGCTGTGCTAGGAACGGGCCTGGTGACCACAGGAACCGGTCCTCAGATGCCGGACCTTCAGGCCCAGGTGGTCCGTGTGGGCCGCTCGTGGGGCTGGTACGCCTTCTTCGGTGTCCTCTCGCTGGTGGTGGGGATTCTGGTGCTGGTGTGGCCGAAGCACACGTTGGTGGCCCTGGCCGTCCTGTTCGGAATTCAGTTGGTGGTCATGGGCCTGTTTCGTCTGGTTGCCGCGATCGCCGTCCACGACGCGACCGGTGGGGTCCGGGCCCTCATGGCGATCCTCGGGCTGCTCGGGCTCGTGGTCGGGCTGTGGGCCCTTCGCCACGTTGACGTCGCCCTGATCGTGTTGGCGCTGTTGCTCGGCATCTACTGGATCATCAATGGCGTCGTCGAGCTGTTCGTCGCGATCATCCATCCGGAGATTGTCGGGCGAGCGTGGGTCGCGATTACCGGCGTGCTCGGCATCGTCCTCGGGATCATCCTGCTGGCGTGGCCCAAGCCGTCGCTGCTCGTGCTGGCCGTCATCCTCGGCATCCTCCTGCTCGCTTTCGGGCTTGTGCAGCTGATGATCGCGTTCGGGTTGCGCCAGGCGTCGAGCGCCTGACCGGCCTCAGCCCCCAGGGGGAGAAGTGGATACTGGTCGACGTCGTGGAGTCGCTCGAGGGCTCGGCTTCTGGAGAACGAGGCGCTGCTTCGTCCTGGCTGGCGCGTGACCGTCTTCGATCGGTTGGTCCGACGGCGTCGAAAGGCCATCTGACCTGCTGTAATCTGGACTCTGAACAAGCCGGTGTGGCGCAGCTGGAAGCGCAGGCGACTTGTAATCGCCAGGTCGTCGGTTCGAGTCCGACCACCGGCTCGGCAAATGTCCTCGTCGTTGGCTATACGCCACTCGGGCCGACCTGACCTCCTTGGTGAGGAGTACGCGGGTAGCAGGAGAAGGAGACTCGTCGACCGCTTTGCCAAGAGTGATTCCCGCTAGGCGGAGCTCGCGCTGGTCGTGTAGGCGGACCGGATGGCCTCGCGTGTCGCCCTGTCGATGTGCAGGCCGTTGTTGAAGTAGCTCTCGATCGTCCCGAACCGTTCTCGCATCTCGTCGATGGAAGCCTGCAGGTAACCCTCCTCTACGCCGAGCACGGGCCTCAGCAGCTCGGGGTCACCACCCGCTGCCGCAAAACCGTCGAACACCGGCTGGAGGAGCGGGAGCAACTCCTCGTTGGTGAGCATGTACTCCTGCATCACGTCGGTGTCGGACACGCCGAGCAGCATCAACATCGATGCCGCCGCCCAACCGGCGCGATCCTTGCCGGTCGTACAGTGGAAGAGCGCCGGGCGATGCTCCTGCCGGGCGATGTCGGAGAAGAACCTGCGGTAGCCACCGAGCGCGCTCGGCAGGCGCACCAATTCCCGATACGTGCCTTCGAACAGTCGAACGGCGCGACCCTCGGCGAACAACGCTTCGGCTGCCTTCGGGTCACCGATCACCTGGATGAGCTGAGCTGGGGGCGCAGACGAGGAATCGGCGAGAACGTCGATGACGACGTGTTCGATTCCATCGGGCATTCGATCCGGCCGCGCGACACGTTCGGGCTCGGTGCGCAGATCGTAAACCGTGCGGATACGCAGGCGCTCGAAGAACTCCACACCGTCGTCGGCGAGTCCGCCGAGCGCTGCGGACCGAAAGAGGAGCCCGCGTCGCACCACGCGGCCATCGTTGGTGTGCCACCCACCGATGTCGCGAAGGTTCGCCACTGAGACACGCGCACGCGGCGCACCTGAACGCATCGGCTCGTTCATCTCAGTCCCGCTAATCCAAGGGCACGGCTTCGCCGGCGATGAGACGGCAAGCTTGCAGTACCAGTGAAGCCATCACTGCCGTCTGGCGAGGTGCAAGCAGGGGCGACGCGCGCCGGTTCCGCTGCCCTGCACACGTTTCCGCTGCTCATAGCCGCTCAGTTCGTGTCATCCGCTCTGGATCGAGCCAGATCCCGCCGCCGGGCCACCTCGAAGCAGGCCACGGTCGACGCGGCGGCGACGTTGAGCGATGCCACGCCGCCCCGCTGCGGGATCGACACCAGCTCGTCGCATCTGCGGCGAACGAGGGCCGGCAGGCCGCGCTCCTCGCCACCGACGACCAGCGCGACCGGCTCGTCCCCGAGCGCAAGGTCATACAGAGAGCGCGCAGCCTCGACCGCGAGTCCGACGCAGTGCACGCCTGCCCGGCCGAGCTCGATCAGGGCGGCCGGGATGCCGCCCACCACGGCGAAGTCGAGGTGCTCGACCGCACCCGCGGCCACCTTCACCACCGACGGGCTCAAGTGGGCGGCGCGGTGGCGGGCGAGCACCACGCCGCCAACCCCCGCCCCGGCGGCGCTCCGCAAGAGCGCACCGAGGTTCTGGGGGTCGGTCACCCCGGCCACGACCACGAGGAACGCAGGGCCGTCGTGGCCGGCGATCATGTCGAGCAGCTCGACGGGCCGGCAGGGCTCGGCCAGTGCGACCACGCCCTGGGGTGCAAACGTCCTTGCCTCGGCGTCCAGACGAGCCCGGGGCACCGTCTCGAGCGGGACCCGGCGCCGGCCGGCCAGCCGCTCGATCTCGTCGAGCTGGGGCGAGGGGTCCTGGCCCTCGGCGATGCGGACCCGACGCACCCGGCGACGCCCCGCTGACAGCAGCTCCAGCACCGCCCGGCGCCCCTCGACCTGGTCGCCCCCGAGGAGATGGAAGCCCGATCCACTGCGGCGGGGAGCCATGGGGCGGCGGGCGGGTGCTGAGGAGCGTCGGGCCGGGCGGGCCGGCCGCTTGCGTGGCGGGCTCACGCGCCGCGCTCGGCCGAAACAAGCAGGACGACGGCCAGGCAGGCGACCCCCTCGGCACGGCCGATCGCGCCGAGGCCTTCGCCTCTGGTTGCCTTCACCGACACCGGCGCGCCGAGGACCCGGCCCAGTGCGGCGGCCATCTCGGGCACATATGGGGCCAGACGCGGCGTCTCAGCCACCACCGTGCAGTCGCCGTTCACGGGTTCGAGCCCAGTCTGCCGGGCGAGTCCCACCACCCGGCCCAGGAGTTCCAGGCTGTCGGCGCCCCGATAGACGGGGTCCGAGTCGGGGAAGTGCGTGCCCAGGTCACCCAGGGCGGCCGCGCCCAGGACCGCGTCGGCCAGGGCGTGGACCACCACGTCGGCGTCGCTGTGCCCGGCCAGACCGCGCGCCCCGGGGATCGCCACGCCGCCGAGGACCAGGCGCCGGTCCGGATCGGACGAGAACGGGTGGACGTCGAAACCTTGACCGACCCGCACCTCAGGCCCCCAGCAGTTCCTCGGCCCGGGCGAAGTCGGCCGGCGTGGTGAGCTTCAGGTTCTCGGGATCACCGGGGACGACAGCCACCGGCAGGCCGAGCGCCTCGACCAAGGCGGCGTCATCGGTCGCATCCGGCTCGCCGGCATGAGCGCGCCGCAGGGCATCGGGGCGAAAGGCCTGGGGCGTCTGCACCGCCACCAACTCGCTGCGGTCGAGCGTCTCGACCACGCAGAGCTCGTCGTTCGGGCCCCGGGCCACCCGTTTGATCGTGTCGCTCACCGCCACCGCGCACACCGCTCCAGACGCACCGCGCTCGAGCGCACCGAGCACCGCCGCGAACAACTCGGGTCGGGCCAGCGGGCGGGCGGCATCGTGGACCACGACCGCGTCGACG
>JBEDUR010000093.1:0-3595 GCA_040414865.1 Acidimicrobiales bacterium
ATGGCTTTACCCAGACCGCCCGGCTGTGGGGCCGTTTCGGCACCCTCGTGGGTCAGGGTCGCCGGGTGGTGGCGGTCGATCTCCCGGGCCACGGCGGCTCGAGCGAGGTAAAGGCGGACTTGAACACTGGGGGCGGGCTCATCCTCGAGGCGGCCGGGGCCGGGCCGGTGGATCTGCTCGGCTACTCCCTCGGGGCGCGCTTCGCCCTCCACGCCGCGCTGGCCGACCCAGATCGGGTGGCGCACCTCGTCCTCATCAGCGGCACGGCCGGTATCGAGGATCCCGAGGAGCGGGCGGTTCGGCGCCAGCGGGACGAAAGGCTGGCCGACGAGCTGGAGGCCTCGGCCGATGTGGACGCGTTCGTCACCTCGTGGCTGGCCGCGCCCATGTTCTCGACCCTGCGAGCTGACGCCTCGGGGGCCGAGGAACGCCGCCGCAACACTCCGGCCGGCCTCGCCTCGAGCCTGCGGGCGGCCGGGGCCGGTGCTCAAGCGCCGGTGTGGGATCGCCTGGGCACCCTGGTCGTGCCGCTGCTGGTGGTGACGGGGGCCACCGACCCCCGCTATCAGGCGCTCGGGGCCCGGCTGGCCCGGGCGACCGGCGGCACCCTGACGGTGGTTCCCGGCGCTGGCCACGCGGCCCACCTGGAGCAGCCCGAGGTGACCGGGTCGATCGTGCGGTCGTTTTTGGCCACGACCGGCACCCGGGGGTGAGCTCGGCCTCAGATCGAGACCCCCACGACGAGCAGGAGCCCGAAGGCCAACTGGAACCGGCCTGTGCCGGCCAGTACGGGCACGAGGTCCCGTCCGGTCGCGCCCCGGAGCACGAGCCGGCATGGACCCCAGGCGAGCGGCGCGGCGAGCAGCGCCACAAGCGCCGCCGGTCGCCACCACGCCACCAGGCCGACCGACGCCAGCGCGGCGGCCACGGCGCCCACGTACAGCCACTGCGCCCGCCCCTGGCCGAGACGGACCGCCACAGTGCGCTTGCCCGCCGCCGCGTCCCCGCCGATGTCGCGCAGGTTGTTCGACTCCAATAGGGCGACTGAGGACAGCCCGACCGGGACCGACGCCGCCACCGCGCTCCAGGACAGCCGGCCGTGCTGGACGAACGCCGATCCGGCCGTGGCCACCAGACCGAAGTACACGAAGACGAAGAGCTCGCCCAGGCCGAGGTAGCCGTAGGGCTTGGGCCCGCCCGTGTACAACCAACCGGCCGCGAAACAGCTCAGGCCGACCGCTAGCAGCCACCAGCCCACGGCCGCCGCCAGGGCGAGGCCGGCCACCCCGGCCACGCCGAAGGAGACGACGGCGGCCGTGCGGACCTGGGCCGGAGTGGCCATGCCTGAGGACGTGAGGCGCAGCGGTCCGACCCGAGAACGGTCAGAGCCCCGCACGCCGTCGGCATAGTCGTTGGCGTAGTTGGCCCCGATCTGGACGAAGAGCGCAACTACGAGTGCGCAGCCGGCCCGCCACCACACCACCCCCCCGAGGCCCGACAGCCGGCCGACGGCGGTGCCGACGGCCACCGGGACGCAGGCCGCGGCCAGGGTCCTCGGACGGGCGCCGGCAATCCAGCGGGTCCAGCCGAGCGGTGGCGTGCCGGCGCCGGCCGACACCTCGGTCACGGCCGGTGCGGGAAGCGCGAGAAGTCCGGAGCCCGCCGCTGCACGTAGGCGTTGCGCCCTTCCTGACCCTCTTCGGTCATGTAGAAGAGCATGGTGGCGTCGCCGGCCAATTGTTGGACCCCGGCCAGGCCGTCGTCGGCTGCGTTGAAGCCCGCCTTCAACATCCGCAGTGCGATGGGCGAGAGGGCGAGCATCCGCCGGCACCAGGTCACGGTCTCGGCCTCGAGCTCGGCCAAGGGGACGACCGTGTTGACGAGCCCCCAGTCCTGGGCCTGGTGGGCGTCGTACTGCCGGCAGAGGAACCAGATCTCCTTGGCCCGCTTGAGCCCGATGGTCCGGGCGAGGAGGCCCGACCCGTATCCGCCGTCGAAGCTCCCGACCTTCGGGCCGGTCTGGCCGAAGCGGGCGTTGTCCGCTGCG
This sequence comes from Acidimicrobiales bacterium, assembly GCA_040414865.1. GTDB lineage: Bacteria > Actinomycetota > Acidimicrobiia > Acidimicrobiales > RAAP-2 > Palsa-461. The sequence goes on from JBEDUR010000093.1 coordinate 2,048, forward strand.
ATGGTCAGGTCGCACACCAGGTGGAGCACGTGCCCCCCGCCGATGGCGTACCCGGCCACGCTGGCCACCACCGGTTTGGGGATCCGGCGAATCAGGATCTGCAGATCCAGGACGTTGAGCCGTCCGATGCCCCGTTTCGCCACCTCGTCGTCGCCCAAGTAGCCGTCGTCTCCTCGGATGCGCTGGTCGCCACCGGAGCAGAAGGCCTCGGGCCCTTCCCCCCGCAGGATGATGGCGCCCACGTCGGGGTCGTCCCGGGCGGCCCCGAAGGCCTCGGTCAGCTCGTCCAGGGTCTGGGGCCGGAAGGCGTTGCGCACCTCGGGCCGGCAGATGGTGATCCGGGCCATGCCCTCGGCCAAGTCGTAACGGATGTCCCGGTACTGGCCGAGCGGCTTCCACTCCGGTGGCGGGAGCGATCGCAGCTCGTCGAGGGGATCCGGGCGCAATTGAGGAGCTGGGGTGTCGGCCACGTCGCTCTACGCTACCGGCCGGGATGCCCGAACTCGTAGCCCTGGACCTCGACGCGGGCTCGTCCTTCGTCGACGCGCTGATACGGATCTGGGAGCGAGGCGACGCCGCATGCGTCCTCGACCGCCGCCTGCCCGGTCCGGCTTCCGCCGAGCTCCTGGCCACGCTGAGGCCCTCGATCGTGCTCGACGCCGACGGGGAGCGCCGGCTCGCCGGCGGCGCGGGGGTCGAGCCGGGTGACGCGCTGGTGATGGCCACCTCGGGATCCGTCGGGCGACGCCGAGCCGCGGTCCTCACCCATGCGGCGGTGGGCGCCTCGGCCCGAGCCACCACGACGGCGGCCGGGGTCGAGGTGGCCACCTCAACGTGGCTGTGTTGCCTGCCGCTCGCCCACATCGGCGGGCTGTCGGTCATCACCCGCGCCCTGCTCAGCGGGACGGCACTGCAGGTGCTCCCGGCCTTCGAGGCCTCGGTCGTCGAATCGCTCGGCCGCCGCGGCCAGATCACCCACGTCTCGTTGGTGCCCACTGCCCTCGGCCGGCTCGACCCCTCGGTGTTTCGGCGGATCCTGCTCGGAGGGGCCGCGCCGACAACCGAGCTCCCGCCGAACGTGATCACCACCTATGGCATGACCGAGACCGGCTCGGGAGTCGTCTACAACGGGATACCCCTGCGGGGGGTCGAGGTCGCCTTCGGGACCGGTGGGCCCACGGGCGGGGCTCCGGGCGAAATCCTCCTGCGCTGTCCGATGCAGCTACGGGCCTACCGCGACGGCACCGACCCGACCGTCCCTGGCCCCGACCGCGCGGGGGGGTGGCTGCCGACCGGCGACGGCGGCCACCTCGAGCCCGACGGCCGGCTGGCCGTCGACGGCCGATTGGCCGAGGTGGTCGTGACCGGGGCCGAGAAGGTGTGGCCCAACGCCCTTGAGGCCGTGCTCTCGGCCCACCCCAAGGTCCACGAGGTCGCGGTGTGGAAGCGGCCGGACCCCGAGTGGGGGGAGCGGGTGGTGGCCTGGGTGGTGCCGGCCGACGCCGCCGACCCGCCATCGCTTGGCGAGCTGGCCGGGCTCGCCGGCGA
>JBEDUR010000094.1:0-57538 GCA_040414865.1 Acidimicrobiales bacterium
GACTTGGAGGCCCGTTTCAACTTGGCGTGGTCGGGTCGAAGGACAGTCTGAGACGGATCGGCAAGAAGTTCGTCAGCGACCGCATCTCCCTTACGTCAGGAAGCCTCGCCTATCACTGGTTCCTCGCGCTGTTCCCTGCGGTCATTGCGGCATTCGGTTTTCTCGCCCTGGCGCATTTGGAGACTTCCGGAGTCACTCGACTGGTGCATGGACTTGAGAAGGCTCTTCCGCCTGGAGTGTCAGGCGTGTTCTCGGCCGCGGTACATGCTGCCACCGAACAATCTTCTGGGTCAGTGGCAGCTGTTGTCATAGGCATCGTTATTGCTCTCTGGAGTGCATCGGCCGCCATGTCTGTCCTCCAACAGACTTTCGACGTCGTTTACGAAATTCCGGTTGATCGAAAGTTCTTAGCGCGCCGAGGCAGGGCTTTCCCCATGATGGTCGCTACTGCCGTGCTCGGCGGATTGGGCGCGGCATTGATCGTGTTCGGCGCCCCCATCGGTTCAGCCATTGAGGGCCACGTCGGTCTCACAGGGACTGCTTTCACCGCGTTGTGGACAGTGGTTCGTTGGGTCGTGGCGATCTTCACAATCAGCGTCATGTTTTCGATCTACTTCTATTTGGGTCCGAACCGGCAGTCTCCCCGGTGGAAATGGATCACCGCGGGGGGCCTGATCGGTAGTGCTGTCATTGTGGTGGCGTCGCTCGGCTTTTCGTTCTACGTAACCAAGTTCGGTACCTACGGCAAGACTTACGGCAGCTTCGCCGGAGTGGTCATTCTCATCTTCTGGTTTTATCTCACGGGTCTGGCGACGCTGCTCGGAGCGGAGATCAACGCTGAGGTTGAGCGCCAGAGTGCCGTATGAGGATGACAATGCTGTCCTCGCGCGTCGTGCCAAGACCCGCGAACCGCGTCCTTCAACAGCCAGCAGCGAGCGACGTCTCGAAGGGCTCGATGGCTGAGGCCGTCGCCTGCGAACGCGTTCTGGTGCTCCGATCCGCGATCATCCACTCCGCAGACGATCCGTCGGCTCTGATCAGCGGTCCCTTGGTCCACCCCTGACCTGCCACAAGGGTTGTGATATGCAGAATCCATGGAGAACAGGGGAATCGGATCACTGCAAGTCTCGGTCGTAGGGCTGGGGACCAACAATTTCGGGCGGCGAATGGACGAGCCCGCCGCCAAAGCGGTCGTCGACGCCTGCCTGGACGCCGGGATCACGCACTTCGACACCGCTGACGTCTACGGCATGGGGGAGAGCGAGGAGTTTCTGGGGCGGTCCCTGGGCCGGCGACGAGACGAGGCGGTCATCGCGACGAAGTTCGGTTCGAGGGCCGGTGGGAACCCGGCGATCGTGCCCAAGGCAGTTGACGACGCGCTCGGTCGGCTCGGGACAGACCGTATCGACCTTATGTACCTGCACCGACCCGACCCGGACACGCCCGTCGCTGAGACCCTGGCGGCCCTCGATGAGTGCGTGAAAGCAGGCAAGGTCCGTGAGATCGCGTGCTCGAACTTCGACGCAAACATGGTCCGAGCAGCGGCCGAGTCCGTCGAGCCGGGCGCGGCGCGGTTCGTCGCCGTGCAGAACCAGATGAACCTGCTCAACCGTCGCGACACCCCGCTGCTGGACGTCTTGGAAACCCTCAACACGGCGTATGTGCCGTACTCCCCACTGGCCAATGGCCTGCTCACGGGGAAGTACCGGCGCGACGAGACCCCGCCCGAGGGCACCCGCCTCGCTGCCCTGCCGGACGAGCGCCGGGGCGCGGTGCTCAACGATCGCAACTTCGACATCGTCGAGAAGCTGACCGGCTGGGCGGCCGACCACGGCCACAGCGTGGGGGAGCTGGCGATCGCCTGGCTGGCGGCCAAGCCGGCGATTGTCTCGGTCATCGCTGGAGCAACCAAGCCAGATCAGGTACGAAGCAACGCCGCGGCTGGTGTCTGGAGGCTGACTCCTGCAGAAGTGGCCGAGGTAGAAGCCTTGGCAGGCTGACCAAGTCTCGGGCCATCGCGGGCGGTGGCGCACATTGCTCTCTTCAGGCCAAAGAGCAACGCCGTGCTGAGGGCGCCAACGCATCGACTTCTGCGTTGCACCCAGGCCGTGTCCGAACCGACCGGCGCGCGCTTTCGGACCCGTGAAACATCGTGATTCAGAGTTCGGCGGTCAGCTCGGCCACGATCTGAGCTGCCGGCATCCGCCGATGGAGGTGCTCCACCGACTGACCCGCATACTGCGCCATGGCCTCGATGTGGCCGGTGGCCGAGCGGCCCGGTGGTGCTGATGAGAACCGTTGCATCGGGACCGCAGTCCCATTCGCGAGCCGGCTCTCGCCGATCACCTCTTCGTCGAGCTCCAACGCCGCGTTGACGCAGGCCTTGAGCACTCGATGGGGCGCGTCCGGCCAGGACGCACCGAACGTTGTGGTGAGGACCGTATCTTCGGCCCGCGCCTTGATGAGCGACTCGAGGTAGCTCGGGTGGACATTGGCCTCCTCTGCCGCCAGGAATCGCGTCCCCACTCTGGCCGCGGAAGCACCGGCGGCGATCACCGCAGCCACCGAACGGGCGGTACCCAATCCACCGGCAGCGACCACCGGCACGCTGACGGCATCGAGCACGAGTTCCAAGAGACAGAGGAGCCCGACCTCACCTCGGACGTGCCCGCCAGCCTCCACCCCTTGGGCGACCACGACGTCACAGCCGGCGTCCGCCGCCGCCCGGGCCTCATCCGCCGAGCCAACCTGCCAGGCGGCAAGCGAGCCCCCGCCGTGGACCGTCTGAATGAGGGTCGCGTCCGGATCCCCGTAGAAGAACTCCACCACTCGGGCCCGGCCCGCCGCTGCGTTGACCCCTTCGCGGTCTACGAACGGCATCAGGAAGTTCACGCCAAAGGACCCCTTGGTACGTGCGGCGATGGATTCGAGGCTCGCGATGACGGCCGGAGCCGGCGCTCCGGCGAGTCCAAGCATGCCAAGCGCTCCCGCTTCTGCCACCGCAGCGGCCAACTCGGGCGTCGCCGCGACTCCCATGCCTGCCTGCTGGAGCGGCAGCTTGCACCCCACCAGACGAGTGAACGCCGTTTCGGTCACCCCATGCCCTCCCGCACGCTCTCTGGCCTCCGCCAGCGGCGAATATCCGTGCCGACCACCTGGGCACGAGGGCGCGCCGGCAACTCCCTATGACCTCGTCGACGGGATGCTACGCCTCGGCGAAGTGCGATCCCTGGGCCCGCCGGCCGGTGGCTGGCCCGGACGGCCCGTCCAGTCGGCCACTCCCACGGCGCCGGTCGGAGACCAGATCCCAACGCTACGTTCCGCCAAGACGCACAACTGCTCTTGACCAGGGGAGCTGCTCAAATATTCAATCGGGTCCCAGGGACCGGACAACGCCGTCGGTATCGAGAGGACCCTCGACGGCCGGAAAGCAGGGGTATCTCGGCGTTCGAGTGCCATTGGGCGTTGGGCCAGTGAGCCCGGCCGGCGGACTTTCCCAGGTAGGAAGGGGCGGCCGCTCTCCCCGGTCCTTGGGAACCCCGAGATCCTCCAGGTGCTCACCAGCCCGGAGCTACCGGGGGGTGCGCCCTCCGCACCTGGGCGGTTGGGACCTTCGACCCTACTAGCGGGGACCCGGACAGGTGAAACTAATACCTGCCCGTCACGTCGACGGGCCGTCAGCCACAATGCGGACGAGGCGCCGTGAGGCGCCTTGTTCCGCGTCCGGGGCCCGGACGGCTGGCGGTCGGGCACCCTGCAGGGCTCGAACTCGTCGGTCCGGGCTCCGCCGTGGCCGATCCCCTCGTCTACAACCCCACCCGGTCCTACGACGATCGATGGCGAACCCTTGACAGGTACTCGGCGATGTGCCTGAATCGTCCCGCTCCTGGCGGGGCACGCTCGAGAGGAGGTGCGACGGCGATGCAGACCATTCCTTGCGCCGGCGACTTCCTCTTTGCCTTGGGTTGAGCTGACCTCGTCCAGGACCGCCGGCCCCGATCCAACCGGAGGCGGTCCTGACCGAGGACGACGATCTCTCCCTGCCAAATGACCACTTTGAGAAGGCTCGGCGTCCGCGGGTCATCGCATGGGACGACGAAGTTGAAGATCTCGAGGCTTCCACCTACTTCGGCGCCCATCACGGTCCTGAACCGGTCCCTGGCTGGGTGATCACCGAAGACCGAGCGCGACAGTACGAGCTGGGCCTGCTGAAGACCGGGAAGGAGTCGGAGGTCTTTCTGGTCGAACGTCATCTCGGCGACCGAGTCAACCTGCTCGCGGCGAAACGCTACAAGGCCTTCGAAGACCGCATGTTCCGCAACGACTCCCGTTACCGGGCTGGTCGCCGAACAGGGGTCAGCCGGGACGATCGAGCCATGGCGCGAGGCACCACGATCGGCATGGCCTTGCGAGCTCAGCAGTGGATCGAAACCGAGTTCGAAACGCTCGGCCGCCTCTGGAGCGCGGGAGTCTCGGTTCCCTACCCGGTGCAGCGGCAGGGCCGGGAGATCATGCTCGAGTATCTCGGGGACGACGCCAGCGCCGCCCCCCGTCTCGTCCAGGTTCGAGCCGAGCGACGTTATCTCGAGCTCCTTTATGAGCAGCTCCAAACCAACTTGGTACTCATGGTCGAGTGCGGAGTCGTTCACGGCGACCTCTCGCCGTACAACCTGTTGGTCTGGGAGGATCGCCTCGTCGTGATCGATCTCCCTCAGGCCGTCGACCCGATCATGAACCCGAACGGCCTCTCCCTCCTCGAGCGAGACGTCATCAACACCTGCAGTTGGTTCTCGAAGAAAGGGGTGGCGACGGATGCGAGCGAGCTCCTCGCCGACCTGATCGGTCGTCTCTTCCGGCGCTGAGGCGGTCCGGTGGGCTGCTCGGAGCTGAAGGTGGCTTGGGGCGGCATGCCTCGCGCCTCGGACCACCGTGCCAATGCAACGTTCGGGCGCAAGTCGGGGTCCGGCCGCTCTTGATCCCAGGTCTCGGACCATGCCCCGCCAGACCCCCGGTCTCGTCTTGAATAGGTGGGGATCGAATCGGTGGGGTGTTCGGCGCATGATCAGCGTCGGCTTATGGCTCGCGGGGAATCAGCCCCAGAATGGACCGGTAAATGGCTGGAGGGACAAGTGAAGGCCGACTCCGCGCGCTCGGAGACGAGATGCGTGGGAGCGGAGCCGGTCGGCGCCCAGGACCACGGCCACCTCGAGCATCACGCCGAGTCCGGCTGCGTCGCACCATCTTGGTCACGTTGACGATCTTGCTGGTGATCGTCATCGCCGGTGCCGGTTACGTCTACCACGTCACCCACGATCTCAAGCGAATGGACGTGCGCGGCCTAAGCAGTGCCTTCACAAGCGGACAGGAAGTCGGCACCGAGAACATCCTGATGGCGGGATCGACATCTCGCTGCGCTCTCAAAGTCCAGAATCCGGCCTACGGCCTGTGCTCCCAAGGGGTGAACGGGGTCAACAGCGACGTGATCATGATCCTCCACGTCGACTCCACGCATCATCGCCTCTCGCTGATGTCGATCCCGCGGGATCTCTTCGTCCCCAACGCGAGATCAGGGGGACCGAACAAGATCGATGCCGCCCTCGACCAAGGCCTCTCGCGGCTCGTTTCGGCGATCGAAGAGGACCTCGGTATACCCATTCAGCACGCCGTTTCGCTGAATTTTGACCAATTCGCCAACATCGTCGACGCTCTGGGCGGCATCAACATGTCCTTCCCGATGTCGGTATTCGACGCCCAGTCCGGCCTGAATGTCCGAGCAGCGCCTTGCGTACACCTCAACGGCACTCAAGCACTCGAGGTCGTTCGCGCCCGCCACCTCCAGTACCACTCGCCCGGGACCACCACCGAGTACGCGCAGCACTGGCCACAAGAGGGCCAGAGCGACCTGGCCCGGATTCGGCGCGACCACGAGTTCCTCCGAGTCCTGGCATCAGCTGCCGCCAAACGCGGCCTAGGAAACCCCATCAGCGACCTTGACCTGATCAACTCGGTCAAGTCCGACGTCACCTTCGATCAGTCATGGTCGGTGAACGACATGGCGCACCTCCTGCTCGATTTCCACTCGACGGACGTCGGTGCGGTTCCCCAACTCACGCTGCCAGTGGCCATGGTGAACGATCCTGACGGTCCGTCGGGCGATCTCATCTACCGGAACGGCAACTTTGGCCAAGTCGAATTCCCCGCGCTCAGCCAGGACTTGAGCGTCATCGAACAGACGCTCGGTGTGGAACCCAAAACCGACACCATGACCGGCCAGCCTCTCCCGCCAGCCTCCTCGGTCACGGTGTCGGTGGCGAACGGATCCGGGCTCAGCAACCAGGCGACCGATACCGCGAACGCGCTGAGCGCGCTCGGGTTCCAGTCGACTGGCGTCGCCGACACACCCAGAGTGGGCGATGTGGCTGAGACCGTGGTCTATTACGGCTCCCACTCACCGACCGTGGAAGCCGCCGCCGAAAAGGTCCTGCGCTCGATGAACGGCTCAGTGGTCATGGCCTACAACCCCGCCAAGGTCGTCGATGGGGCGCAGGTCACCGTCGTGACCGGCACCCAGTTCGCGGTGAATGCACCAGCCGGAAAGACGACCACGACGGCGACCACGAGCACGAGGGCCATCGCCACGCCGAACCCGCCCAACTCGGATCTCGAGCCCTGGGACCCGCGCGCGTGCAGCACCGGGACCACGCCAACGATTCCCGTGGCCAATCCCACCTGAGGGCGCCAAAGGCGACCTCGAACGCGAAGGGCGACACGCCTTCACACCGACATCGGATCAGGAACGGCCAAGCGCAGAGGTCACCTCGCTCCACCGTCTGAAGCCCTCCCGATCCTCTGACCAAGAAGCACCGGCGAAGTATGAAACGACCCGGTCAGCCACCCCGCCATAGCGCTCGAGGAGCTTGTCGGCCAGCCCATCCCACGTCGCGGTCACGACGAAGTGGTCCAGCAGATCGTCGGTGATCACCGAGGCCATCCCGGCAAAGTCGCCATCCTTCTGGCGCTGCCGGAGCTTTGCCGTCGTTCCTTCGAAGCCGATCTGGTCGAAGATGAACGCGTAGTTGGGAGTGGAGCCGTAGAACGCGATCTGCGACCGGGCGCGCTCGCGCCACTTCGCTACCTCTTCGTCGGTGTCGCCGACCGCCGTGAAGCTGGGCACGATGACCTGCAGGTCGCTCCGGGTCCGGCCGGAGCGCTGAGCACCGAGGGCGATCTCCGGAAGCACGGTGGTCGCGAGGTAGCGCGGTGTATTGAGCGGATGCACGTGCACCCCGTCGGCGATGGAGCCGGCCATGCGAAGCATCCAGGGGTTGACCGCCGCGACATCGACGGGAGGATCGGGAACGGCGATCGGTCCAGGCGACCACTGGCTCGGCAGGAGTGACAGCTTCCACCATCTCCCGTCGAAGTCGAGCGGCGATTCCCGGCGAAACGCCCTGAAGATGTGTTTGAGAGCCCGCACGTACTCGTGCAGACGAGGCCCGGGGGGATCGAAAGCCACCCCGTAGCGTCGAGTGATGTGGGCTCGGACCTGCGTACCGAGGCCCAGGCGAAATCGTCCACCCGTGGCCTCGGCAAGCTCCCAGGCGATGGTGGCGGTGACCATCGGGCTACGCGGGAAAGCCACCGCGATTCCGGTGGCGAGGTCGATGTCAGCGGTCAGGGCTGCGGCGGCACACGAGAGGTAGGCCGTTCTCCCCGACTCGGTGATCACGAGGCCGTCGAATCCGGTAGCGGCAGCCTCGACGGCCAGCTCCTGGATCCGGCCCAGCGGGGCCGCCGGGACCATCATGTCGAGCTTCATCGTTCGTCCTCTCGGCGCTCCGGACGGGATGGGCAGCGCCCTCGCCCCCTGTGGGGCGTTGGGCCATTCTGGATCCGGCCGCACCAAGCGGCCACGGCTGCGCTGCCCGCTGAACCGGTGATCCCGGGCACCGACCACCTGGGCCTGGTCTCCGGCATCGGGGAGACCGACTTCGGGTCCAGCGGCTCGGCCGCGGACCGCGTCCAGGCGGTCGATCGGCCAGACTGGACGAGAACAGCGCAGTCAGAGGGAGGGTCCGGTGCAGACGAGAGTGAGCGACATGTTGGGGGTCGAGTTCCCGATCCTCGCGTTCAGTCACTGCCGGGATGTCGTCGCTGCGGTGACCAATGCCGGCGGTTTCGGGGTGCTGGGAGCCGTGGCCCACTCGCCCGAAGGCCTCGAGATCGACCTCAACTGGATCGAGGAGCAGACCCATGGCCGTCCCTACGGGGTCGACCTCCTGCTGCCCCAGAAGTACGCCGGGGCTGAGGAGGGCGGGCTCGACCGGGAGGCTGTTCGCCGGCTCCTCCCGCCCGAGCAGCAGGCCTTCGTCGACGACATCCTTCGCCGGTATCAGGTCCCCGAGCTGCCTGAGGAGGACCGCCAGGCCACGCAAGGGCGTGGCGGCGGTATGCGGGTCTCGCCCGAGGGCTACCAGCCGTTGCTGGACGTGGCGTTCGCGCACGAGGTCAAGTTGGTGGCGAGCGCTCTTGGACCACCGCCGCCGAGCCTCATCGAGCGAGCCCACTCGGCGGGCGCGGTAGTCGCCGCTCTGGCCGGGGCCAGAGTCCATGCCGAGCGACACAAGGCCGCTGGCGTCGACCTCATCGTCGCCCAGGGCACCGAGGCCGGCGGGCACACCGGGGACGTGGCGACCATGGTGCTCGTCCCCGAGGTCGTCGATGCGGTCTCGCCGACTCCGGTGCTCGCCGCCGGGGGGATCGGGCGAGGCCGGCAGATCGCCGCGGCGATGGCCCTCGGGGCCGAGGGGGTGTGGTGCGGATCGGTCTGGCTGACCACCGAGGAGGCCGAGACCCATCCGGCGGTGAAGGCCAAGTTCCTGGCGGCCGGATCCCAAGACACCATCCGGTCGCGCTCACTGACCGGGAAGCCCGCCCGCATGCTTCGGAGCGCGTGGACTGACGAATGGGAGCGAGCCGACGCCCCCCAGCCGCTGCCTATGCCCCTGCAGTCGGCGCTGGTCGCCCAGGCGCAGGCCAGGATCCGACGTTCGGCCAACAAGGACAGCACCGGCGGTTCCCAGCTCGTCAATTACTTCGTCGGACAGGTCGTTGGCTCGCTGAATCAGGTCAAGCCAGCTCGCCAGGTTGTCCTTGACATGGTCAACGAGTACGCCGATGTCGTCGCCTCCTTCGCCGCCCAGGCCGAGTCGGCTGGGGCGGTCTGAGCCTGGGCGCTCGATCCTGCCCTTAGCCGACGAGTGGCGCGGCGGTGAAGGCGGGCGCGTTCAGCAGCGTGCGACGTGGCTACCGATCGAGGAGCGCTGCCAACGCGCCGAGGAGAAGTTCCACATTGCGAAGGCGCGCCGTGTGGCCCATGCAACCGATACGCCAAGCCTTCCCGGCCATCGGCCCGACGCCGGATCCGATCTCGATCCCGTACTGAGCGAGCAGCTCCCGGCGGACGTCGGCCTCGCTCATCTTGGCCGGGAGATCGTCGGGCACCCAGACGGTGGTGAGCTCGGGCAGGCGGTGCGCCGCCGGCGCCACGAGTTCGAGGCCCAGCTTCTCCAATCCCTCCTGGAGCCGGTGCCCGCAGGACTGGTGCCGGGCCCAGACCTGGAGAAGTCCCTCTTCGAGCAGGACGCCCAAGCCGGCGTGGAGGGCGAAGACCATCGAGATGGGCGCGGTGTGGTGGTATGTGCGGCCCGATCCGGCAGTCACGTACTGCGAGATCAGGCCGAGATCCAAGTACCACGAGGGCGGCCGTTCCACAAGACGGTCACGGGCCGCCGCCGACACGGTGATCGGCGCCAACCCGGGCGGTACCCCGAGGCATTTCTGGGTGCCGCTGTAGGAGATGTCTACGCCCCAGTCGTCGATCTCGACGGGGATCCCCCCGAGCGAGGTCACCGTGTCGACGACTAAGAGCGCGCCGCCCTTGCCTTCGCCGAGCGCGGCGACATCGTTGCGCACCCCGGTCGAAGTCTCGGCATGGACCACGGCGATGACCGTCGGATCAGGGTGCGCCGACAGGATCATCTCTGGGTCCAGGGGCTGGCCCCACGGCGCCTCGGCCCGGACCACCTCGGCGCCGAGTCGGACGGCCATTTCGCAAAGCCGCTCGCCGAACAGGCCGTTGACGCCGACAACAATGACGTCGCCGGGGCTCAGGACGTTGACAAGGGCCGCCTCCATCCCGGCCGAACCGGTCCCGCTCAGCGGCAAGGTGAGCGAGTTCTCGGTCTGGAAGACCCGTCGCAGGCGTTCACAGGTCTCATCGAGCACATCGAGGAATTCGGGGTCCAGGTGGCCGAGGAGCGGCCGGGTGAACGCCGCCACCACCTCCGGGTACGGGTTGCACGGCCCTGGCCCCATGAGGATGCGCTCGCTGAGCACGGCACGCACCTTACCGTCGCCCTGAGAGGCGGATCCGGCCCGATGATGGCCAACCTGGTTCCCCTCGCCCCGCTCGCTCACTGTCGCCGAGGGCTCGAGACCGGCCGTCCGAGCGGAACCAAGGCCCTGCCTCGGCCGGGAGATCCGAGGTCAGCCGCGCGCCCTCCTCGTGGTGCTCACTGAGCCTTGGCCAGGTCCCGTCCGGAGTCGGAGAGTGCAGGTCGACCGGGACCCAAGCCGCGGAACGCGTTCCGGGGAAGCCGAAGACCGAGCTCGAGGGCGCGGCGCTCGGTCAATCCAGCCGGCCGGTGCTCCGTGGCTCGAGGTGAGGAAGCTCGTTCAGCGACTCCACCGACCGAACCCCGCGCCGCGATACCAGCACGCGGTGCAAGGAGGTGTAGCGAGGCTCGAACCACAGCAGCCGGGGCGCGCCGATGACGTCGCCAACGTACGCGTTGATCACGGCGCCATGACAGACGACGGCCACCCGCTCGCCCGGGTGCGACGCCGCTAATAGGTCGACGGTCTTTACGATCGTGTGTCGGAAGACCTCCGGTTCGACTGGGTACCCGAGATCGTCCCACCGCCCTTCAACCAGCGCGGCCAACCTCGGGTGACCGGTAGAGCGCAGCTCTTCCATCGGGATGTAGCTCGAGGATTCGGCGTCGAACTCGGCCAGCTCCGGAACGATCTCGGGCTCACACCCCAAACATTCCCCGAGTGGCGCGGCGGTCTGGCGAGCCCGAAGCAATGGGCTCACAAAGAGTGCGCTGATCCGCTCGTACTCTGCCAACCACTCGGCCAAACGTCGGGCTTGGTCGTGACCGGCAACGGTGAGGGGTGGGTCGGCGGACCCCGACTCGACCTCTGCCCGCTGCGCCTGGCCGTGGCGAATGAGGATGAGCTGCACGACCGAAACCTAACCCTGCCCCGGGGATCAACCTTGCAAAGACCCGGGGGCCCGAGCGCCAGAGGCAAGGTGGAGCTCCTGAGCGAGGAGGCATCATGGCTCGGTGCGAAGGGTGACGGAGGCCGCCGGGGAGCGGCTGACCCTCGGCAGCTGGCCGACCCCGCTCGAGCCGGCTCCGAGGTTGGCTCGAGACCTGGGCATGGACGGCGACGCCCTGTGGCTCAAGCGGGACGACCTCACCGGTCTCGGGGCAGGCGGCAACAAGGTTCGAAAGCTCGAGTACCTACTGGCCCAGGCGTTGCGCCATCGGGCTGACGTCCTGGTAACCAGCGGACGGGCCCAGAGCAATCATGCCCGGATCACCGCGGCGGCAGCATCCCGCCTCGGCATCGGCTGCGTGCTCGTCCTGGGCGCTGAGCCGCCGATCAAGTTGACCGGGAACCTGGTCCTCGCGGCGCTCCTCGGGGCCCGCATCGTGTGGGCAGGCAATGTCGGTGACGACGAGCTCGACGCGCAGGTCGCCGACGTGGCGGCGGGGCTGAAAGCCGATGGTGCGCGGGTCGAGGTCATCCCGCTCGGGGGCTCGAACGCTACGGGGGCCCGTGGCTACACGGACTGCGGCCGGGAGCTGGAGGACCAGCTCTCGGGACTCCGACACGTGGTGGTCGCCCTCGGGACCGGCGGCACGATGGCTGGACTCGTTGCGGCCCTCGGAGCTGAACGGGTGCTTGGCATCGACGTCGGTGCCACCGAGGATCCAACGGCGCGGGTGCTGGCAATGCTCGCCGATCTGGGGTCGCCGTCGACCCGCGACGATCTGCGTATCCGTCGCGATCAGGTCGGCGATGGGTACGGCAGGCTCACCCCCGATGCGCGGGCAGCGATGATCGACGCGGCCGTGCTCGAAGGAGTCCTCCTCGACCCCGTCTACACCGCCAAAGCCCTGAGCGGGCTGCGGGCCGCCATCTCGGACGGGAGCATCGGGGGGACCGAACCGACCGTCTTTGTCCATACCGGTGGCCTGCCCGGCCTGTTCGGCCACCAGGTCGCTGAGGACCCAGAGCGGCTCAAGCCCCCGCCCAGCAGGAGTGCTCGGAGCCACCCAGATTGAAACTCCGAGGTCACGCAGGGCGCGGCCCATCGACGGCCGTTGAGACCCCGAGCTCTCGCGGACGGCGGTGGTTTCGCCGACCCTGAGCGCGGCATGGCCAAAGGAGCCCCAGACCAAGGTCCGACCGTCGTTCTGGTTTGCCGAAGCCCGACGTCGGGGACTGCGCAAGGCGTTGAGCTGGACCACAGGGCCGGCAGGGGAGGCGATCATCTCGAGCACGCGCCGATGATCAGGCGTCGCTCCTCCCTCGGAGTCCAAGCTTCTATTACGAAGACGCGAAAGTTTGGGCCCGCAGACCCCCATCTGGCCCCTTTCATTGGATGATGCGTTTCGGCGAGCGGGACACCTGACCTACGCTGGCAAGCCTTGAGACCAGGTAGGGGGCGCTGATGCCGGGCACACCGGACCGGGGCCGCCGGGGCGCGCGACGCCGTCTGGCGGGGGCGACCCTGTTTCTCCTCGCGCTCGGTCTTGTCGTCTCGGGATGTCAGCTCGGCTCCGGCGTCCAATACATGAGCCACCGCACTCCCGACGGCGTCGACCTCTATTTCAAGGTTCCCCAAAAGTGGAGCACCTTCGACACCGACCAGGTTCTCGAGGCCCAGAACGGCAAGCTTGGTCCGACCCAGCTCAAACAACTCTCCTCAGGGGAATGGGTCGAGGCGATGTCGAACCGTCCTGGCGCGACGGCCAAGACCTCGCTCGGGATCGGCAAGCGGTACCCGACAGCCCTGATCGAGACGCGTCAGCTCGGACAATCCGAACGAGACTCGCTCAGCTTCTCCACGATGCGAGCCGAGCTCCTGGGTACCGACCCGCTCACCGCGTCCTCGGGTTTCCAGGTCATCAGCTACAACGAGTTCACCTCACCGGGCGGGATCCACGGGATCAAGATGGTGCTGAACATCACCAGCACAACCCCGGTGCTCACCTTCGGCCAGGTCACCGCCGTCGACGCGAATACGAACTACATCTTCGCCGTTGGCGTAGGGTGCACGGCGAGTTGCTGGAGCCTGAACGCCGGAGCAGTTAACACCTTGCTGCACTCCTGGACACTGAAGGAGCAGGCGCCGTGAGCGATGGCATGAACCCAACCGTCAACGGACATGGTGCCGACGGCGACGGCGATCTTCCCGTCCTGAGCCCCGAGACCGCCCCGCGGTTGGGCGAAATGTCGGTCCGGCCTCGCTCGAACTTCTGGGACCGCAGCAAGATCCTGCTCCTCCTGGTGGCCGTGTGGTGGCTCCTGCTCTGGTCGGCGATGACCAACAACCCCATCGAGCCGTTCGGCGACGCGGCCAGGAACCAGATCACCTCTCTGTGGTGGTTGGAGGTCCTCTTCGCCCTCGAGCTCGTCCGTCAGCTCAACTACTTCGTGTGCGAGCGCTCCGCGTCCTGGAACTACTTCTGGACCGACCGGGTCTGGGGTGGCGTGCACGGGCTCACGCACCAGGTCAGCGATTGGAACCGGTTCCGGGTCGCCCGGGCCATCAAGGTCGTCGTCATCCTCGTCATCCTGGCGATCATCCTGTCCGGCTTCTACCACACCTCACCGTTCGTCTCCCTCTTCCAAGTGCCAGCGGCGCTCTACTCGGCGCTCCCGCTCTTGGCGCAGATCGTCTTCGGCTTCTTCTTCGTGATCATCCAGTTCGTCGGGTTGTTCTGGTTCCTCTCCAAGGGCGGCATCGACACCTACTACCCCGGTGACGTGAAGACCCGGTTCACCGACGTCTGGGGGCAGGACTCGGTGCTCGACAAGGTGAAGGAGAACATCATCTTCTTGAAGGACCCCGACGCCATCGAAGACCGGGGTGGCTATGTCCCCGGCGGAATCCTGCTGTGGGGCCCGCCAGGGACCGGGAAGACCCTCATCGCCGAGGCCGTCGCCGGGGAAACCCACAACCCCTTCGTCTTCGTGGACCCGGGCGCGTTCAACAACATGTTCTTCGGGGTCGGGGTCCTCAAGGTCAAGGGCCTGTTCAGAAAGCTCCGTCGATTGGCACTGCGCTACGGCGGCGTCGTGGTCTTCTTCGACGAGGCCGACTCGCTCGGCAGTCGTGGGGCGCTCACCACGGGGCGGGTGTTCGGTCCGAACGCGGCCTCGGCCCCGTGGAGCAGCGAGGGTTGCCATGGGTCGACGTATTCGGACCCGGCCACGCTCGCGCACGTCATGGGGGCGTCGCTCATGGAGAGCCGGGCAGAGGAAGCGACCAAGGTCGGCCCGATCAAGATGATGGGCATGGGCATGGCCGGCGGCGGGGGCGGGATGGGGACGCTGCAGTCGCTGCTCTCCGAGCTCTCGGGCCTGAACAAGCCCCGCGGCCTGGTGAACCGGGTCGTCCGTCGAGCTCTTGGGATGCGACCGGCCCCGCCACCCAAGTACCGGATCCTCGTGATGATGGCGTCGAACATGCCCGAGTCCCTGGACGAGGCCCTCCTCCGGCCGGGACGCATCGACCGGGTCTACAAGGTCGGCTACCCGACCAAGGCCGGGCGCATCCGCACCTACCAGGGCTACTTCGCCAAGGTGAAGCACTCCTTGGGTACTGATCAGATCGACCGCCTGGCCACCATCACGCCGTACGCGACCGGGGCCACGATCAAGGACCTCGTCAACGAGTCGCTCATCAACGCGATCCGGGACGGCCGCGAGGCGATCACCTGGGGCGACGTCGTCAAAGCCAAGCAGCTGAAAGAGCTCGGCCCGCCCGAGGACGTCGAGTACATCGAACGAGAGCGACACGCCGTCGCCGTACACGAGGCGTGCCACGCGGTCACCGCCGCCCGGATCCACCGCGAATGGGCCATCGACGTCGCCACCATCGAGAAGGGCGGCACGTATCTGGGCATGGTCAAGCCGGTCAAAGTTGAAGACACCTTCACCAGGTGGAAGAGCGACTTCGAGTCGGAGGTCAAGGTGTTCCTCGCCAGCCTGGCCGGGGAGCGCATGTTCTTCGAAGGCGACACCTCCTCGGGCGTGAGCGGGGACCTCGAGCACGCCACTCGGATCGCCACCTTCATGGAGGGGTACTGGGGAATGGGCTCGACCGTGGCCAGCCACGGGGTAACCAGGGAGGCCGGGGTGTCCGGAGGAGACCCGGAGAAGGCCCGCAAGGACAACGAACTCCTGAAAGGCGGACTGGGCACTCGGATCGAGTCCAACATGGAGCGACTCGTCGAAGAGACGAAGAGTCTCCTCGAGGCGAACCGGCTCCAGGTCCTGGCGGTGGCCCACGCGCTGGAGAAGTTCAAGACCATCACCGGCGAAGACGTTTTGGCCATCATCGACGGTCGTCCCGGGCCTTTCATCGACGGCCGGCGCTACCACACCGACGAGTTCCGCCAGATGGCCGAGGAGTACCACCGGCGCATCGTGGACGTCCACACCGGTCGCAGCCGCGAGCTGATCCCCCTACCCGTAGTCGAGGGAGTGGCGATCGGCGAGCAGCAGCGTGAACCCGTTGGCCACTCCACCGACCCGACCCTTCCCGCCTGAAGCGCCTTCGGGAGGGGTGGCCGCCCCCTCAGCCGGCTCAGAGGACCAAGGTCAGGGGATCCGGACCCGCTCGCGGGCCTTCCGCCGGCGCTCCGCGGCCAGCACACGGTCCTGGGGAGCGGCGGTTGAGACCAGCCGTTCGAGCAGCCGTTCCGAGGCCAGCGCAACTTCGCTTACGGCCTGCTCGAAGGCCTCGGCGTTCGCTCGGGAGGGTCGGGTTGCACCGCTGATTTTGCGGACATACTGCAATGCCGCGCCGCGAACCTCATCGGCGGTTGTCGGTGGATCGACGTTGTACAGGCGCTGAATGTTTCGGCACATGGACCGAGCCTACGAGCGAGCGGGACGACGTCGCGACCGCTCCCAAGCAGCCGAGCAAGCACCGTTCGAGGTCGGTGCAGCTCCTTGTGCTCCTGGGACGTCTGCTCGTCTCGTCAGATGATCAAAGACACCCTCCGGCTGTGTGGCCGGCAAGGGCGAGACTCATCGGCCGAGCAGCTCGTCAGCGGCTTGCCGCAGCAGGGACTCGGCGGTCGCTGTGCTGCCCGCCTCGGCCCGGGCTGTCGCCGCTCGGGCCCGGAGCTCACCTGAGGAGGACGCGAAGCCGGCGGTCAGGGCGTCGATCGTCCGGAACTGCACAGCCTCGAGCTCTGCAACGCCAGGACGCAGGTCCACCATGACCGCGAACAGGTTGGGGCCAACGCGAGCCACCAGGTCGCGATCTCCCAGGTGGCCGGCTAAGCCTCGGGCCACGGTTCGCAGGTCGGCATCCCCGAGGTCCTGGCGGGGTTCGGGGGGCGCCACCTCGACCAGGATCAACCCTACGGTCCCCTCGTTGTTGGCCACGCCGACGAGTGCGCCGCTCAGCCGGCTGACCAGCGTCGTGAACGCGGCCAGTCCGGTCGCAGGGTCCGGTGCGAAGAGGGCGTCCAGGCCGCCGACCGGTGAGCGCGGTGCGAGCTCGTGCTCTCCGGCGGGTACGGCCGGGGTCTGCGAGGCCTTCGGAGTCGGCGGGTAGTCCTCTCCCGCGACCTCGACCGGGTCGTCGCTGTCGGCCGGCTCAATCTCTCCGAGGATCTCGGCCGCCGGCGGAGGGGCGGTGGGTGTCAGTGCCTCGACCCATTCGATCTCATCGAGCCCGAGGAACTCCAAGTCGTCGGCTTGGATCTCGCGAGTCTCGCTTGGACGCCAGAGGAGCGCCTCGTCGAGCCCCGCGACCTGGTCGAGCGGATGCTCTTCGTCGTCGATGGCCTCGAAGATCACCTCGAAGTCGGCCGCCTCTTCGCCAGCGGTGCCGTCGTCGTCCCTCCTCGTGGACACGCACCCTCCTTTGGTCGTTTCGTCGAGGCGTGACCGCCCGATGTCGGCACCGACATGGGCCGACTCATGCTGGTTTCGTCAATCCAGCGTAGGAACTTCGGGTGCCAGCGCCGTCCTCCCTGGCCCGGACCTGTCGGAGCACGGCGTCAGGTCGAACGGTGGCGGAATCCAGCCCGAGGCCGAGCCGGCCTTGCCTGTCCGGCCGAATTGACACAGGCGTTCAACCAACCTGGCGCCGGCTCGCTCGTTGACGGCGATAGGGGCAGCTCAGACACGCTGCCCGCGGTGCTCGACCGGCGGCTCGACTGCCCACGCCAGAAGGTGATCCTGGCCCCGGCCACGGGGACAGAATCGAGCAGGTTTGTCGACGAGCTCGGCTTCTGCGTACGCACTGCTCAAGTGATGTGGGAGGTCCGTCTTTCACAACCGCGATCGGTCCAGGTGGCCGGGCCGACCATCTCAACCGCGTCGGGCGGTGAAGACCTGGAACGCGAGCGGCACCGCGTACCGGCCGTCGGGTGTCGAGAACGGCTCGAGTTGGGACGCGATCGCGCGCTGAGCCTCGTTCCGGGCGGACTCGGGGACGCCGGCAAGGCCGGCGGCACCCTCGCGAATGAGGGCGCTCCGCTCGACCACCAGTTGGCGCTCGTATCCCGTGCAAACGACGGAGACCCATCCGGCCGCCTCGAGAATGGCGAGCACCCGATCCGGGTCAGCGAGGGAGAAGGGTCCGGTAGGCCGGCGAGTGGCGCCTTCGGGCGCGAAACGCTCCAGGGTCGCGCCCAGGTGCCAGGGGTTGTGCTCGATCCCCTGCCAGCAGACGAAGCCGAGCCGGCCGTCCCGTTCGAGCTGGGTGGCCACATTGGCGAAGGCTGCAACCGGGTCGTCGAAGAACAACACCCCGAACTGGCTGGCGGCGACGTCGAACGGTCCGCCGGGAACCCGATCGAGCTGGGCGTCGCCTACGGCGAACGAAACGCGGGTCAGCCCCGCTGCCTCGGCCCGTCGACGGGCCACCTCAACCAGGGGTGTCGAGAGGTCAAGGCCAACGACTGTGCCGTTCGGACCCACCGTGTGGGCGGCGGCCAGCGTGAGACCCCCGCCGCCGCAACCGATGTCAAGCACTCGCTCGCCAGCCGCCAGCTCCAGATGGTCAAGGAGCGCCACGGTGGTCGCCGCTGTGATCTGCTCGCGGTCCAGCCATGCGGTGGTCCACGCCGGATCGTTCCATCGCCGTCGCTCGACTGCGTTCGGCCCGTCGGCGGTGTCGCCCTCGATATGGGTCCGGGGGAGCGGACCCTTCCCATGACGTCCCGGGTGGTGACTCACCGGTGGCCGGCGTCTCGGATCATCGCGGCGATCGCCCCGGCGTCGTCGACGGTGGCCACCAGCCGGCCATAGGGCGCCTCGGCCAGGTCGACCACCACCGCCGGCGCATGCCCGTGGATCGCGACGAAGTCGGTGCCGAAGTCGCCTCGGCGGGTCCCGACGGCGACCACCTCCGGGATACCGGTTCCGGGCGCCCGGATGCCTCGCAACTCGCCCCAGCCCGACTCGACGGTCCGAACCTCGGCGACGCAAGACAGCGGGACGCTGACGTCGCCATGGGCGCCTTCGAGCTTCTCCAACCAGCGCAGGCGGAGCCGCAAGTCGGCGCCGTTGATCTCGAAGGTCGCCACCGGGCGGGATCGTAGCGTTCGTCGTCCGCCCGGCCGCTGGACCGGAGCGGGTTGGAGCGGCCAAGGTAGGTCGGTGAGCGGAGGTATCCCCGAGCTGCGCGGGACCTGGCTGGTGGACCTCGACGGCGTGGTCTGGCTCGCCGGCCAACCCATCGAACGGGTGGGGAAGGCGGTGGATCGGCTGCGGAGCCACGGCGTCCGGGTCGTCTTCGCCACCAACAACTCTGCTCCGACCCTCGAGGAACTCCTCGAGCGGATGCGGCGTGCGGAGATCACCGCCGAGCCGTCGGATCTCATCACCTCGGCTCAGGCCGCGGCGTCAATGGTCGCCGAAGGCGAGCGGGTGTTGGCTTTGGCCGATGGTGGCGCTCGCGAGGCCCTGACCGCCCGCGGCGCTGAACTGGTCGATGAAGGGGCGGTCGACACGGTGTTGGTCGGCTGGACTCGCGACTTCACCTTCGACCGACTGGCTCAGGCGGCCACGGCCGTCCGTCGTGGAGCCCGACTCATCGGGACGAACGAAGACCCGACCCACCCGACGCCTGACGGGTTGCTCCCTGGTGCAGGTGCCCTGCTCGTCTCGGTCGAGACGGCCTCTGGCCTGCAGGCGCAAGTCGCCGGGAAACCGCACCGACCAATGATCGAACTCATCGACGCTCGCCATCCCGACGTGACGGCGGTGGTGGGCGACCGACCATCGACTGACGGCCGGCTCGCTCGGAGCGTGGGTGCTCCGTTCGCCCTCGTCCTCTCGGGGGTCACCTCGGCGGGAGACCCGGTGGACCCACCGCCCGACATCGTCGCCTCTGATCTCTTCGACCTGGTCGACCAGGCCTCCCGACCGGCCAGCGACTGACCGTCGGCGGGCGGGGTTGCGGACACTACGGTGGTCGTCGTGACCTCCAACGAGAGCTGGCAGCGATTCCTCGACACTGGAGCGGCAGTCGGGCAGGTCACCCTGTCCAAGGCGAACGACATCGCTCGCGGCCTCATGGCTGAAGAGCCCTCCGAACGCCAACGCGCTCGACACGAGCTCGACGACCTCACCCGGATGGGCCGGCAGATGGGCGAACAGCTGGTCGACCTTGCCCGCGACCAGCTCGGGGGCAGGATGCACGACCTTTCATCGGTCGACGATCTTCTCGACCTGATCGGCACGCTCTTCGGTTCCCACGAGGAAAGGGAGAGGGGAGCCGAAGCGGAGCCCGAGCCGAGCCGACAAAGGCTCGAGCCGACAGACCCCTTGCCCAAGGCCAAGACCGGGGGGACGAAAGCGAAAAAAGCCAAGAAGGGCACCACCAAGGCGTCCAAGGGCGTGCCGGGCACCCCTGGAGGCGCTGGGAGCAAAAAAGCGAAGCCGCGGGGGAAGAAGAGCGGGCCGTGACGAGAGGAAGGAAGGGGCTCGGGCCCGATCGCCTCTCGACCACCGGGGTCATCGCCGACCCGGTAGAGCGCCTCTGAGCCCGCCGCGCCAGCGCCTCGACGCCGAGCTCGTCCGGCGGGGTCTGGCTGCCTCCCCCGAGCAGGCATCGTCGGCGGTCGCGTCGGGGCGGGTCCTCGTGGCCGGAACCCAGGCGGCTAAGGCATCCCGGCTGGTGGCGTCATCCGACCCAATCGAGATCCTCGGCCCGCCGGCTCGATTTGTCTCGAGAGGAGGTGAAAAGCTCGACGCAGCCCTTGATCGCTTCGCGATCGACGTCGCGGGAAAGCGAGCACTCGACGCCGGGTCCTCGACGGGCGGCTTCGTCGACTGTCTTCTACAGCGGGGGGCCAAGCACGTCGTCGCCGTCGACGTCGGTCGTGGCCAGCTGGACCCGAAGATCCGACACGACCCTCGGGTGATCGTGCGCGAGGGGACCAACGTGCGTTCGATCGGATCAAGGACGCTCGGGACAGCGGGTCCGGTCGAGGTGCTCACCGCCGACCTCTCCTTCGTCTCCTTGCGGACGATCGTCGCCACCCTGGCCCAGCTGGTGCTCGATGGCGGTGACATGGTCGTCCTGGTGAAGCCGCAGTTCGAGGTGGGAAGGGTGGCCGCCTCCCGGGGCAAGGGGGTCATTCGCGAACCTCGGTTGTGGCGGAGCGCTGTCGAAGATGTAATCGGCGCGCTCAGTGGGGCTGGAACCGGCATCATGGGGGCGATGACGTCACCGATCCGTGGGGCGGCCGGCAACGTCGAGTTCTTCGTGCACGCGCGGGTAGGGGCTCCGGCCGCGCCCGAAGCCATGGTGGCCTCCTGGCTCGAGGAGGCAGTGGCGGTGGCGAACCGAATCGGCTGACCTCATGGCGACCGTCGCAATCCTGGTCAACCCCGCGAACGACGCGGCCGCAGAGCTCGCTTCGCATGCCGCAGATTGGCTTCGGGCCGGGGGCCACCGAGTTCGCACCCTGCTCCTCGACCCGCCCGACCACGTGACCGAGGATGGCCAGGCCGGCCGGCTCTCGGAGGTGACCCTCTCAGGTGTGGACCTGGCGGTCAGCCTCGGGGGCGACGGGACCTTCCTGCGTCTGATCCCATTAGCCCATGCCGCCAGCGTGCCCGTTCTCGGAGTGAACTTCGGCCGGCTCGGCTACCTGCTCCAGGTCCAGCCACCCGACGTCGAACGCGCGCTGGCCTCGGCCCTGGCCGGCGACGCCATCGTCGAGGAGCGGGCGGTCCTCGTTGTTACCAGCGGGGGCGGGCACATCCCGGTCGACGAACGAAACCCATCGGTCGTGCTCGGCGAGGGGTCCGAGGGCGTAGCGCGGCAGTGGCTGGCCCTGAACGAGGTGGTGGTCGAGCGCACGTTTCCGGGCCACACGGTCCGCTTCAGCACCGAGATCGACGGACAACCGTTCCTGCATTACGTGGCCAACGGCGTGCTTGTCGCCACGCCAACCGGATCGACCGCCTACAACCTGTCGGCCGGTGGGCCGGTGCTGTCACCCACCCTGCAATCGCTCGTGATCACGCCGATCGCCCCTCATCTCGGGTTCGACCGCAGCGTTGTGCTGGACGTTGACCAGGAAATCGCCGTGACCATCGAAGGGGTGCGGCCGGCGGTTGTAGTGATCGACGGGCGGAACGTTGCCCGGGTGCCTCCCGGTTCCTCGATCTCCTGCCGGGCCGCCACCCAGCCGGTGCGCTTCGTTGCGCCCGACCACGAGGGCTTCAGCACGCGATTGCGCGACACCCTCGCCGCCAAGCGCGACCCCTGAGATCACCCACCACGGCCTTCGCCACACCTGGGAGCTCTTGGGTGGCCCGAAGGGTTCTTCCGGCCACCCAGCGCGAGGCCCATTCCGCCATCGACGTCACCACGTTCCATTAGGGTGTGGCGGTGCACCGCCGATTTGCCGTGGCTGGACACGGCAAGAGCGAGGTCAAAGCCCTCCGGTGACCAAATTCATCTTCGTCACCGGTGGTGTGTCCAGCTCTCTCGGCAAGGGGCTCACCGCCTCCTCTCTCGGCCGTTTGCTCAAGCTCCGTGGCCTGGCGGTGACCATGGTCAAGCTCGACCCGTACATCAACGTCGATCCTGGGACCATGAACCCCGGTGAGCACGGCGAGGTGTTCGTCACCGAGGACGGGGGCGAGACCGACCTCGACCTCGGCCACTACGAGCGGTTCATCGACGTCAATCTCAACCGAAACTCCAACGCGACCACCGGCTCGATCTACTCCACGGTCATCGCCAAGGAGCGGCGAGGGGACTACCTGGGCAAGACCGTCCAGGTGATCCCGCATGTGACCGACGAGATCAAGGGGCGAGTGAGGCGCCTGGTCAACGAGGACCTCGACGTGGTGATCGTCGAGATCGGCGGGACCGTCGGCGACATCGAGATCGTCCCATTCTTGGAAGCCATTCGCCAGCTGCGCAGCGACGTCGGCCGGCAGAACGTGTGCTATCTCCACCTCACGCTGGTCCCGTATCTCGCCCCTTCGGGCGAGCAGAAGACGAAACCGACCCAGCACTCGGT
Source organism: Acidimicrobiales bacterium (assembly GCA_040414865.1). Classification (GTDB taxonomy): domain Bacteria; phylum Actinomycetota; class Acidimicrobiia; order Acidimicrobiales; family RAAP-2; genus Palsa-461. The sequence continues at coordinate 22,875 of JBEDUR010000094.1, forward strand.
GACCGAGCTGCGAAGTCGAGGGATCCAACCCGACGCGATCGTCTGCCGCAGCGACCACCCGATCTCAGAGGCGCTCAAGCGCAAGATCTCCCTGCTCTGCGATGTGCCAGTGGAGGCGGTCATCTCGGCCGTCGATGCCTCGAGCATCTACGAGATTCCCCTCGTCCTCCACGAGGAGGGGCTCGATGCCTACGTCTGCTCCACTCTCGGGATCGATCTCGACCAGCACCCGATCGACTTGTCGCATTGGGAGACCGTGGTCACTCGGGCTGCCAGCGCTGACCACCGGGTCCGCGTCGGGATCATCGGCAAGTACGTCTACCTGCCCGACGCCTACCTGTCGGTGGTCGAGGCGCTGCGGCATGCCGGCTTCCACCACGCCGCCTCAGTCGAGATCGACTGGATCGACGCCGAGCTGGTGCCCGATCTCCTAAGCACCGAGCGGCTCCGCAGCCTCGACGCCATCGTCATCCCGGGCGGCTTCGGCGAACGCGGCACCGAGGGCATGATCGCCGCCGCCACCTACGCCCGGGAACACGGCATCCCGTGCCTGGGGCTGTGCCTCGGCCTGCACGTAATGGTCATCGACGTGGCCCGGAACCTTGCCGGGCTGGACCGGGCCAATTCCGGCGAGTTCGACTCGACCACCCCGCACCCGGTAATCGCCCTCATGGACGAGCAGTACGAGGTGGTCGACATGGGCGGCACCATGCGCCTCGGCGCCTACCCGGCGATGCTCGCCCCCGGCTCGCAGGTCGCCTCCCTTTACGGGGGCGAGGTGGTCTCTGAGCGTCACCGCCATCGCTACGAGGTGAACGCAAAGTACCGGTCCCGACTCGAGGCGGCCGGATTGTCTTGCTCGGGCCAGTCGCCCGACGGTCGGCTGGTCGAGTTCATCGAGCTGCCCGGTCACCCGTTCTGGGTGGGGACGCAGGCCCACCCCGAGTTCAAGAGCCGGCCCGACCGGGCCCACCCGCTGTTCCGCGAGTTGGTGGCCTCGGCACTCGAGCGGGCCGAGGGACGCGAGCCCCACCTGCTCGAGCTCTACCTCCGCTGACCAAGGACATCGTGGCCTCGCAATCCGACGCCGGAGCGGGGTTCGTGCGTCTCGGGGTCCAGACGCCCTGGCGGGGGCGTCGTCTCACGATGGAGCGGGCGACCTATGTCAGCCCCGACGGTGAGACCTTCGAGCGCGAGTTCACCGCCCATCCGGGCGCGGTGGGGGTGATCGCGCTCGACGAGGAGGGATACGTGACCCTCGTGCGCCAGTTCCGGGTACCCATGGGCACGACGGTGCTCGAGATGCCCGCCGGGACCTGCGACGTGGCCGGCGAGGACCCGCTCGAGACCGCACGGCGCGAACTGGCCGAAGAGGCCGGGCTGGTGGCCTCGGAATGGAGTCGACTCGCCCCGCTCCCGGTCTCCCCAGGGGTGACCAACCAGGTGACCGTCGTGTACCTGGCTACGGGGATCGACCCGTGCCCGACCGACCGCGAGGGCCCCGAGGAGCGGGCGATGACCATCGAGCGGGTCCCGCTCGACCACGTCCTCGAGCTGGCCGCCTCGGGGACGCTGATCGACGCCCCGACTCTCGCCGGGGTTGCCCTCGCCCTTCGGGCGGTCGAGGCCCGGCGCCGCTGAGGTGCGGGTGATCCCGCTCTCCGACGACGCCGAGGAGTTCTTGTCCTGGCTCACCGTCGAGCGGGGCCGCGCCGAGCTCACCGTGCGGGCCTACCGCCGCGACCTCGCCGCCTACGAAGCCAGCCTGGCTGGGCACAGGAAGCGCCCGGCCGAGGCGACGATGGCCGACGTCGAGACGCACCTAGCCCGGCTGCGCACGAGCGGGCACTCGCCGGCCTCGGTCGCCCGAGCCCAATCGGTGCTGCGCGGACTGCACCGGTTCCTCATGGACGAAGGGCGGGCCGGGGGCGATCCGACTGCCGAGGTCGACGGGGCCCCGCTGCCGAGCCGCCTGCCCAAGGCGCTCACCGAGGCCGAGGTCGGCCGCCTGCTGGCCACCCTCCGGAGCCGCGATCCCCGGACTCGGCGGGACCGGGCGCTCATCGAGCTCCTCTACGGCACTGGTGCCCGAATCTCCGAAGCGGTCGGACTGGACCTGGCCGACCTGGCCGGAGACGATGGGCTGCTGCGGCTCTTCGGCAAGGGGTCCAAGGAGCGCATCGTCCCGATCGGGCGGATGTGCCAGGAAGCCCTCGACGGCTGGCTGTCTGAATCTGGGCGCGGCGCGCTGACTCCCGAACGCTGGCGCCGGCGCGATGACGCCGAGGCGGTCTTCTTGAACCTGCGTGGAGGTCGGTTGAGCCGCCAGGGCGCTTTCGGCGTGGTCGCGACCCGAGCCAAGGAGGCCGGAATCAGTCGACCCGTGAGCCCCCACGCCCTGCGTCACTCCTGTGCCACCCACATGCTCGCCCACGGTGCCGACATCCGGATCGTCCAAGAGCTGCTCGGACACGCCTCCATCGGGACCACCCAGCTGTACACGAGGGTCTCGGCCGAGCACCTGCGCCTCGCCTACGAGTCGGCCCACCCGAGAGCGGCGTTACAGCGCGACCGCAGCGCCTGAGCCGCGCCATGGCATCGCCCGCGACGCGCCAATACCACCGGGGCGCGATGCGAGTGCTGGTCGATGAGGACGACTCGGCCCTTCTTGCCGTCCTCGTCGCGTCTGGGACGAGGACGCTCTGCGGTTGCTCGAGCACATGGTCGACAAGGACCGGCTGGCCCCCTCGACTCCGTCGCCCGCACTCGCGGCAGGTCCGGGGAGCCGAGCTACGCCAACGGGTGCTCACCATCAAAGGGTTGCCAGCGTCGTCCTCGGGGTCGTGGCCATTCGGCATGCGGGGCCGCGGTGTCACGCGTTGCGAACCCCCTGATTGACCGACACGGGTCAACCCACGCCGCGGACCAGGGACCACGCCCCTGTTTGTGCTTTCCACACCGCGCGCCTGGCCTGGCATCCGCATATGGCGCGCACGGAAATGTCCTGGCCGATCGCGACCGGCCACGGCCGACCAGGTCGGTCTTGCCAGGGGGTTCGTCGGATTCGGGAACGGCTCGTCGGTCGAGCCGCGAGGACCGGAGCCGGGCCTGTTTCCTGCCGACGAACCTCTAGGCTCTGGGCTCATGGCGAGCGACGCCTCCACGTCCGAACCGATCTCAGCCGACTACCGCGCCATCCTCGAGCGCGAGCGGGCGAGCCTGGCCCACCAACTGGCTGAGCTCGGCCACGGCGAGTCGGGCGGCCTCAAGTACGACTCGAACTTCGCCGACACCTCTCAGGTGACGGCCGAGCGAGGTGAGGCGGAAGCCCTCGCCGGCGAACTCAAGGACTCCCTGGCTGACGTTGAGGCAGCGCTCGAGCGCGTGAACAAGGGCACCTACGGGCGCTGCGCCCGCTGCGGCCAGCCAATCAGCCCGGCCCGGCTCGAGGCGATGCCAGCCGCGCAGCTCTGCATCAACTGCGCTTCCCGCTCGTAGCCGGATGAGCGATCCGTCGCACTGGTGGCCCGGGCCCCGGCAGGGGACCTCGGGGCCGCAGGGGGAGGAGGGCCAAGGCCCCGTGCGCGGCGGCGGTTACTACTACCCCCCGGGGACCACGCCCGGCTCGAGGGGGCCCCAGCCCACCGGTCCCCCGCCTCGTCGGCCGGTGAACACCAGAGCGTGGCTGTGGGTGGCGATCGCCGTCGGTGTTGCCGTCTTGTTGGCCCGCGCCCACCGGATCAACCGAGTCGACGTCGTGCTGTTCTGCACGATCATCCCGTCGATCATCCTCCACGAGGTGGCCCACGGTTGGGTGGCCCTGGCCTTCGGGGACGACACGGCCAAGCGCGCCGGGCGGCTGACCCTGAATCCGCTGGCCCACGTGGACATCGTCGGCACGATCATCGTCCCGCTAATCATGATCTGGGGCGGCTTTGGCTTCTTCGGATGGGCAAAGCCGGTTCCGGTGAACGTCTCGCGGCTGCGCAGCCCGCGGAACCAAGGCGTCCTCGTGTCGCTGGCCGGTCCGGCCGTCAATGTCGCCCTGTGTGCACTGGCGGCGGTGCTCTTCCACCTCTTCGGCGCGGCCGGCGCGATCCAGACCAATCCCGGCGCGCCTTTGTGGACACTGATCCTCTTCTACCTGGGCCTGGTCAATCTGTGGCTGACCGTCTTCAACATGCTTCCGATCCCGCCCCTGGACGGCTCCGTTCTCCTCGAGCGCCTGCTGCCCGGGCGGTGGTGGCCGCATTACCTGGAGCTGCGTCGGTACACCCTGCCACTCATACTGGGAGTGGTTCTGTTGGCCACGATCATCCCCTACGGCAACACGAGCCTCATCGGCCACTTCTCGCAGGCCACGGCCAACTGGTGGGCGTCACTGCTCGGGGTGAGCTGACCGCCCGCGAACTCAGGCGAGCAACCCCATCGCCTCGGCGGCGCGCCGGTAGGTGATCTCGGCCACCTCGTGGGCCCGGGCGGCACCGGCGGCGAGCACCCGCTCGACCTCGCCCAGGTCGGCCTGCAACTCGGCCGCCCGCTTCTGGACCGGGGCGAGGACCGCCACCACCGCGTCGGCCACGTCCTGTTTGAGCGGACCGTAGGCGTCGTAGCGGGCGGCCGCCTCGGCCAGGCTGATGCCGGTCGACGCGGCCAGGAGCTCGAGGAGGTTCGAGACCCCGGGCTTGTTCGCCGGGTCGTGCTCCACCGTGGTGCCCGGGTCGGTCACTGCTCGCCTGATCTTGCGCACGATGTCGGCGGGTTCGTCGAGGATCCCCACGGTGCCGAGGGGCGAGTCGACGGACTTGGACATCTTGGACTCGGGGTGCTGGAGATCCATCACCCGGGCCCCGACCATGGGGACCGTCGCCCTGGGGACGGTGAAGGTCTCCCCGTAGCGGTTGTTGAACCGGATGGCCAGGTCCCGGGTGAGCTCGAGATGCTGGCGCTGGTCGTCCCCAACCGGGACCTCGTCCACCTGGTAGAGGAGGATGTCGGCGGCCATGAGGACCGGGTAGGTGAACAACCCGGCTCGTACCGACTCGCTGCCGGCGCTCTTCTCCTTGAACTGGGTCATCCGACCGAGCTCGCCCATGGTGGCCGTGCACTCAAGCAGCCAGGTCAGCCGGGCGTGCTCGGGCACGTGGCTCTGGACGAACAGGGTCACGACCTCGGGGTCGAGCCCGACGGCCAGCAACACGACCGCCGCGTCCAGGGTCCGCCGCCGCAGCTCGGCCGGGTCGATCTCCAAGGTGAGGGCGTGCAGGTCGACCACGCAGAAGTACGAGTCGCTGTCGTGCTGGGCGGCCACCCATTGCCGAAAGGCGCCGAGGTAGTTGCCGAGGTGAAAGTCGCCAGAGGGCTGGACGCCGGAGAAGACGGTGGCCATGGCCCATCGTACGACGGGGCCCGAGGCCACCTGGCCGGATGCACGGCATCACCGGTCCGCTTGGATAGGGTCATCGTGGTGGGAGTTCCCGTCTCGACGCCGGTCTTCGAAGGCCCGATCGATCTGTTGCTCCATCTCGTGACCACACACGAGCTGGACGTCCTCGACGTTCCGCTCGCCCCGGTCGTCGACGGCTTCGTGGCCACCTTGCAGGAGGACCGAGCCCGCTACCCGATGGACGCCCGCTCCGAGTTCCTGTTGGTGGCGGCGATCCTGCTCGAGCTCAAGTCCAGCCGGCTTCTCCCGGGGCCCGACGAGGTCGACCCCGAGGACGAACTCCTGGGGTGGGACGAACGGGATCTCCTGCTCGCACGGCTGCTCGAGTGCCGGGCGTACGCCGCGGTGGCCGACACCCTGGTCAAGATGGCCGAGCTCGCCGAACGCTCGGTACCCCGCCAGGCCGGCCTGGAGGACGGCTTCGCCGTCCACGCCCCGGATCTGCTCGCCGGGGTCACCCCCGAGCGCCTAGCGCGGACCTTTCTCGGCGCCGTCGGCGAACGCCAGCCGCGCCGGATCGACCTCTCGCACGTCACCGTGGTCGACACCCTCACCGTCTCGGAGGCAGTGGAGGAGCTCGCGGTCGAGCTGCCGCAGCGTCGGACAGCCACGTTCGCCGAACTGACCGAGCACCTCGAAGCCAAGATCGAGATCATCGTCCGTTTCCTCGCTCTGCTGGAGCTGTGCAAGCTCGGCCGGGTCACCCTCGGCCAGGGCCAGACCTTCGGGCAGCTCCAAGTGGAGTGGGTCGGAGGTGACGAGCCGGTCGAGGTGGGGGTCGGCGCCCTCGACGAGTACAGCGGCTGACGCGGTGCACGACGACGAACTGCGCCGGGCCATCGAGGCCGTGGTCCTGGTCGCCCTCGAGCCGGTGGCGCCGAGCCTCATGGCCGAGCTGTTCGAGGAGCCGGTCGAACGAGTGGAGTCGGCCGCCACCGAGCTGGCCCGGACCTACGAGCGGGACGGCCGAGGGTTCGTCCTGGCCAAGGTGGCCGGGGGCTGGCGGTTCCAGACCCACCACGACCAAGCCCTCTACGTCGAGCGGTTCGCCAACCGGGACGTCTCGCACCGCCTGTCCACCGCCGCGTTGGAGACTCTCGCCATCGTCGCCTACCGCCAGCCGGTGTCGCGTTCGCAGATCTCCTCGCTGCGGGGGGTGAACGTGGACGGAGTCGTCCGTCTCCTCGAGCAGCGCGGCTACATCCAAGCGGTGGGGCGAGCCGAGGGGCCCGGCCAACCAGTCCTGTTCGGAACGACCGACCTGTTCCTGGAGCGCCTGGGCATCGACTCGTTGGACGCGTTGCCTCCGATCGAGGACTTCCTTCCCGGGCCCGAGGCCGTGATCGAGCTGGAGGACCGGCTCCGGCCCGCCGCGGGTGACTGACGGGCCGACGGCCGACCGCCCGGCCTCCCGGGCGCAGAACGAAGCGGGGGAGCGGCTCCAGAAGGTCCTGGCCAAGGCGGGGTTCGGTAGCCGGCGGGCGTGTGATGAGCTGATCGCCGCCGGGCGGGTACGCGTCGGCGGGGCCACCGCGGTGCTCGGTCAGCGGGTTGGCCCCGGCGAGGCCGTCGAGGTGGACGGCGTGCCGGTCCCGACCGCGCCGGGTCTCGTCTACTACCTGGTGAACAAGCCCCGAGGGGTGCTCTCGGCGGCGGCGGACAGTCGCGGCCGGCCCACCCTGACCGGCCTCGTGCCCCCCGAGCCGCGGGTCTTCTCGGTGGGCCGGCTCGATCTGGGCTCCGAAGGGCTCGTGATCCTCACCAACGACGGCGATCTCGCCTTCGCGCTGAGCCACCCCTCGGGCGGCGTCGAAAAGGAATACCTGGTCGAGCTGGACCGCCCAGCCGGCCCCGGAGCGTTGCGAACCCTGCGCCACGGGGTTGCCCTCGACGACGCGGTGACCGCACCGGCCCGGGTCGGGGTGGTCTCGCCCGGGGTGATCCGCATCGTTTTGCACGAAGGGCGTAACCGGCAGGTACGCCGAATGTGCGAGGCCGTCGGGGTTCGCGTCCGTCGCCTGGTGCGGACCCGGATCGGCCCGCTCACCGACCCTTCGCTGCGTCCAGGTCATTGGCGGCGGCTCTCGTCGGCCGAGGTGCGTTCGCTCGCCGTCGCCGCCCACCACCCGACCGCTGAGGCAACCGAACCCCGTCGCGTGCGCTCGGGGAAGAAATGACCGTCTTCATGCTGGCAGGAAGCTGATCCCCGACGCCCAACTGGGACCGGCATCCCCGCCCGACGGGGTCAGATGAGGTCCACCAGGGGCGGCGTCCGAGCAAGCTGGGGGTTCGCGAGCCGGAACCGGACACCTCCCCGGGGTCGCCCCAGCCGGCCGCCCTGGCCCGAGGCTGCCCCGGATTAGCATTTCGCTCGATGTCCGCAGCCCCCCTCACGCGAGCCCTGCGCGGCGCCACGACCGTCGAGGAGGACACCCCGGAGCAGATCGCCGTGCGCACTCAGGAGCTGCTGACCGAGATCATGGCCCGCAACGACCTGGTCGAAGAGGACATCGTGAGCATCATCTTCACGACGACCCCCGACGTCACCTCGGGTTTCCCGGCGACCGCCGCCCGGGACATCGGGTTCGGCGCGGTGCCACTGCTGTGCGCGTCGGAGATTGCGGTGGCTGGCGGGACGCCCAAGTGCCTCCGGGTGCTGTTGCACATCCACACCACCCGCAGCCGCGACCAGCTCCGCCACGTCTACCTCCACGGCGCCCAGGGCCTGCGCGATGACCTCCCGGTCTGAAGGGGAGGGCGCGCGAGGCCATGGGATGAGCGGCTCCCGCCGCGCCCTGGTCGTCGGTACCGGGCTGATCGGGGGATCGATCGGCCGGGCCCTCCGGGCACGAGGCTGGCAGGTGACCGGGCGCGACGCCGACCCAGCCCGGGCCCACCGAGCACTCGAGCTCGGTGCGATCGACGAGGTGGGGGAGGGACCCCTGGCCGAGGTGGCCTTCGTGGCCACTCCGGCCGGTGAGGTCGCTCAGGTCGCCCGGGCCCTGTTGGCCGAGCGGGGTCGGGACGGCCTGGTGGTGACGGACGTCAGCGGAGTCAAGGCCCAGGTGGTCGAGGCGGTTGAGCACCCGCGGTTCGTGGGCGGCCACCCGATGGCCGGCTCGGAACAGTCCGGCATCGAAGGCGCCGATGCCGACTTGTTCGTGGGGGCCACCTGGGCCCTCACCCCCACCCGAGAGACGGACCCGGCGGCCTACACCACCGTGGCCGGGGTGGTCAGCGCGCTCGGCGCGGACGTGATCGCCCTCTCGCCCCCGGACCACGATCGCCTGGTCGCGGTGGTCTCCCACGTCCCCCACTTGGTCGCGGCCACCCTCATGAACGCGGCATCCGAGGGGGCCAAAGCCCACGGCGCGCTGCTCCGCCTGGCAGCCGGCGGGTTCCGCGACATGACCCGGGTCGCGGCCGGCCAACCGACGATCTGGCCCGACATCTGTGCCGACAATGCCCAGGCCATCGTGGCGGGGCTCGACCGGCTTCTGGGTGACCTGACCGAGCTGCGCCAACGAGTGGCCGCCGCCGACCGGCCTGGGCTTCTGGACCTGCTCGAGCGGGCCAGCACGGCCCGTCGCGAGCTGCCTTCGAGCGGGACCCGGCCCGACCACCTCGCCGAGCTCCGAGTGCCCATTCCCGACCGCCAGGGGGTCCTGGCCGAGTTCACCGGTCTGGCCCGGGATCTCGACATCAACATCTACGACCTCACCATCGCTCACTCGGCCGAGGGGCCCCGGGGCGTGCTCACCCTGGTCGTCGGGCAGGACGAGGCCGATCGGCTGCGCAAAGCGATCGAAGAGCGGGACCACTCCTGCACGGTGATTGAGCTGTCATGAGCGCCGGCCGCGCCGTCCTGCCAGACGCGGTCGCGATCGACGCCGGACGCCGGCTCGCCGGCTCGGTTCGGACGCCCGGGGACAAGTCGATCTCGCACCGGGCGCTCATGATCGGCGCCCTGGCCGAGGGGACGACCAAGGTGCGCGGGATCTCCGACGGCGACGACGTCGCCCGGACGGAGGCCGCGGTTCGGAACCTCGGGGCCTCGGTCGAGCGGAACGGCGAGATCGTCTCGATCGGTGGGGGACGCGACCGGTTGCGGGGCGCCCGGACGCTCGAGTGCGCCAACTCCGGGACCACCATGCGCCTCTTGGCCGGGATCGTCGCCGGCCTCGACGGCCACAGCGTTCTCACCGGCGATCCCTCGCTTTCGGCCCGCCCCATGGATCGGATCGTGGAGCCTCTGGCGGCGATGGGGGCGAACATCGAGGGCCAGGGGCCGCACCAGGTGCCGCCGCTCGTGGTCGAGGGCCGGCGGCTCCACGGGGTCACCTGGACGCCGTCGATGGCGAGCGCCCAGGTGAAGTCGGCCGTCCTGCTCGCCGCGCTCGACGCCGACGGCGAGACGATCGTGCGCGAGCCTGTCCCCACCCGCGCCCACACCGAGGAGCTCCTCGCCGAGGCGGGGGCGGCGATCAGTGTCGAGGACTGGGGGGAGGGACGGTGCGTCCGGGTGCGCCGTTCGACGCTCTCTCCGCTCGACCTGGATGTCCCGGGCGATCCGTCCCAGGCCGCCTTCTGGGTGGTGGCCGCCTGCGTCGTACCCGGGAGCCGGGTGGTGGTCGAGCGTGTCTACGCCGGGCTTGACCGCACCGGCTTCATCCGGGTGCTCGAGCGAATGGGCGCAGCCGTCACCCTCCAACCGGCCGGTGGTGGCGCCGCCGACCTGGTGGCCGAGCACTCGATGCTGGCCGCCACACAGGTGGACGCGGCCGAGATCCCCTCCTTGGACGAGGTCCCGGCGCTGGCGGTGGCCGCGACCGCGGCCCGAGGAACAACGACCTTTTTCCACGTCGGGGAACTGCGGGTGAAGGAGAGCGACCGGTTCGCAGCCACCGTCCGGCTGGTCGAGGCACTCGGCGGGCGGGCAACGGAGGAGGGCGACGACCTGGTGGTCGAGGGGACCGGCGCGCTTGGGCCCGGCCCGGTGCGCTTTGACAGCGGGGGTGACCACCGCCTGGCCATGGCGGCCGTCGCCGGCGCGCTCGGCTGCCCAACGGGCGGCGTCATCGGTGGGTTCGAGTGTGTCAGCACCAGCTACCCGGCGTTCCTCGAGGATCTGGAAACACTGGCCGGCACGGGGGCATGGGAAGCGGTCGCCGCCGGCCGCTGAGACCGCTCATCGCCATCGACGGGCCGGCCGGCGCCGGCAAGTCGACCGTGTCAAAGGCGGTGGCCGAGCGTCTCGGCCTGGACCGACTGGACACCGGGGCCATGTACCGAGCGGTGGCCTGGGAGGTCCTGCACCGGGGCATCGCTCCCGACGACGCTCCGGCCGTGGCCGAGGTCGCCGCCGAAGCAGCGATCGAGGTCGGCCCGACCGTGCGCATCAACGGTGCCGACGTCACCAAGCAGATCCGCACCGCCGAGGTCTCCCGGGTGGTTTCGGCCGTCGCCGCCAACCCCGCCGTCCGTCACCAGATGGTGCGACGCCAACGGGACTGGGCAGATGGGCGTTCGGGAGCGGTGGTCGAAGGTCGGGACATCGGCTCGGTCGTCTTCCCCGAGGCCACCGTCAAGATCTACCTGACCGCGACGCACGAGGAGCGGGCTCGGCGCCGGGGCGAAGATGAGACTGCCGATGGCGTGGCCCTGCGGGACCAGCTGGACTCGTCCCGTTCGGCCTCGCCTCTGACCGCGGCACCCGACGCCCACATCCTCGACACGACGGGGCGCAGCGTCGAGGATGTGGTCGAGGAGGTTCTGTCATGGCTGTGAGCGCCACCGGCGAGACGGAGCCCGCCCCGAGAGCCGAGGAGATGGCCACTGCTCGCTCCGGGCGGGCCCGACCTTTCACGGCCGACCCGTCCCGGTCGCTGTTCTACCGGCTGGCCCGCGGGCTCGCCTTGGGGGTGTTGCGAGCGATGTTCCGGCCCAAGATCACCGGGCGGCGGCAGATCCCGCGGACCGGCCCGGCAATCATCGCGCCCGTGCACCGGTCCAACATCGACTTCGCCTTTGCTGGGCTGCTCACGAAACGCAAGCTCTTCTTCATGGCCAAGGAGGAGTTGTGGACCTGGGGCTGGTTCGGCCGGCTCCTCGAGTCGTTGGGGGCGTTCCCGGTGCACCGCTCTGGAGCCGACCGGGAGTCGATTCGGAGGGCCGAGGAGGTCCTTACGCGCGGCGAGCTCCTGGTCATGTTCCCCGAGGGTTCGCGTCGCTTCGGCGACAAGGTCAACGAGCTCCAAGAGGGGGTGGCGTTCCTGGCCGCCCGCACGAGGACGCCCATCGTGCCGGTCGGCATCTACGGGAGCGAGCGGGCCATGCCGAAGGGGGCGAAACTGCCCAAGCCGATCCGGGTACGAGTCGTCGTCGCCGAGCCGATCCGTTTCGAGGCGCCCGAAGGACGCCGGGTCGCCCGGAGCCAGATCCACCATCTGAGCGAGGCCCTGCGGGAGCGCCTCCAGGCCGCTTACGACGCCGCCCGCGGCGGTTGAGCCCGAGACCCGTTGCGCTCCCGCAGCCAGGTGCGCACGATCACGGTCGCGTAGCGGAACCCAAAGAACAGGTTCGATCCCTTCTTGGAGGACCCCGAGGCCCGGGGTCGCCACACCGTCGGCCGTTCGGTGACCCGCCAGCCCCGCTCCAGCGCGGTGATGAGCAGCTCGGCCGTCTGGTACTGGCGCTGCTCCAGGCGGTCGACCACGTCGGCCAGCAGCTCGACGCTCAGGGCCCGATAGCCGTTGGAGGTGTCGGTCAGGCGCGAGCCGGTCAGCCGGTTCATCAGCCACGCGAACACCACCACGCCAGTCCTGCGCACCCGGTCGGTCGTCTGGTCCACTCCGAGACGGCGTGAGGCGACGACAAAGTCGGCCTCGCCAGAGACGATCGGCTCGAGCAGGTTGGCCAGCTCGCCAGGGTCGTTCTGACCGTCGGCGTCGAGCGTGACGACGTAGCGGGCCCCGCCGTCAATGCACAGGTGGTAGCCGACCTGGAGGGCCACCCCGTGACCCAGGTTGGTGGGGAAGACACAGGTCATCGCGCGGTGGTCGAGCGCGATCTTGGCCGTGTCGTCCTTGCCACCGTCGACCACGACGAGCGGGGTGGCCGGCAGACCGCAGGCCTCAGCGGGTATCGCCTTCAGCACGTCACCGATGTTGTCTGCCTCCTCGTAGGCACAGACGAGCGCAACCACCGGAGCGAGCTTCACCCCTCCGTATCGGGCGTCGTAATCCCGCCGAGCTTCCTCGATCGCGAACTTCTCCAACCCCTCGACGCGCCGCTGCTCCCCATCCACCAGCCGACGCACCTCGTCCAACTCTTCCGAGCTCAGGCGGTGCGGGGCCGTCCGCCGAGGACCTCAGGAACCATCGGCTCGACGTGCTCGAGCGGGAAGGTCGGGGCGTCGGTCGGGACGTCCACACAGGGGAAGCTCGGCTCGCCCCCGACCCGGATGCTGACCATCAGCGCAACCTCCCTTGCGCGTACTCCTGCGGCCGTCCGCCGGATCACCCGATCAGCGGGCCAGTGCCGTCAGCACCTGGGCGGCCGAGAGCGACCGGTCGCCGGCGGCCGGGTCCCGGTCGGGAATCCCGCCCCGCCCGGCCAGTAACCCGACGGCGGTCGCCAGGGCCCGCAGTAACTCCCGAAGCTCGGGAGGGGGCGGGAAGTACTCGTCCTCGGTGGTCACCGACACGGGCTCGACACCTTCGGCCGGGGCCAGGGCCGCGACCACCTGGTCGACCAGTTGCTCGGGGGCCGACGCACCGGCGGTCACCCCGACGGTGCCGAAGAGATCGGCCGGAAGCTCCTCGGGGCCGTCGATTCGGACCACCCGAGGGCAGCCGCTGGCCAGAGCCACCTTCTCCAAGGCGATGGTGTTCGACGAGTTGGCCGAGCCGATCACCACCATCGCATCTACCCGAGCGGCGATCGCCCGCAGGGCAGCCTGGCGGTTGGTGGTGGCGAAGCACAGATCGCTGCGGCCCGGAAGCCACAGGCCCGGGAACCGCGCCGCGGCGGCCTCCATGAGACCCCGCCACTCGTCGTGGCTGAGGGTGGTCTGCGCCAGGAGAGCGATCGGGGTCCCAGGCGCCGGATCGAGGGCGGCCAGATCCTCCTGGCGCTCGACCAAATGGACCGCCTCGGGGGCGACGGCCATGGTTCCGACCGCTTCCTCGTGCCCGGCGTGTCCGACGTAGATGACCTGGTAACCCTTGCGACTGCGGGTCTTCAGCTCGTGGTGGACCTTGGTCACGAGCGGGCAGACCGCGTCGATGACCACCCCGCCTCGCCGCTGGGCCTCGTCGACGACGGCCGGGGCGGTGCCGTGGGCGCTCAGCATGAGCGGCGCCCCGGGCGGGACCTCAGCCACGTCGTCGACGAAGACCACCCCGAGTGAACGGAACTCCTCCACGACCAGCTGGTTGTGCACGATCTCGTGGTAGCAGTACACCGGCGGCTCGAACACCCGGATCATCCAGGCCAGTGCCTTGATCGCCTTCTCCACTCCCGCGCAGAACCCCCGAGGCTCGGCCAAGAGCACCTTGTCCACCGACATCGGGCCCAGGGTAGCGGGGGAGCCGGAAGGTTCGAAGCCAGCCGCTCGACCTCTGCGGGCCGGTGCGAGGCCCCGGTCCACCCCCGCTACCCTGGGAGGATGCCGGTCCCCAGGGTGACTGCCGTCCTGGAGGGCTCGCCGGCCGCCACGGCCGGGTTCCGGGTCGGCGACGAGCTGGTCTCGCTCAACGGCGAGCAGCCCCGCGACGTCATCGAGTACCAGGAACTGGTCGACTCGCCCCGCCTCGAGGTGGTGGTCCGACGCCCAGGAGCCGAGCTCGACCGCCGCCTGCGGGTGGAAAAGGAAGCCGGACAGCCGCTTGGCATCGAGGTCTCCACACCGATCTTCGACCGGGTACAGACCTGCGACAACCACTGTGCGTTCTGCTTCATCTACCAGCTGCCCAAGGGCATGCGGCGGAGCCTGTATCTGAAGGACGACGACTACCGCCTCTCGTTTCTCTATGGCAACTTCACCACGCTCACCCGTTTCACCGAGCTCGACGCCGAGCGGGTCATCACCGAGCGCTTGGGGCCCCTGTTCGTCTCCATCCATGCCACCGACCCCGAGGTGCGGGCGGGCATGCTCCGCAACCCCCGCGGCGCGACGAGCCTGCGCTGGCTCCGAGTACTCCTCGACGCCGGCCTCGAGATTCACGGCCAGGTGGTGGTCTGCCCCGGGGTGAATGACGGGGAAGTGCTCGAGGACACGATGGTCGGGATTCTCGACGAGTACCCCGAGTTGGCCTCGGTCGGCGTCGTACCCCTGGGCCTCAGCCGCTACTCACGCGAGCCCGACATGCGACCCCACAGCCGGGCCGAGGCTCGGGCCGTGCTCGACACCGTCCTCGCCCACCAGCAACTGTGCCTGCAAACCGTCGGCCGCCGCCTGGTGTTCGCCTCCGACGAGTACTACCTCATGGCCGGGGAGCCGATCCCCGGACCCGACACCTACGAGGGCTACCCCCAGCACGAGAACGGGATCGGCATGATTCGCGCCTTCGTCGACGCCTTCGGCGGCGACCGGACGACGGCCAAAGGGGTCCGGCCCGGTTTCTTCGCCTGGGTCGACGGCGCCCCTCCCGCGGGTTACCGGTCGCGCCGGGCCGAGCTCGACATGGCCCAGGACGACGGCCGACCGGTGGCCGTTGTGACCGGCGCCTTCGGGGCCGAGGTGATCGGGCCGCTGCTGGCCGACCGGGCCGGCGTCCGGATCCTTCGGGTCGACAACCGCTTCTTCGGCGGAACCATCGGGGTCGCCGGTCTCCTGACCGGCACCGACATCGCCAAGGCCCTGGCCGACGAGCCCGACGACCACCGCTACCTGCTTCCCGACGCTTGCCTGTCCGACGGCCGCTTCCTCGACGGGCTCGGGCTGGAGGACCTGCCGCGCCGGGTTGAGGTCGTCGCGTCTGACGGCTGGTCGCTGCGTCAGGCCCTGGCCGGGGAGTCGTCGCGGTGAGCGAGGTGGTCGCCACCGCGCTGGCCGGGTCACCAGCCGAGAAGACGGACGGGGGACCGCCGGCCCGCCTGCCGATGGTCGTGGTGGCCGGCCGGCCCAATGTCGGCAAGTCGACCCTGGTGAACCGGATCGTCGGCCGCCGGGCGACGGTGGTCGAGCCCGAGCCCGGCGTCACCCGAGATCGCAAGGCCGTCGAGGCCGACTGGAACGGCGTCTCCTTCGTGCTGGTCGACACCGGGGGGTGGCTGGGGCGCGGCGACGAGCTGGCAGGCAAGGTCTCCAGCCAGGCCGAGCGGGCCATGGCCGAGGCGGACGTCGTGCTCTTCGTCACCGACGTCACGGTCGGGGCGACCGCCGAGGATCTCGAGTCCGCCCGCATGGTGAGCCGCCTGGGAGTCCCGACTCTGCTGGTGGCGAACAAGGTGGACGATGGACACCGGGAAGCCGGTGCCTGGGAGCTCGTGAGCCTGGGTCTGGGCAACCCCTGGCCGGTCTCGGCCCTGCACGGCCGGGGCACCGGCGACCTGCTCGACGAGGTGGTCCGCCTCCTCCCAGCCGCGACGCCCGAAGCAACCGAGCGACCCGAAGACGAGCTCCCCGGCGTCCCCCGGGTGGCCCTCGTCGGGCGGCCCAACGCCGGCAAGTCGACGCTCTTCAACCGGCTCGTGGGGGAGGAGCGGTCGATCGTCCACGATCAGCCGGGCACCACCCGGGACACCGTCGACACGATCATCGAAACCGACGAGGGGACGTTCTGCTTCATCGACACGGCCGGCATGCGTCGCCCGTCGCGCACCGACGCCGGCACCGAGCGCCATGCCGTACTCCGGGCCCTCGACGCGCTCGACCGAGCCGACATCGCTCTCTTGGTGATCGACGCCACCAGCGGCGTTACCCACCAGGACCAACGGCTGGCCGAGCGGATCGGTGCCGCCGGCTGCCCGACGGTGGTCGTTCTCAACAAGTGGGACCTCCTCCCCGCTGACGAGCGCGAGGCGGTGCTCGCTGAGGTCGGGGACCGGTTGGCCTTTCTCGGAGCGGCGCCGGTGCTCCGGGTGTCGGCCAAGACGGGCCGCCAGGTCAACCGGGTCCTCCCGGCCCTGGTGGTCTCGGTGGAGGCGTACCACACCCGCATCCCGACCGGCGTGCTCAACCGGGCGCTGCGCGACATCCAAGCCCGGCACCCCGCCCCCCGATCCCGGATCCGCTACGGCGTGCAGGGCGCGTCCGATCCGCCCACCTTCACCCTGTTCGCCACGGCGAGGATGTCAGCCGACTATCTCCGCTACGTGGAGAACCAGCTGCGATCGCGCTTCGACCTCGGACCAACCCCCATCAAGCTGCGCGTCCGCGTCGGCGGGCGCTGAGATTGCCATGGCTTGGTGCGACCACTGCGACCGGCTGGTCGAAGACGAGGACTTGGACGAAGAGGGTGCCTGCCCGAGCTGCGGCACCGTGCTCACCGAGCCGGTCCACCGCCACGTCCCCTGGACCTTCAAGACGATGCTCGTGGCCTTCGTGATCTACCTCGGCTGGCGCGGCTATCAGGGCATCACCTGGATCATCCACCACGTCTGACCGGCCGTCGTGACCGGCGTCGGCTCTGTCCTTGGGCCCACGACCAGCAGGGGTGGGTGGCTTTCGCTGCGTTCAGTCCCACTGGGTCGGCGCCGGCTCATGCCGAGGTCGTCAGCGTGCAGCCACCTCGGCGAAACCGGCGAGGAGACGGACACCCACGGAGTGAACGTCGTCATCGTGTGGCCGTCACCCTGGCGCAAATGAGCGACGGTCGACCGATGGACGACAGTCGCAGGACCTCACTGATCGATCGGTCCTCCGACGATGGCATCGGCGCACCTGAGGCAGCCTGGCTCGTCACAGTGGGTGATAGCGGGGTCAGCTCGGATGGCCTGGGCCGCCAGGGCAACGCTCTCCTTGGCCGGAAAGGCTCGCCACAGGCTTTCACCCACTCGGGCCCGACGCTCGGTCGGTTCGAGCACCGCGCCCAACCGCTCGAAACCCTCGGAGCAGCCACCGCTCAGGGTGCGCACCGGTTGCCCGTCGGCTCCTCGGAACCAGCGGACAAACGGTCGACGGCCTGCTTCAGCTTCGGCGAGATGGAGGAGCGTCATCCTCGTGAGCCCGACCCCGGCCAAGAGGACCCAGCCAAGGCGAGAAGCCAACGCCCGGAGCGGACCAAAGACGTCGGAAGCCACCTCTGCCCCGATCAACACCCTCGCCAGGGGCCCCACGGCCGAAAAGGTCCCCGGCGGCAGGAGGCATCGCACGCGGTCGTCGCGAGCCGCCATGTAGGCCGACGTCGCCCCCAGCGACGGGTCGACCTCGGTGCGGGTGTGGTCGTAGACATCGGTGAGACCCGGCCAGGGGTCTTCCGCTGCCAACCGGTCGGTCTGCGCGTAGTCGATCCCATTGCGGGCGGGACGGTCCCGCGCCGGCGCCGGGATCTCGAAGGCCCGGTCGGCCATGGTGGCCACCATCACGGTGGCGCCGTTATCAAGAAGACCGTTGATCAGGGTGGCTGGGCCGTCAAGCAACACAGGGAACGATCTGAGTGACGCGTGCAGACACACCGGGCCTTCTGCGATGCCCAACTGTCGAGCGGCTGCGGCCACCTGGGCCGGCGAAACGCCCGATGCGCCCATCACGACAGTCGACACGACCCTCCTCCGGTGTGCAAGGTCGTGCTTCTGTAAGGGACAGCTCTCGGAAAGCGGAGTAGCACTCTTGCCGATGAAATACCTCGCGTCCGAAGACACCTCGAACAACTCAAAGCGGGTCGCAACGTTGTCCCGCGGCGCCGTCATGGTCTCAACGAGTTTCCGCGAATGGCGACCTGATCGGTGGCGAAAATGTTCTTGCGTGCAACAGTGGCGGTGGTGCCTCGAGTCTGACCACCAGCGATCAGGGCTGCGGTACCGCTTGTTCGCTCGGCTCATCGGGCGACGTCCACACCGGCTGCGTTGCATCTCTTGGACTTTGGAAACGGGGCCAGGCCGCCTAGCCCCAGCCTGCCTCCACTCGAATCTTCCGCCGGCAAATGCGACACTGCCCGACAAAGCTTGACCAATCCCGAAGAGTGGCATTCGCCGGGACCGGGCGACGGCAGACGGTGCGTGTGTCGGGTTCCCCGTCGATCACAGCGACAGCGTGGGTGACGAGTCGATCCATCGAGGTGGCGGCCATGTTTCTTTGGAGCTCGTTCCTCGGTGCCGACACTCTTTCGTCCCACCACAGAAAGTCGCTCACTGATGCGACGCTACCCGGACTCCGCTTCCCAGTTCGATCGCTCACTGAGGTCGAGCTCCCGTTTTTTAAGGTCGCCGTTTTCGGCGGACGACCGGTCATCGTGGCCACCCGACAGACAATGGAGATGCTGATCACAGGGCTACTTGAACGCGCGTGCCATGTCCCTCACCGTCGTCGACAGGGCTCTCGAGTAAGGGCCAAGCCGAATGAACGTGTCCGCCGGAGTCCTCGCCGACCGGCAGAAGATGATGTCTCCCACTCGTACCACGTGAACGAGGGGCACTTCCAAAGGGCAAAGGCCAGGCAAAGCCGCGTGGGAAGCGCTCGATGGGGTTGGCAATCTCGTCGAAATCGGTAGAGCTGTAGGTAGTTGATTGCGGCCAGAAACTTTGCGCCGCCGGGTCAGCGGCGCGCGATAGGCTCAGAAGCCATCAATCTCCGAGATGACCAGGAGAAACGGAACAACGGGCTGTGGCGCAGCTTGGTTAGCGCGCTTGACTGGGGGTCAAGAGGTCGCCGGTTCAAATCCGGCCAGCCCGACTAGGTCAGAGGTCATGTTCTGGCGTCAGATGTCCTGCTTGGGGTGACATGGCGGTGACATTCTGGTTCGGCCTGCGCCCGGACGGCCATCGTGTTGACACGCCTCAGCTTCGCGTCTCTAGCGTGCTCGTTGCGCAAGGCCGGGATAGTCGACTATCAGGCCGCCGGTGTCGTAGGACAGCTCGGCCGTGAACCGAAGAGCTGGCGCTTCGTAGTGGAACCGAGGCTGTTCATCGATTCGGGTGTAAAACTGTTCGAGTCGCTGGACATCAAGCTCTGTGGCGCTGACGTACGCCGCAGGCGCGGACTGCCGCCGTCCGCCCCCGAGACTCAGCCGTTGGACCGGGAACGTGTTGGTCATGGCTGAGGACTCGAGGTCAACGTCGAGGCAACCCTTGAGGTCCGGCCGGACCACGTCGTTGACGAGCCAGCACCCGCGTCCGTCGTGGCTGAGCGTGACCTCACGCTCGTCGCCATTCAAGACATTGGTCACATGGGCAGACCTCGTTAGCCATTGCTCGCTGACCTCGATTTCGTAGCGCACGGCCCACGCGTCGGACCCCTCGACCGCCGCGGTCACGCCTCTGACCAGCAGGCCACTCGCCATCCGCTCGAAGAAGGTGAGCTCGAACCCGTCGCGAGAACCGACGTGCCGCCATGCCGCGAAATCAGGAACAACAGCGAAAGTCACCCATCGATTGTCGCAGCAGTGGGCGCTCTCGCGTGACGGCCAGCGTTGCTCGTAGCAACGCCACGTCCCAGGGCTGACCCCCTAACCCCCTCCGCGATCCCCGAGGTAGGCCTATCCCCGGGACACCTGTCGATACCCTCCTTGTTACGCAATCCGTCGGAGTTCTGCCGAGAGGTGGCGGGTAAGTGGCTGTCCGACCGCAGCCATCCGAAGGGAGTAGCGGAGAACGTCGCCCTCAACAAAGAACTCACGTTCGATCGCTTGAACCTCCTTGGCGGTCCGCGTACGGGCAATGCTGGTCGACGCCAACCGGGCGGTGGCGTGCTGAAAGCCGCCTTCTGCGATTTCCACGATTCCGTTTGGGTGAGCAATGACGAGTTCGACCCAACCTGGGGTAGGCATCCGCCAGAAGCCCACTTCTCCATGGAGGAGACGACCATCGTCAGCATGCCTACTGACTTGGCTGTAGCAGAGGAACGGCTTACCGACATGAGATATATCGATGGTCTCCTCATAATCAAAGGCATCGATTGTCGGATACTCGCCGTGACCAGACCCCGACCAAGTTCCCAGTAGAACCGCCAGGGGTTCCACCTCGGGGCTCAAGGGTGCCGTCACAGTGCGAGCATGCCACTCCCGCCACCTGGGCGCTGAGTTCGGGCAACTTCGACTGTCGATAACTGGGACACCCACGCAGCTCGGCAACTCTGGCCGGTTGCCCTCTGGACCTCATGCCGACGCCGTCTCCTCCGAGGAAGGTCAGTGCTGGCGGTTCGTCTTGGCGAAACCCGATCGAGAACAAGTTCGACGTAGTCAGCGAGCAGATCCGCGGGGACGCCAGTGGTGGCGTGCATGGAGCCACCCCTAGTGTCGATCGGTATTAACCGGGTGGTCCAACCGTGCTCCTACAACTACTCGCTGAGCGGCGTGGAAGGATGTGCCAGTGGAAAAAGGCACGCTCGACTACTACGCGAGACCGGGCCGCTTCACCAATCTTGAGAACTGCGGGTTCTCGGCGAGTGACATTCGGGAAGTTGTGGACGTCGTGCAGGGATTGTTGATTTACGACGTCGTCGCGCAACCCTTCTACGGCGTCGAGCTGACCTCGCAGCAGGCGGAGGCGATCCACGAGCGAGACTCGGCCCGCCTTCTTGCAGTTGCCCAGGAGCTGGATCCGCGTTCACTTCGCGAGGCAAGGCCTCCCGTGGATCGTGTCGGGGCACGTTGCCATGCGTTCAGTCGGCTGACGGTAGCGTTCCTTAGAGCTGCAGGGGTGCCTGCCCGTGCACGTTGCGGATTCGCTGCATACTTCCGACCTGGGTGGTTTGAGGATCATTGGGTGGCGGAGTACTGGAACGAGTCCGACAGGCGGTGGCGGATGGTGGACGCGCAGCTGGACGCGACGTGGCGGAGGATGATCGCGTTCACCGGTGACGCGACATCAATTACGGGGACAGAGTTCATGACCGCCGGGCATGCATGGCAAGCATGGCGGCAGGGTGCGATCGATGCCAATAAGTGTGGACTCTCGGGGATCAACGAGCATGGATCCCACTGGATCGCGGGGAACCTACGCCTGGACTTCGCGTCCTTGAACAAGATCGAGATGCTTCCGTGGGACGTCTGGGGAGCTGGTTGGGCACCAGGCGAACAGCCGACGACTGCTCAGATCGAGCTGTTCGACGGTGTTGCCGAGTTGACCGTTGACCCCGATGCCAAGTTCGGTGAACTTCGGAACCGATACGAGACCGACGCTTCGCTCAGGATGGATGGCACAGTGTTCAACGTGCTTCGCGGTCAGGTCGAAGCCATATAGGGGCCCCCGGGGAGTCAAACAAGTACGCCCCTGACTCTTTGTGGCCCCAGGTAGGCCGTGCTCTGTCCTCATGACCCAGCATGGCCGCCAATGACCACTGTCACGTCAAGTAGGACTCATGTCGGGCATGGATATGTGCACAGTGAAACGTGTGCTCACTGGGCTAACTGCCCGCGCCCAACACGCCCGCCAGCAGTGACGGTGACAAGAGGCATCGGCCATCCGAGCGGCGCGGCGACGCGCGGCGGCGACGAGGGCGGCGGCTGACCCCTGCTCGGGAGTATCAGCCCGGTACAACGAGCCCAGTCTCGTAGGCGAGAACCACCAGCTGAGCGCGGTCCCTCGCATCGAGCTTTGTGAGCAGATGGCTAACGTGGGTCTTGGCCGTGGCTGGGCTCATCAAGAGCTCCCCAGCGATCTCGGCGTTAGAGCGTCCCTTGGCCACCAGCGCCAGGACCTCCCGCTCCCGGGTCGTCAGCTCTGCCACCACGTTCTCGGATCGTATGTGCGGCTCGGGGCGACCCACGAACTGCTCGATGAGCCGTCTCGTCACGCTCGGAGCCAGGAGGGCCTCGCCGTGGGCGACAACTCGGATGGCGGCCAGCAGCTCATCTGGGGGAGCATCCTTGAGGAGGAAGCCGCTCGCCCCCGCTCTCAGCGCCGCATAGACGTATTCGTCGAGATCGAACGTGGTGATTACGATGATTCTCACCCCGCTCGTAACCGGTGAAGCAGTGAGTCGTCTGGTGGCCTCCAGCCCGTCCATGACGGGCATACGGATATCCATCAGGACAACATCGGGCCGGACACGCTCGGCAATAGCGAGGGCTTCGCTACCGTCAGCGGCCTCACCAAGGGCCGTCATGTCGGGGGCCGACTCGACGAGTAACCGGAGGCCGCCCCGAACCAGGGCCTGATCGTCCACCACGACGACGCCGATGCTCACGGATCGGCCCTAGTTCGCTCATAGCTCAGGGTTCGTACGGACTCGCTCACCGCTGTCCGCCGTCAGGCTCCAGAGGTAAGCGGGCAAAGACCCGGAACCCGCGGTCGGGTCCAGCGCCAACGGCCAGCGTCCCGCCGAAGAGCGCTACCCGCTCCCGCATACCGATGATTCCGTGATGCAGGGCTTCGTGGCCGGATACGTCTTCGATCGGTCTTGTGGACGGTACGACGCTTTCGCTTCGGGCTCCGCTTGTGTCGACAGTGCCCGACCTGGAGCCTCGGCCGTCGTCAACGACCTCGACTTCGACAGCATCGCTCGCGAACGAGATGGCAACGTGGGCGCGAGCTGGCCCCGCGTGCTTGACCACGTTGGTGAGCGCCTCCTGCACGATCCGATAGAGAGAGAGCTCGACCCCCTGGGGCAGGCAGGCGGGTTCGCCGCGAAGATCGAGTTCGACTGGGACGCCGGCCGCGCGCACCTGCTCGACGAGTTGGGCCAGATCGCCCAGTCCCGGGGCTGGAGCGAAGTCGGGAGACGGATGGTCGCCTTGGCGGAGAAGGCCCACCACTCGACGGAGCTCGCCGAGTGCGCCGCGGCTCGTCGTCTCGACAGCTGCGAGGGCTTGGCGGGTCTCCTCAGGCTGGCTCTCGAGCACCTGGCGACCGGCGGCGGCCTGGATGGCGATGACGCTCAAACTGTGGGCCAGAACGTCGTGAAGCTCCCTGGCGATGCGTACCCTCTCTTCGACCACCGATTGGCGGGCCCTCTCGACTTCTTCCCGCTGGCGCCGGGCCGCTTGCTCGGCCAGGCCTGCATCGTAAGTCCTCCGGGTGCGGACGGCGTCGCCCACGAACCAGGCCGCCGCGGCTACCACCGGGCTGATCGTGTCGCCGCGGGAAACGGTGAGCTGGGCCACGATGAGAGCCGTCAGCAAGGCCACCTCGGTGACCACAAGAGCCCATGCGGACCGGCGGCGGTCGTAAGTGGTGGCGACCGTGTAGACGGCCAAGGCGATCATCGGGTCAGGCCCGAAGACCAGGCCGAACGCGCCAGCGATGGTGACGGCCGTCCCGACGACGGCCAACACGGGCAGAGGCCAACGTCGGCGGACGGCCAGAGGCAGGGTGGCGACCAAGCCGAGAAGAGCCCGAGCCCAGAGGGGTAGGTGCGTCGCTTCGTGACTGACCGTGGCCAAGATCGACACGACGGTTGCGGCCAGGAAGAGGGCGACCAGCACGTCGATGGCCTCCCACTGGGAGCGTGTGATCCGCCTCGACAGGGGTGGCCGGGGCTCGCCGGCAACCCGAGCTGACCGTTCGGCCATATCTCAGACCGTACCCACGACTAGGCCCCGCCGCATCGGCCTGCAGGCGACTCTTCGCCTGCGACTCAGGGTGTACGTCGGGCGCCAAATCGGGTCGGCCGTAGTCCTCGAGGCGGACCCTCGAAAGGTCCTCGAGGCCGACGATCGCGTTGGCTTTTTTCGTCATCATGACGCCAGGTCCTGGAGTGAGGAGGACGACCGATGATCGAGGCGAGCGGGCTGTCCAAACGCTACGGACGGACGGTGGCCGTGGACGGCCTGTCCTTCGAAGTCCATCCAGGGCAGGTGACCGGCTTTCTCGGGCCTAACGGGTCGGGCAAGTCGACGACCATGAGAATGATCATGGGCTTGGACGCCCCCGACGCCGGTGGGGTGACGGTCAACGGCCGACCCTACGCCGAGCTGGGATGGCCGCTGCGGGAAGTGGGAGCCCTGCTCGAGGCCAAGGCATTCCACCCCGGGCGCACCGCCGCCAACCACCTTTGGGCCCTGGCTCAGACCAACGACATCCCGCGTTCAAGGGTCGACGAGGTCCTCGATGTCGTCGGGATGGGCCAGGTCGCCAACCGGCGGGCCGGGACCTTCTCCATGGGCATGGGCCAGCGCCTGGGTATTGCCGCCGCCCTCCTCGGGGATCCCGGGGTCCTGTTGTTCGACGAGCCAGTGAACGGACTCGACCCCGACGGGATCCTCTGGGTGCGCAACCTGTTCAAGTCCCTGGCGGCCGAGGGGCGGACCATCTTCGTCTCCAGCCACCTCATGAGCGAGATGGCCCTCACCGCTGACCATGTGGTGGTCATCGGCAGGGGCCGGCTCATCGCCGAGGCCCCCATGGCCGAGTTCGTTGCCCACAGCTCCAAGCGCTACGTGCGGGTTCGCAGCCCGGAGCTTGCAGAGCTTGGGCGGCTGCTGACGGCTGCAGGCGCCAGCGTGGCAGCCGAGGACGACGGTGCGCTGGCTGTTCGGGGTCTGGTCGAGGCCGAGATCGGCGCGCTGGCCGCCCGATCCCAACTGGAGCTGCACGAGCTCTCGCCGCAGTCCGCCTCCCTGGAGGAGGCCTACATGGAGCTCACCGCCGAGGCAGTGGAGTACGAGGGAATCGGTACGGCCGTGGCCTCCAACGGATCCGAAACAGACGCCGGGCAGCTCGTCCTGGCGGGAAAGTGAGTTCGTCATGCTTGCCACCACAACTGGCACCGCCACCGGAGCAGAGATCGTCGGGACCGGGCGCTACCGCGCAGCGGGGGTAATGCGCTCGGAGTGGACCAAGCTCAGGAGCGTTCGCTCCAGCACTTGGACCATCGCCGCGCTCGTCGGCCTGACTGTTCTCATCGGCTCTCTTATCTGTGTCAGCGAGGCCTCCAACTGGGCCTCACTGTCCCGGGTCCAAAGAGCAATCTTTGACCCGACCAACGTCAGTCTGGACGGGCTGCTCTTCGGCCAGCTGGCCGTGGGGGTGCTGGGGGTGATGGTCATGAGCAGCGAGTACGGCACGGGCCTGATCCGCGCCACCTCGGCAGCGGTGCCCAACCGACGGCTCGTGCTCGGGGCCAAGGCCGCTGTTCTCGGCACCGTGGTTCTGGTCGTGGGCGAGATCGTCTCCTTCGCCTCGTTCTTCCTGGGCCAGGCGATCCTCTCCGGCTCGGCCACCTCGGTCGGCATCAGCGCCCCGGGCGTGCTCCAGGCCGTCACCTTCGGCGGGTTGTACCTGACCGTCCTGGCCCTGTTCGGGCTCGGACTCGGCGTGATCGTGCGCCACACCGCAGGGGCCATCACCATCTTCGTGAGCGTCGTGCTCATCGTCCCAGAAATCGTCCGGCTCCTGCCCGCCTCAATCAGTGACGCCGTCGGAAAGTTCCTGCCCGCCAACATCGGCACCACCCTGACCTCGGTTCACCACCTGCCCAATGAGCTCTCGCCCTGGGTCGGCTTCGCCGTTCTGTGCGCCTATGCCGCCACGGCCCTGGCCGTCGGTGGCTGGCTCATCGTGCGCCGAGACGCCTGAGGTCGCCGTGGGCTCTATCGGCCACACCAGGGCTCGAGACGGAGGACTCCATCAGCTGCCGGTTCGTTGCCACTCGGATCCACCGCCACTGGTCTGTCGCCGGGTTCGAGCCCGGCGTGGTGACTAGGCCGTCAGTAGACTCCGAGCGTGGAGTCGGGCTCAGAGAGCGACGCTGTTGCTACCAACAGGCGGGCTACCGATGCCGTCGAGCGACGCGACTGGGCGGCAGCTTACGAGGTGCTTCGCGCGATCGACGTTCCGAACGCGGCCGAACTTGAGCTGATGGCCGACGTTGCCCGCTGGTCGCGTCCCGGCGGTGAGCAGGTGGACCTGCTCGAGCGCGCGCACGAGGCGTTTCTCCGGGCGGGGGACCCGTACGGAGCGGCGCGGGTGAGCCTCCAGCTTTGCCGAGAGCACTTCGAGCGTGGCGACATTTCGGTCGCTGCAGGTTGCCTCGGTCGGGCCACGTCCTTACTGGCCGATCTCCCGGAGTCGGCTGAGCACGCCTTTCTCGCTTGGAACCTGGCTCGCGCAGCCTTCAACGTCGGCGATGTTGACGCGCTGATAGAGAAGGCCAAAGAAGCTGCGGAAATCGCGCACCGCGTGGGCAATCGGGATGTCGAGGCGTTGGCTCGGCTGGATACGGGGCATGCATTGGTCGCGTCGGGACGGTTCGACGAGGGGATGGCGCTCATCGACGAGGCCAATGCGGCGGCCGCGAGCGGGACACTTGGTCTTGAGGCTGCCGGAACGATCTACTGCTCGACCATCTGGAGTTGTCGCAACCTGGGCGACTGGCGGCGCGCGGCGGCCTGGACCGATGTGTCGCTGCGTTGGTGTGAGCGCCAGCACGTCTCGGGGTTTCCCGGCCAGTGCCGCTTTCATCGTGCCGAAGTGTTACGAATGCGCGGCGCTCTGGATGATGCCGAGGTGGATGCCCGCCGAGCCATCGAGGAGCTCATCGATCGTCCGCTGTATGCCGGCTGGGGATACATGGAACTGGGCGAGATCCGCCGTCGTCGCGGCGACTTGGAGGCGGCCGACGAGGCGTTCCGCGCGGCGATCGATCTGGGTACCGATCCGCAGCCCGGGTACGCACTGCTCCGCCTGGCCATCGGCGATGTGGCAGGGGCCCGGAGCATGATTGAACGAGCCTTGGCTCCTGCCAACATCATTGCTCGAGAGGAGCGCGTGCTTGTTCTCCCGGCGGCGGTCACGATCGCTCTGGCCGCCTCTGAGATCGATACGGCGAAGGTCCACCTGGCCGAGCTCGAAGACCTGGCGAACCGTCTGGGCACCCCTCACGCACAGGCGGCAGCGCTTGGCGCGTCCGGTCAGCTCGCGCTGGCCGAGGGCCGAACCAGCGACGCCGTCGAGCAGCTGCGTGGTGCATGGGAAGCTTGGTGCTTGGCCGAAGCGCCCTATGAGGCAGCGACGATGCGAGTCCTCGTTGGCCGTGCCCATCTCACAGCCGCCGACGAAGCCGCTGCACGCATCGAGCTGTCCGCTGCACTGTCCACTTTCGAACGTCTCGGCGCTCACCGTGACGCTGAGGAGGTGAGAGGCCTGCTCCTTTCGCCGACAGGCGACAGTCGCCCCGCGTCGGTGCACGCCACGTTCGCCTTCGTTGACATGGTCTCCTCGACACCCCTCGTTGAAATTCTCGGCGATGGTGCCTGGGCGGATCTGCTCGCCTGGTACGAGCGCACCTTGATTGCCGAGTTCGAAGGGTACGGCGGCAAAGTCGTCCAACAGGGGGGCGACGGTTTCTTTGTCATCTTTAACGACGCCGAAGCCGGCCTCGACTGCGCCGTCGCCATCCAGCAGACGCTTGCCGCGCACCGGCACGATCACGGCTTCGCGCCACGAGTCCGGATCGGCCTGCACACCGCCGACGCCTTGCGTCGTGGTGACGACTACGCCGGTTTGAGTGTGCACGCCGCTGCTCGCATCGCAGCAGGGGCCGATGCCGAACAGATAGTGGCCAGCCGCCAGACCATCATGGCCGGAGGGAAAGGCAGAGAGGTCTCCGAGCCGCGGAAAGTCATGCTGAAGGGTCTCTCCGGGCCCGTCGAAGTCGTCACCGTTGCCTGGCGCTGACCCGACCACGGACGACCTGCTCGCCGCGCTTCGTAGATCACTCGGCTTCCCAGAAGGTTCGGTTAGAGATTGGTCGACATCTTCTGGGCGTTGCGAGATGCTGATGTCGCCCTTTTTGACGCGGGGCACGCTAAGGATTCGTGGTCGAAATACCGCATAGAGCCGGTGTGGTGTTCCCAACGCGGTTGAAGCCCCACACGGATCCGTGTGGGGCTTTTGCTATCGATCACATCGAAGCAACCGCGAACCTCTCGAAGTCAAAGTGTGTGCTTCATCATTTTGAATGGGGGGCTCGTGACACAACCGCAGGCAGCGCCCAAGGGCTTAACCAGGTTGAGATCGTTGGGAAGGCGCGTCCTTAGAAGGGGACGACGGTGGCGAGAAGCCCGGTCGCCTGTTGGCGGCCGGCGAGCGTACGGCAAAACTCCACCGCGTCCATCGAGATGTGCTCGGCTTCCGGAGAGTCCTGGTCGTACCCATAAGTCCCGCCGGCAGGACCGGTGAGATCGAGCACGAACGGTTTGCCGTGGCGACGGCCCCATTCGGCGACAACGTCGGCGACGATGCGACCATCATGGTGCGGCGTGAGCTCCACCGGCCGATTGAGGGCGCGGACCGCATCAACCCGGTGCATCCATAGGTCGCGCAGGTAAATCGTGTCGATCAGATACCCGAGCGTCCAGGTCTCGAATACGGGTCCGTCGATTGCCATCTTGGCGTGATTGCGCACGAGCGCTGGAATCCGAGCTCGGCCCCGCACGGTCTTCGGTGCGATCGCCGCGAGCCGCTCGACGATCTGCGCCGGTCCGAGGTCGGCTCGTTCGCTCACCTGCAGGCTCGACAGTGCTGCTTCAAGTGGGCCGCCATGTTGCTTCCGATAGGCGCGAGCGCGACGGAGCTGGTGGATGTTCTCACGCATCGATGCCCCGGACTCACATGCACCCAACACGTGTCTGTACATCGCGCGGATATCCCACGCGGGACAGTCGGTCTGGACATTCCAGTCGTCATCATCGAGCGAGCGAAGCAAGGCAAGCGTGCGATCCAATTCGTGCGCCTGCATGCGCATGGCTTCGTCATGCGTCAAGGATGCAACGGTTCCCAGGTCGGTCGTTGTCATGCGGAGGGTGGGATGGGATGGTTGGAGCGGATCACGTTCGTCGGGTCTACGTCCGCCTTGATGCGCCGCAGACGGTCGTAGACCTCGGGCTGCCAGAAGGCGCTTGGATCCTGGCTGGTCTCGGCGAAGTTCATGTACATGTGCCCGGCCTGCCACGTGCCCATGGTCTGCTTCACGATCTGAGCGTGCGCCTCCACGACCGCCTTGACCTCGGGTGTCGGCGCCATGCCGACGGACA
This sequence comes from Acidimicrobiales bacterium, assembly GCA_040414865.1. Classification (GTDB taxonomy): domain Bacteria; phylum Actinomycetota; class Acidimicrobiia; order Acidimicrobiales; family RAAP-2; genus Palsa-461. Next base: position 52,398 of record JBEDUR010000094.1, read on the forward strand.
AGAGGAGGTACTCGGCGTCGATCGACGCGAGGGCGCCGTTCTCGGGCCTGGCGCGCCGGAGCTCACCGCCGAGGTGGCGCACCTCGACCGTGAGCAGCGGCGAGCCCGATCCGGCACCGGCGACGCGCACAAGCTCGTCGACCGCTTCCACTGGGAGCTCGGCCAACGTGAGCCCCTCGCCGGCGAAGGGAACCGGCTGCTCGGGATCCATGTGCAGGTGACTCAGGGCGCCCACGGGCATGGTCTCGATGGTGTCCATCCCTGGTTCCAGGGCGCGTAGGGGTGCGAGCAGGGCGTCAGCCTCCGCCGGGGGCCCCAGGTGGATCGCCTCCACGACAACGAAGGACTTGCCCCGTAGCGGTTCGGGGATGTCGGGTAGGGGAGGCAGTTGGAGATAACGCCCGACGGTCGTCAGGGTGTCCGGCAGATCGCTGTTGGTGAGCTCTCGCCAAGCGTGGAGCACCTCGGGGCCGCGCTCCATGGGCCAGAACATGACCCCGGCGTACACCTCGGTCAGCGGGAGCAGGCGCAGTTCGAGCGCAGTGACGACGCCGAAGCTGCCACCACCCCCGCGAAGGGCCCAGAACAGGTCGGGGTTGGACTCCCGGTCCACCCGCCGCAGCTGACCGTCGGCCGTGACCACCTCCACGGCCTCGACGTTGTTGGCGTTGAGCCCGTGGGCGCGCCCCAGCCAGCTCAGGCCTCCGCCGAGTGTGTAGCCGACCACCCCGACGTCGGGCGAGGAGCCTGCCAGCGCGGCCAGCCCGTGCTCGGCCGCGGCCCCGACAACGTTGAGCCAGACCTCGCCGGCGGCCACCCGGGCGGTCCTCGTCTCCGGGTCGACTCGCACGCCGCGCAGCCGCTCGGTCTTGAGCAGGATCGTGTCCGCCAGCGAGCCCATCGAACCGGCGGCGTGGCCGGTCCCCTGAGCCGCGACCTGCAGCCCGTGCTGCCGGGCGGACGTGACGACGGCAGCGACGTCGTCGGCCGACTCGGCGACGGCCACCGCGGCCGGGCGCTGGTCGACGGCCAGGTTCCAGGCCTGTCGGGCCTCGTCCCAGGACTGATCATCCGGTGTCACGATGGTGCCGGACGGCATGGCGGCAGCCAGCGCAAGTGAATCGGTTGTTGCCACGGTCGTTACTTCCTTAGGTGGTCGATGGGTGTTCTCTCAGGAGCACGGTGACGATAACGGAAGTTAACAGTAGTTGCAAGAACATCTCGCTACTTTATAGTAGTCATATAGAGGTATTCCCAGGAAGCGGGCTATGCCAGCGAGGGTCACGGTCCGGTCACCAGCACCTGAGCGGGGAGCGATACGCCTCATGGGCTACGTCGCGGAGAGCCGGACGGCGGTCGCCGCTCTGCTCAAAGAACGTCCGGACTAGCTGGCAACCATCATGGAGGTTCTCGTCGGATCGCAGCCGAAGGACCGAGACGGCGAGAAAGGTGCAGACATCGGTCGGACCGAGGCTTTGGGGAGAAGGCAGACTCGGACATGCCGTAGGGCCGGCGCTTTCTATCAGCTGACAGTCGGAAGGAAACCGTGGCTGTTCCCCGGGTTCTGTGACGGCTAACAGGATGCTCGGATCGACTCGAAGGTGGTGCCGATGAGGAAGGTGGCGCTCAACACGCGGCAACCAGACCTGAACTCAGCCCCGGACAGCTACGGGCTCAGCATCACCCCGCTGGCCAACAGCAACGATCTCTTCATCTCTCTTGTCCATCTGGACGCTGGAGGTCAGATCGGCCTCCACCAGGCTGTGGTTCGACAGCTGTTCGTGGTGATCGAGGGCGACGCCATCGTGACGGGCGCCGAAGCCGCTGAACAGGTGTTGGCAGCCCGCGAAGCCGTGGTTTGGGAGGCAGGCGAGATGCACAAGACGCGATCCCAGAGCGGACTTACCGCCATCGTGATGGAGGGTGCTGCCTCACCGATTACCTGAGCAGCTCCCGGCGGATGCCACTTCTGTGGGGGCCATGACCTCGACGGCTCCGAACCCAAGCCTCGACAACGTCGGTGCACAACCCACGGCGTCATGTCGTCAGGTGCAATACCCTCTCATCATGCCGACGGTCCCTTCGCTCGATCTCCTCGATCCCGCTGCTTTTGACGGTGGTCAACCGCACGACGCATTCGGGTGGCTCCGGGACAACGATCCGATCTACTGGCACGAGGAGCCGAACGGGCCGGGGTTCTGGGCGGTGACGCGGTACGACGACGTGAAACTGGTTGGGCGCGAAGCGAGCACGTTCTCCTCCGCCCACGGCATCATGATCCCGGACATGGGAGGGACGCTCGGCGAAGACGAGGGTGCGCCCCGGATGATGATCTCCATGGATGACCCGGACCATAAGGACTACCGGCGGCTCGCGGTTCCCGACTTCATCCCGAAGGCAGTCAAGGAGATGAACCCCCGCGTGGGGGTCTTGGCATCGCGAATCATCGACGGGGTGATTCAAAAAGGCGAGTGCGACCTCGTCACCGACGTTGCTGGACTCATGCCGTCCTACGTGATCGCCGAGATGCTCGGAATCCCACTCGCTGACGGGGTCGCTCTCTACGACCTGACAGAAACGATCCACAGCACCCCGGACCCTGAGCATCCCGGGGCCGGGATGACCGCTGTCCTCGAGATGCTGCAGTACGCGCACGGTGTCTGGGACGAGCGGCGAGCCGAGCCCCGCGACGACCTCTCGACAAAGCTCGCACACGCAACCATCGACGGGGAGCCGCTCAGCGAGGTCGACTTCGGGATGTACTTTCTCCTACTCGTTGACGCCGGCGGCGACACGACCCGAAACCTGGTGGCGACTGGCGCGCTCGCGCTCTTGGAGCATCCCGATCAGCTGGACATCCTGCGCAGTGATCTCGACGGGCGGCTCAACGCGGCGATCGAGGAGCTCCTCCGGTGGGTGAGCCCGGTGGTGTACATGCGGCGCACGGCGAAGCGGCCGACAGTGCTCGGTACGACGGAAATCGCGGCGAGCGACAAGGTCGTTATGTACTACGGATCGGCGAACCGGGACCCACGCGCGTTCACCGACCCTGACACGCTCGATGTCACGCGCTGGCCAAACGAGCACGTTGCCTTCGGCGGGGGTGGACCGCACTTCTGTCTCGGTGCGCACCTGGGACGGTGCGAGATCGAGGCGATGCTGCGACAAATCCTCACGCGGCTGGAGGGGCTGCGCGTGGCTCAGCAACCAGAGTGGCTTCGCTCCAACTTCATCTCTGGCGTGAAGCACCTCCCCGTCGAGTTCAGGTCCGGCTCGCGCGTCTCGAGCTGATTGATGCGACAACCGCCGCCTCTTGTCGCTGATCCGGAGCTTGTGACGGTCAACTGGCTTACCGACGTGCTCGTTCACGCCGGTGCGATCGGGGCAGATACCAAGGTCACCTCGTTCGAGGCCTCGTTCATCGGCACCGGCCAGGTCGGCGCCAACGTGCGCTACGCGTTGACTTACGACGGCGCTGGCCCCAAGGGCCCGTCGACCGTTGTATGCAAGTTCTCGTCACGCGACCCGAAGAGCGCGTCGGCCGGAGTGTCGACCCGCACCTATGAGACGGAGGTCGCTTTCTACCGGGACCTGGCAGACACGGTCGATGTCAGCCGACCACATTGCTACTTCGCTGAGGTCGAGCCACGCACCGCCAATGTCGTGGTCGTCCTGGAGGACATGGCACCCGCAGAGCAGGGCGATCAGATCGCAGGCTGCACGATCGAGCAGGCGAGGCTCGCCGTCGACGAGGCGGCCAGGCTCCACGGTCCCCGGTGGGACGATCCCACGCTGCAGGAGCTGGCGTGGCTCGACCGCGGCAGCACCTCCGAAAGGAGAGGGACGATGCTCGGCGTCGTCTGGGAAACGTTCGTCGAGCGCTACCGCGCCACGCTCGACCCGGTCACTTTGGACGCTGGACCGCAACTGAATGCGCTTCTACCGACGGTGCGGCGCGAAGCGCCTTCGGCGCGCACTCCGGTGCACAGCGACTACCGGCTGGACAACATGCTCTTTGGAACCCAAGAGGGTGGTCGCCCGCTGACCGTGGTCGATTGGCAGACGGTGCAGCTCGGACTCGGTCCCGGCGACGTCGCCTACTTCCTGGGCAATGCGTTCGAGCCCGAGCTCCGCCGCTCGTGCGAGCGGGATCTCGTCACCCGCTACCACCGTGCGCTCGTCGACGACTACGGCGTCGACAACTACCCGTTCGACCGATGCTGGGACGACTACGTGCGATCGAGCTACAACAGCCTGATCATGGCCGTCTTCGCATCGATGATCGTGGGGAGAACTCAGCGCGGCGATGCCATGTTCATGGCGATGGCGAACCGCTCGGCGCAGATGGCGGCCGATCTCGACGCGCCATCCGTCATCAAGCGGAGCTGAACCGCCGGTTATTCGAGGCTGCCGACGATTGACGCGCGCTGGGACAGTTCGATCCAGTTCCCGTCAGGATCCCTCACCATCGAGATGCGCGCCGTGGTCCCCAAGGTGACGGGCGCCAGCGCTTCCCGACCTCCCCTGGCCAGCACCGCAGCATGCTCTTCGTCGACCTTGAAGACCTGGAAGGTGATGTAGCGCCAGCCGCGGCCCTGCATCTGGGCGTCAACCGGAGCGTCACGACTCCGCTCCAGCAGGATCACGCTTTCGCCGGCGCGGAACACCCCGGGCCGCTCCTCCGCTAGACCCAGGGCTTCACGGTAGAAGAGGCGGTGAGCCTCGAGGTCGCGCACGGCCATCCGGATGCCGATCTGGTGCACGCCCTCGGAGCCGGGTGGGACGAGCATCACGCGGTTGCCTTCCGGGTCGGCAAGCGCCTTCGGCTCGGCGAGCCCCGTTCGAGCGACCACAAGCTCGCGGTAGCCGGTGGGCGAGTTCGCCAGTAGGGGTGTTTGGTGGTGGTTGATCTTCAGCACGCTGCCTGCGATGTCGTGGCGATGCTGGTCCTGACCGCGCCGGACCGGCAGCACGTGATCGAACTGCGCTCCCACCTCACCCTGCCAGAACTTGAGCAGGACATCCACGTCATTGGTCGACAGCCCAATGTCGACCTGCTGCTTGGCCAGCTGCATAGGTTCCTCACTCTGTCACAGAACCCATTCGACGCCTTGGTGCGAAAGGAGCGGGGCACAGGCTGA
>JBEDUR010000095.1:0-5272 GCA_040414865.1 Acidimicrobiales bacterium
TCTAAAAGGTCGTGCGCGATCCGTGCGCGAGCAATCGGCAATTTAGGGTCATGGGTGGTCATCGGCGGTGCGACCACCTGCACTTCTAGCTGGGATTACTCGAGAGGGTGCTGGTACTCGTCCTGCTCGAGGGGGCCCGCTAGGTTGAGAGTTCGAGTCTCTCCCCCGGAGCATTCTTCGTCGTTTCCGCTGGTCAGCGGCGGTAGGTCCAGTACCTCATCCTCCACCTCACCCTTGTCGCGCGCGCTACGCGCGCGATCTCCTATGAACTCGTGGGCGATCGGGACGATGTTGTCGCCCATGGTGAAGGCATTGAGGGCCTGGGCGAGCAGCGCGTCGCGTTCATCGGAGGCGTGCTCGTAACGCACCACCATGGCCACCGACTTCCAACCGCCCCGGTTCATGATCTCCTTGGTGCTGGCGCCGGTGGTGGCGAACATGGTGGCGGCGAAGTGGCGTAAATCGTGAAAGCGCACCCAGCTGAGATCGGCCCGCCGGCGAGCGGCCTCCCAGATCACCCAGAAGTTGCTCGGACGCAGCCGCTCACCCGTCGCACCGGTGAATAGGGGAGCATCGCTCTCGGGGCCGACGAACCGGCGCAGATGGTCTTCCAGCGCCGGCATGACCGAACTCGGTAAGTACACCTTGCGAGGGTCACCGTTCTTCGTCGGCCCGAGGTCGAGGGACCCGTCGTGGAACTCATGCAGGGTGCGCTCGACGTGCACGGTGCCGGCCACCAGGTCGACGTCGCGGCGCTCGAGGCCCAAGACCTCCCCCCGGCGCAGCGTCCCCCATGCAGCGACGATGACCGCGGCCCGGTACTGCTCTGGCATGGCCTGCGTCAGAGCTGCCACCTGGTTGACATCGGGGATACGGCGGTCTGTGACCCGATCGGTCGCACCGCCCTTCACCCGGCAGGGGTTCTTCAGGATCAGGTCGTCGGAGATGGCTGTGTTGAAGATCGCCTTGAGGAGCCGGTAGGCAGAGCGAGCGACGCCGGGAGTCTGAGCAGCGAGGTCGGCGTACCAACCGCGCACCAAAACCGGAGTGATCTTCGAGAGCTCGCGTGGGCCGAAAGCTGGAACGAGGCGGTTTGCGATGAGCCAGCGGTAGTACTCCTTCGTGCGAGTCCGAATGTCGGTGCGTTGGGCCAGCCAGAGCTCGGCGTAGCCGGCGAACGAGATCCGACTGAGTTCGGGATCGACCCAGTCGCCCCGTCCGATGGAGGCCGAGACGGCGTCGAGGAAGGCGTTCGCATCGGCCTTCGAGTTGAAGGTCGTGGGTGCGACGTGCCGAAGACCCTCGTGCCAATAGCTCGCCTGGTATCGGCCACTGTTGAAGCGTCGTACATGCCCGAAATGCCGGCGTCTTCCTGTCACGTTTCACAACCCCTGAGGACCGATCGAACTATCCAAGAGGCGAACGCCGACGGAGTCCACGGGATCGGGGACCTCCAGGCCACCTTGCGCTGAAGCAGGTTACCGGCTGGCTGTTCCGGCGCCCCAGTCCCGCCGGACAACGTCGACACGCTGCTGGTCGAGCCAGACGTCGAGCTCGCCGGGGTCGAACCGCACGAAGCGTCCGACCTTGACGAACGGGATCCTGCGCTCGGCCACGAGCCGACGAACGTGACGCGGACTGACGCGGAGAGCAATGGCAACCTCGTCCGTGTCGAGCAACGGTGTGCGGTGCACGGACGTCTTCGAGATAGCAGTGCTCATGGACCTCTCCAGTCGAGTGAAACTTGACCCTCAATTACTTAAAGCCGCTAAGCGAGCGCGTTTGGGACAACATCCAGGTCAGAGCCGTGACGTGGGGGGAGCGCTCATGAACGTGATTGAACAGGCGCCCTCATGACCATTCACTCCCGGGCCAGTCGAAACGAAATCTCTCCTCCCAATTACTTAAAGCCGCTGACCGAGCTCATTTCGGACAACATCCAGGTCAGAGCGGTGACGTCAGCAGGTGCTGGAAAGCCAACCTCGGGAAGCTGTCACGCTCGACACCCGAGCGCGACTCAAGGAACCGATCACGCTGGTGACCAGGGTGGGAAGGTGCGCACCACGGCACGACGCGACAGCACCGAAGATCAGGGTGAGACAGCGAAAGACAACGTGAGACAACGAGTGACGGGAGCGGGCGTGGACAGGAGGCCTCAGAACATGCCGATCAACCGAGATCCGACTCCGAGATCCAATTCCTGAGATCCGATCCCATGATCCGATCCCATTTGTCACAATTCTTCTTTACTGAATCAAGCCGCCCTCGCCGAGGCGGCGGCTTCGCCGCCGCCTCGGCGGGCGGAACCGCTCTGGAGGGCTCGGTCAGAAACATCAAACCAGTTGCCCTAGCTAGGTTGGCTTGATCAAGCAGTCTTCCTGCCACCTCAGGTACTCCCACAGTCGGTGCTTCGATCGTCACAGGGTTGGCATCAAGAAGCTGGCACCCGAACGTATACCGCTCGGCCAGCGTGACGTGACGGTCTTGGTCTGGGTGTAGAAGCGGATCGAGTCCGGGCCGTATTGGTTGAGGTCGCCGAATCCCGATCGTTTCCAGCCGCCGAAGGTGTGGTAGGCCATTGGAAACCGGGATCGGCACGTTCACCCCGACCATTCCGACCTGCACCCGGACGCATCAACCGCTCTCGAAGAGTCCCTGCCAGAGCCACCCGATCCATTCGCGTACCAAGTGGTGAGGAACAGCGAACCACTCGAAGCTGCTCTTCACGGGGTTAATGAGAATGGGTACGCTCTCGCACTTCGTTGGGCGCACCGAGTGCGACCGAGATGCTCAATCCTCCGTCTGGGAGTGCCTCGAGGACGAGCTTGCCGCCATGTGCTGTGACGACCGAGGCGACAATAGACAGGCCGAGCCCGACACCGCGAGTATCACTGTCGGCTCCTTTCATGCGCCGGAATGGTTCCAACAATGAGGCCACTGCAGCCGGCGGCACCATCGGTCCAGTATTGGTGACCGTGATGCAGGAAGTGATGTTGTCGGTTCCCGTTACGACCTTAACCGTGCCTCCAGCGACGTTGTAGCGGACGGCGTTGTCGAGCAGGTTGACGACCAAGCGCTCGACCAGTACCCGGTCTCCGATCGTTGGACTGGGTGAGAGCTCGGCGTCGATGGCTACGCTCGACTCTCGCGCCTCCGTGCTGACCTGATCTATTGCGTCTTGGGCGGCGGCTTCGAGATCGACGAGCTCGCGGCTGGTGAGGCCGCGGTCGGATCGAGCCAACGTGAGGAGGCCGTCGATGAGAGCCTCGGATTGGTCGAGCGCCTCGCGGACGCGACCGACGAGCACTTCGAGCTGCTCAGTGGTTCTACTGGGCTTCGCCATCGCTACATCGATGAGAGTTCGCATGGAGGTGAGCGGGGTACGCAGTTCGTGCGAGGCATTTGCTACAAATCGTTTTTGGCTCGCAAAGGCCAGATCAAGACGAGTCAACATGTCGTCAAAGGTGTTTGCCAGCTCCTTGAGTTCGTCGTCGGGTCCATCAAGGTTGATTCGCTCGTCGAGCCGCTCTGTGGAGGCTCGTCGGGCGGCGGCGGTGACTGTGCGGAGGGGGAGGAGGATCCGCGCTGCTATCGCCCACCCCAGGAGGCCGGCCACGATGGTGGCGATTCCCATGCCGGCGAGCGACCAGATGATGAGTTCGTGAATGTCTCCAGCGCGCTGCGTGTCCTCTCCGAGAAGGTATTGGCACTGAGCCAGCACCTTTGGATCAAGGTTGGGGTGGGCCGGAACCGATGCCTCCTTGCAGGTCGAGGCGAGATCGGCCGGCACGTCGGCGTGACTTATAGCAGGAGTGGGGGAGGTTCGGTCAACCACCGTGGTAAGGGCCGCAACGAAGGCTGCGACAGTGACGAGGAATAGTCCAGCGAACGCCAGCGCAATTCGCGTCCGCACACTATGGCGGCCGAGGAACTTGCGTCGTCGTCCGGCGGATGTCACCGCTAAGGGATCCGGTATCCGCCGCCGGCGATCGTCTCTATGACTGGCGGTTCGCCTAGTTTCCTACGCAGGCGCAGGATCGTAACCGCGACGGCGTTGGTGAACGGATCGGCGTGCTCGTCCCACACGCGTTCGAGGAGCTGCTCTGCGGTCACGACCGCCCCTTCCGCCGACATCAACACCTCGAGTATCCCGAGCTCCTTTCGGGCCAGGGGCACGGGGCGGTCAGCTCTGGAAACGCTACGGCGGGCGCGATCAAGGACGAGGTCCCCCCGAGTGAGTACCGGCGGGGTCGATGGGCTGCGGCGACCCAATGCGTGCACTCTGGCTAGGAGCTCTGAAAAGTCAAACGGCTTCGCCAGATAGTCGTCGGCGCCCAAGTTCAGCCCTTCTACCCGTTCCTCGACCAGGCCGGCAGCGGTCAGCATCAGAACCCGGCTCGTGCTCGGTGAATCGACTATCTGCTGGCAGAGGGCGTCGCCGTGCAGTCCGGGAAGGTCGCGGTCGAGAATGATGACGTCATAGGTGTTCACCATCGCCTTGTCCAGCCCGGTCGTCCCGTCGTAGGCGACATCGACCGCGATGCCCTGGTCGCGGAGCCCTTCGGCAAGAGCGTCTGCCACGACCGAATTGTCCTCCACGACCAACACCCGCATGGGCTCCATGGTGGCTCACCGGCGATGACATAGCGATTACAACCCCGTGGCCGGCGCGGCACCCTTCTCCTGGTGCCTCGGTCGGCGTTATCGCCGTGTTATTGGGCTGTTCGTACCCTCCGCCTATTACCCGCCACAACCGGCCTGTCAAGCACACGAACCATCCGGCACAGGGAAGCGGGCCATGCAAGCAAGGACGGGCCTATCACCCCAGGAGGAGCCATGCGCTTTGTCTCACAAGCACAGCGAGAAGATGTGAACCAGATAGAAGGTTCGAAATGGCGGCGGCGATCGTGTCGCATTGGCGTGCTGTCGGCTGGAGTCCTGGCGTTCGGTCTGGCGGTGGTGGCTTGCGGCGGCCCGTCGACGCCCGGCGTGGCCACCGGATCGACGACCACCACCGGCTCCGGAGGCAACTCCACAGGTGGCGGCATCCCGGCGAGGGGGGCCCTTGCTTACGCCTCCTGCATGCGCTCACACGGTGTAACCGGATTCCCAGACCCCAACGCCAGCGGAGACTTCACGGAATTGAAGAATGAGACGCTGCAGCAGCTCGGTGTCACCAGCTCCCAGTTGAGAGCAGCTGACCAACGCTGCGTACACCTGCTTCCTCCGGGACAAGGCGGGAACCCTCTCTCGGTCCAACAGCAACAGGACT
>JBEDUR010000096.1:0-6417 GCA_040414865.1 Acidimicrobiales bacterium
GTGTTCGAGGTCACCGGCAAGAATCCGCTACTCGACATCGCCCTCAAGCTCGAGGAGATCGCGCTGAACGACGAGTACTTCACGTCGCGGCGCCTCTACCCGAACGTCGACTTCTACTCCGGGCTCATCTATCAGGCCATGGGCTTCCCGCTCGAGATGTTCCCAGTCCTGTTCGCGATCCCGCGGACGTCGGGTTGGCTCGCTCACTGGGAAGAGATGCTCGACCAGGACTCCAAGATCGCTCGTCCCCGCCAGCTCTACATCGGGTCCGAGGAGCGCACCTACACGCCGATCGCGTCCCGCTGACCGGGGTCGCGCGCGCGCACCCGGGCCAGGCCCTCCTGGACCATGGACACGCACAGCCGCCCCTCGCGGTCGAAGAGGAAGCCGCGGGCGAGGCCGCGTGCTCCCGCCGCCACCGGTGAGTCCGTGTCGTAGAGCAACCATCCGTCGGCCCGGAACGGGCGGTGGAACCACATGCAGTGGTCCAGGGTGGCACCCATGAAGTCAGCGTCGTCCCAGCGCATGTCGTGCGGGGCCAAGATGGCGTCGAAGAGGGACATGTCGGAGGCGTAGGTTGCCACCGCGGCATGCAGGAGCGGATCGTCGGGCAGGGTCCCGTCCGCCCGGATCCACAGCCGCTGGTACGGCTCGCCTCCTCCCCGCTGGTGCCAGGGCAGCTCGCCGATGTGCCGCTGGTCGATGGGGTGAGGCCGAGCGAACCATTCGGCGAGCTCCTCTTTCCAGGGCTCGAGCCGCTCGAAAAGCGGGGCCAGGGTTTCTGGCGCGGGCACGTCGGGCATCGGAAACTGATGCTCCAGACCGTGTTCGTCGACGTGGAAGGACGAGGCCAAGTTGAAGATGGCTCGTCCGTGTTGAATGGCGACCACGCGCCGGGTCGTGAACGACTTTCCGTCGCGGATCCGGTCGACCTCGTAGAGGATGGGAACGTTGGGGTCACCGGGGCGCAGGAAGTACGAATGCAAAGAGTGCACGCGCCCGCGCTCCACGGTTCGTCCCGCAGCGATGAGCGCCTGGGCCGCCACCTGGCCTCCGAACACCCGTTGACGCTCTTCGTGAGGCTGGGTTCCGCGGAAGATGTTCACCTCAATGGGTTCGAGGTCCAACAGGTCGACGAGGAACTCCAAGGACGCACTCACCGACCCATGTTCGCAGGACCGGCGTACCGAAAGAAACGGGCAGAGGGGTGGGCAATCCCACTACCCTCCGTGCGGTGCCCTCTGCGCGTGCCACGGACGCCGCGAGCGACCTCGTGTTCCCGCCCGGTTTCCTGTGGGGCGTCGCCACCGCGGCTCACCAGATTGAGGGGGGCAACGTCAACAACGACTGGTGGGCCTGGGAGCACAACCCCGACTCGGGCACGGTGGAGCCGAGCGGGGACGCCTGTGACTCATTGCATCGTTGGCGCGAGGACGTCCAGCTCGTTGCGGACCTGGGATTGTCCGCGTACCGCTTCTCTCTCGAGTGGAGCCGGATCGAACCCGCCGAGGGTGAGTTCTCGTTGGCCGCGCTCGACCACTACCGGCGTCTCTGCGCCGCTTGCCATGGTCACGGCGTCATCCCCGTCGTGACGTTCCACCACTTCACCACCCCTCTGTGGTTGGCCTCTCGGGGCGGATGGGAAGCGCCGGATGCGCCGGAGAGGTTCGCGCGCTTCGTCTCCCGGACCGCGGCGCACCTCGGGGACCTCGTCGGATGGGCGTGCACCATCAACGAGCCCAACGTCGTTGCCGTCATGGGGTATTTCCAGGGTGAGTATCCGCCGGGCGTGAAGGAAGACTTCGAGCGCTACGCGCGCGTGAACGAGGTCATGGTGCGCGCGCACCGCCTGGCCGTCGATGCACTCCGCTCCGGCCCGGGGAACTTTCCGGTGGGTCTCACCCTCGGTATGGCCGAGATCGTCGCCGAGGAGGGTGGAGAGACACTGCGCGACGCGGCCGAGGAGATGCTGGAGAACGTCTTCTTGCGCGCCACCGATGGCGATGACTTCGTCGGCGTGCAGTGCTACACCCGCATGCGCTTCGGTCCCGACGGACTGGCCCCCGGTCACCCCGGTGTCACCTTGACCCAGATGGGCGACGAGTACTGGCCTCAGGCGGTCGAGCACACCGTGCGTCGGGCGGCCGCCATGAGCGGGCGACCGGTCGTGGTGACCGAGAACGGGATCGCAACGGCAGATGACACCCAACGCATCGAGTTCCTGACCGACGCGCTCCGCAGCGCTCATCGCTGCGTGCAAGAGGGCGTCGACCTGCGGGGATACTTCGTCTGGAGCCTGCTCGACAACTTCGAGTGGCACCTGGGCTACGGCCCGAAGTTCGGCCTGGTCGGGGTGGCCCCCGGTACCTTCGAACGCCGGCCGAAGCCGAGTGCCCACTGGTTCGGCGAGGTGGCGCGATCCAACCGGCTCCCGCGTGACAGGTTCGAGTGACGCGGCGTGGCGCCGCCCGCCCCGGATTTTGTAGCCGGAGTAGGGTAAGGCGCGTGCCCTCCCCTCTTGTGGCTTTCTACAACTGGCTCCACACGCACGAAGGGCGGAAGATCCTCCGTTACTCCACGGTCTCGGCTGTGTCGGCCCTGGTTTCGGTCATCGTCCTCGCCATCGTCTACGGCGCCCTCCACCTCTGGAGTGAGGTGCCGAGCACCGTCTTCGCGAACGTGGTGGCGGCGTTCCCCTCGTATTGGCTCAATCGCATGTGGGCCTGGGGGAAGCACGGGCGCTCCCATCTCCTCAAGGAGGTCGCGCCCTTCTGGATCATGGCCGCGGCGGGAATCGCGTTCTCCATCGTGGGGGCGTCGCTCGCGCGCCACCTCGCGATCAAGTACCAGCTGAGCCACCTTGAGACGACCGTTCTGGTCGTGTTCGCCAACATCGCCTCGTTCGGCGTGTTCTGGGTGCTCAAGTTGCTCGTGTTCAACCGCATGTTCCGGATAGAGCTTCAGGAGTTCGACGAGCACCTGACGGTTGAAGAACACGACGAGCTCGCGCACAAGGCGGAGCGAGAAGAGGGGACCGCGGTCAGTCCCTGAAATTCTCGAATTGCAACGGGATTCCGAAATCCTCGCCCTTGCACTTTGCGATCACCTCTTGGAGGTCGTCACGCTTCTTTCCGCTGACTCGGATCTGAGCACCCTGGGTCTGCGATGAGATTCCCTTGAGCCCGAGGTCCTTGATGAACCTGTTGAGGCGCTTGGCATGGTCCGCCGAGATGCCCGCTTTGATGGCCACCTTTTGGCGTGCCGTCCCCTTCTGGGCCTCTTCGATCTTTCCGGCATCGAAAGCCTTGAGTGAGACTTGCCGCTTGACCAACTTCTCGTGAAGCACTTGGTGCAGCGCACGGAGCCGATCCTCGGTCGAGGATCGGAGCACGAGCTCGCCGTCACCCAGCTCGACGGCCGAGTCCGTGTTCTTGAAGTCGAAGCGGGTGGCGGCCTCCCGGTTGGCCTGGTCGACGGCGTTGCGCACCTCTTGCATGTCGACTTCCGAGACGATGTCGAAGGTAGGCATGTTGCCAGCGTACCGGCGGTACCTGGCCCTTTGGGGGTGCAGAGGCGGGCTAGTCTCGCCCCCGCGGGTCGGTGTCCGAGTGGCCAAAGGAAGCAGGCTGTAAACCTGCCGGTTGATACCTACGGAGGTTCGAATCCTTCCCGGCCCACCAAGGTGGTCCCGCAAAACGGCAAAAAAAACTGTGCCCGCTGAATCCTTGCCCGGCTCGGACCTGCCATTACAATGCTGTTTCAGATCGATTGCGGGAACATGCCCCACAGGGCGTGGGCCCTCCGCCCGCCCCCGCGTGCAGACGCCGGGACACGACAAGCGAGACTGACAGCCCCGTGGAGACTGACAGCCCAGTGGACGAGAGCGACAAGGCTCGTTCGCTCCCCTTCTCGGATCGCGTCGGCCCGAGGCTTGGCCGCGTCGCGATGCGGGCTCAAGCCTGGCAGCTTCGCCTGACCCCACGGGTGGCCCTGACCGAGCGCGTGGATGCGCGGCCCGGGGAGGCCAACGATTGGACGTTCCTGCGGCGGCCCGCCCTGCTCGGCTTCATCGCCGTTCTGTCGATCTGTGTTGGTTCCTCGCTTCCGAGCTCGCCCTTCAAGCTCGAGATGGCCGGCACGTGGTTCTTCGGTGTGGCGAACTCGCCTTCGACGACCATGCTGCTGCCGGGCGTCGTGGCCGTCTACGGCGGGATGGTGCTTTTCGTACGGGTGTGGTTCGGGCTCTGGCAGACGTTGCGGGCCCGCCCCGGCGTACCGGTGCGCTCGCTCATCTACATGCTCGCTCTCTGGGTGGCACCGTTGATGTTGGTGGCACCGCTCTTCAGCCGCGACGTCTTCTCGTACGCGGCCCAGGGCGAGATGATGAGCCACCACATCAACCCGTACCACTACGGGCCGGGCACACTCGGGTCGGGACCGTTCGTCTCGCCGGTGGACAGCCTCTGGTTGAACACGCCCGCCCCCTACGGGCCGCTCTTCTTGATGCTGGCCGGCTGGTCCGCCAGCCTCAGCCTCCACCACGTTCTGTTCACGGTGGTGTTGCTGCGCCTGCAGTCGGTCGTCGGACTCGCCTTGATCGCTTACTGCATCCCAAAGCTGGCGCGCTCGTTCGGCAAGGACCCGGGACCCGCCTTCGTGTTGGCGGTGCTCAACCCGCTCACCCTGCTGGCGCTCGTCGGCGGGGCGCACAACGACGCCATCATGGTCGGCCTCCTTCTGGCCGGCATCACCGCGGCCCGCAGTCGCCACCCGGTGTGGGGGGTGGTGCTCTGCGCCTTGGCCGCATCCATCAAGGTGCCCGCCGCGGTCGGCATCATCTACGTGGCATGGGACTGGGCGGGTGTCGACGTCGGCTGGCGCGAGCGGATCGCGCCGCTCGTGCGCTCCGGGCTCATCACCGTGGCCGTCATGGGCTTCCTCTCGGTCGTGGCCGGCCTCGGATGGGGATGGATCCTCAATCTCGGGACGCCGGGGACCGTCCGCTCCTGGATGGCCCCCGCCACCGCCGTCGCGCTGGCGATCAGCGGGTCGGCGCACATCATGGGCATTGGCGTGAGCCTGGCCGGTCTCCTGACCCTCACTCGTGCGCTCGGGCTGTTGGCTGCGGCCGCCATCGCGGTGTACTGCCTGCGCCACCGGACCCGACTGGGCCTGCTCTACGCCATCGGGATCACGATGCTGATGTTCGTGCTCCTCGGCCCGGTGGTGCAGCCGTGGTACCTCACGTGGGGCATCATCCTCTTGGCGCCAGTGGTGACAGGCCGGTTGCTGTACCTCATCCTGGGGCTCTCCATCGTGGCGCCGTTCATCGGACTCACCGACGCCGCCTCGCTGCTCGCCCAGCTGCTTCACACTGACCCCGCCACCATGATCTTGGCCGTGATGGTGCTGTGGGCGGTCGCCATCTTTCCGCTCGGCACCTGGACGACCTCGTGGCGCTTCGACAGCGAACGTCTGCCGGCACCGATGGGCCGCGCCCAGGGGCAGAATGCCGCGCTCGAGTCCTGAGCAGGCATTCTGAGCAGGCGGGACGTCCCGTCGGCCCTCTTCGAGCAGCCGGCCCTCCTCAGAGCAGCAGCTGGAGCTCCACGACGTCGAGCCACTGGCGGTGCTTGCGCCCCACCTCACGCTCGACCCCGACCACCTCGAAGCCGGCCGCCGTGTGGAGGCCGATCGACGTCTCGTTGTGCCCGGCGATGCGGGCGATGACCGAGTGGAAGCCGTGGGCGGAAGCCAGGACCAGGAGCTCGGTCAAGAGGGCACGCCCGACGCCGCGGCCACGCTGAGCTCGATCCACATAGACGGAGTCCTCCGCCGTGGCCGAGTAGCCCGACCGTTCCCGGAAGGCCGAGAGCGAGCCGAACCCCAGGACGATCTCGCCTCTCGCCCCCCTCGGCCCCAACTCCTCTGCGCTGGCGGCGGGATCGGTCGCCACCACCGCCGGATAGACCCCGCTGCGCTCGCTGATCCATGCTTCCTGCTCGGCCCGCGTGCGAGGGACCATGTCGAAGGTGTTGATGCTCTGGAGGACCTCGACGTTGTAGATGGTCCGGATGGCCTCAGCGTCGGCCAGCTCGGCCCGTCGGATCAGCATCACCGGATGGTACTGTTGACCTGGAAAAAAGCGAGGATGTGGCCAACACGGTCCACCGGGCCCTGGCTATCATTGACGGTTCGCGGAAGGAAGCCGCGGCGCCCCCTTAGCTCAGTCGGCAGAGCACAGCCATGGTAAGGCTGGTGTCGTCGGTTCGATTCCGACAGGGGGCTCACCCACGGCGGCGTAGCTCAGTTGGTCAGAGCACACGGCTCATAATCGTGTTGTCGCGGGTTCGAGTCCCGCCGCCGCTACCAGGGCCGGGGACGGCACCCGGCCAGCCACCAGGAAGGATTCACGAT
>JBEDUR010000097.1:0-3760 GCA_040414865.1 Acidimicrobiales bacterium
CTGTTCCGTAGCCGCACTTCCAACCTGGCACTGGTCACCCAGAACGTCCAGTGGCTCGTGCTCATGGGTACATCCTTTGTCGTCTCGACGTACCTGCAGGTGGTACGGCATTACAACGCGATCCAGACAGGTGTGATCTTTTCGGCAGCGACGGCGGGCCTTTTGATCTCGTCGCTTGCGGCGGGTCGCCTAGCCAAACGATTCCTTCAGCGAACGCTCATCGTCACGGGCTTTGTCACCACGATTGCCGGCATCGGCGTGCTGCTGGCGTTGTCCAGGGGTCATCCCAGTCCGTGGTATTCCGCGCCCGGCCTCTTCCTTATCGGCCTCGGCTTGGGCGCAATGCTCACTCCGTCGGTGAACGTCGTTCAGTCTTCCTTTCCTGATCGGCTCCAGGGTGAGATCTCAGGACTGTCCCGCAGCGTCTCCAATCTCGGGTCTTCGTTCGGCACGGCAATCGCCGGTACCATCCTCGTCGCCGGCCTGGTCACCCCGGAGCATTCCTATGTAGCCGCCATGATCGTTCTGGCGTTCTTCGGGTTGATCGGCTTGGGGTCAGCAATGCTTCTCCCGGCAACCGAACCCACGCCTGTGTCCGAGAGCGGGCCCCGCGGCTGACCAAGACATCGGGCTAAGTGGGACGGTGGTCCCCAGACACCGCCGCTACGTTGCAGGCGCCAGAGCCTGGTGCCGGAGTCGCGCCGCTCGAAACAAACGAAGTTAGGGGGCCCACCCTGTATTGGGTGCCCGGCACTGGACCGCCGTCAACACCGGTCATGGGCCTGAGCACCGTCTGCTCAGCCCGGTCGGCGCCGGGCATCCGACCGAATCACCCCCGATCAGGTGATGCGGCCTCACCAGGCGATCGACATCATTGCTCATGGGCGCGCGCACCACGCGCGCAAAGACGTCAAAAGAAAGCGAGCGGTGAGCCCGATGATCGCGTGGACGTATCCGTTACTGGATATCTTCTGGACCATGTTGTGGTTCTTTGCATTTATTGCGTGGGTTTGGGTTCTGGTGATCATATTTGCGGACATCTTCCGTAGTCACGATATAGGCGGGTTTGCCAAGGCCCTCTGGTTCCTTTTTGTTCTGTTCATTCCTTTGCTTGGTGTGCTGGTTTACTTGATCGCTCGGGGAAGCAGCATGCACGAGCGAGCGGCTGCGCAAGCTCAGCGGGACCAGAAGGCAATGGACTCATATGTCGAAGATCGCGTCAAGGCCGTGGATGGTAGGAGTAGTGCGGACGAACTGGCCAAGCTTGCGGCACTGAAGAACAGCGGCGCGATCACCGAAGGGGAATACGAAGCCCAGAAGGCAAAGATCTTGGCCTGAACTCGGCTGAATACCTCTATTTGAGACAATGCTTTCTTGACGCCTACGAGAGTTGGTTCGTGCGGGCGTTGGGGGAAGGACGTCTGCAGATAAGAGGTTACTGGAGACTCTGAATAATGGCGAATCTTGTCTACGATCTGTCATTCAAAGGGGCCGCCAGTGACATGCTCAAAGCGGAGTTCGGCGAGTTCACAGTCGAGGTCGGCGGTGGGGTGACTCACATTCGTGCGGTTCTTCCCGACCGGGCCGCACTCTATGGACTTATCGGGCGGTTCGAGGCGTTGGGTCTCGAGCTGCTGGACGTCCGGCTGGTCGCTGATCCCGTTTGAGGTGCTGAGCGCATCTAATGATCCCCGCATTGTTTGGCTGCGACAACGCTGTCAATGACCGGATCTGCCCTTTGATTTGATCTCAAGGACGTGAATGACTTAGAGTGAGTTTCGGTGGCGACGCCGTAGCGACCCGAAGCAGTCGGGGACGGAGGGTTCGAGGCAACCCAGTGGCCACCAATGACAACCGCTAAGGCGAGTCTGCTCGTGCCGCGCGTCGTGGCTGAGGAGATTTGGCGACCGCATCTGGTCGAGCGACTCGAGGGCCTAGATCAGCTGACGTTACTAGTGGCTCCTGCGGGTTTCGGAAAAACGACCCTGCTCGCTCAGTGGGCGGGAAGCCAGTTGCGCAGCTCGGCGTGCTGGTTGTCGTGCGACGAAAGCCATCGCGAGCCGAGCCGCTTCTGGTCGGCGGTGGTCGCCGCAGTAAGCAATGCGATGCCGAGCGGAAGCGAGGGTGCAGCGCTCCTTGCGCACCAGGAGGCGAGCGCCGAGGTCGCCATCTCGCTCGCAAACGACCTCGGTGAAGTGGCGACCCCTCTAACCCTCATCATTGACGACATTCACCTGGCGCGTCCGATGCCATGGGTACTGCTGGCCTTCCTCCGGAGCCTTCCGGAGAACGTTCGCGTGGTTATCGGTAGCCGGGTGGACTTGCCGTTCTCACTCGCCAGGCTCAAGGGCGCCGGACAGATCACAGAGATTCGCGAAGACGCCCTGCGTTTCTCGCTGGATGAGAGCGCCCAATTCTTGGCCCTGGCCGGGATGCAGCTGGCGCCGGAGGACCTCCGGAGGCTCTACGAGCTGGTCGAGGGATGGCCGGCCGGGCTGCGAATGGCCCTGCTGTCGATGCGACGAGACGATGACCCATTGCGGCTCGTCCGCAGCTTCAACGGGAGCGAACGGGGTCTTACCGACTTCCTGGTCGCAGAGGTGCTGGACTCCCTTCCGGGCAACGTCGTCGAGTTCATGCTCGAGACATCGGTTCTCGGGACCCTCGACGCGTCACTGTGTGTGGAGATGCTCGGTGACGACCAGGCCTCTCGCCTCTTGCAGCAGCTGTTGGAGGAGCATCTATTCCTGGTGCCGCTCGATGCGTACGCTGAACGGTTTCGCTACCACAATCTCTTCGGTGAGTTCCTCCGCTCACGCCTGAAAGCACAGGGCCAGGATCGATGGGACTCAACCCACCGGCGGGCAGCTCAGGCCCTGATCGCCCGGGGGGACGTGGTCGGTGCGATGCGGCAGGTGGCAGAGCTGAGGGAAACCGAGCACGCCGCGATCACTCTCCGCTGCGTGATGGCCAAGGCGCTGGAGGTGGCGGACCGAGAGACATCGGCAGCTGTTGCACGGGCCTGGTTGGAGGATCACGGCCACCAGCTCCTTGCCATTGATCCCGTGCAGGTCGTGGACTTCGCGGCGATGCTCTTTCTTGCCTCGTCTTCGGACGAGGTTGTTTGGTGGCTGCGACGGGTGGAGGACGAGTACCCGTTCCCGCCTTTGGAGCTCGATTCGAAGGTCTCTGATCTGTGGGCGAAGTACTACCTCAATAGGGGTCGCGCCGATCTGGCTGTTGCCAAGGCCACCGCTGCCCTCGCCGCTGCCGACCAATGTGGCCATCGAGACGGGCTCGTCTCGAACGCGCCCGTCGACCTTGCGTTTGCTCACCTCCAGGCCGGCGACCTGGAATCGACCAAGAAGGTGCTGGGCGAGGCAAGCCAGAGCCCGCCTGCCCCCATCATTGTCGGCCGAGTGCGACTTCCCGCGTTGTCAGCGTTCGTTGCTGCCTGTGAAGGGGAGCTCACCGAAGCCGAAGCCGGCGCAGAGCGTGTATTGCGCATGGCCGATCAGCTCAACTTGGCGCCCTCGGAGCTGGGCCGCACGATCGCCGCCTTGGCCGGAGCCGCGGTGAACCTCGAGCGCGACGAGCGTGATCGTGCGGCTGAGCTGCTCGAGGCGGCGAGTCAAGGTGCCGAAGAGATGGGGCGGCCTTCACTGCTCAGCCTGGTTGCAGTTGAGCAGGCCCAGTGCTGCGCGGCTACGGGAGACGTCGGAGGTGCGTTTGCGTGGATGGACAAAGCCCGAGTGTGCCT
>JBEDUR010000098.1:0-11781 GCA_040414865.1 Acidimicrobiales bacterium
GAGTGGGCGACGCTGTTTGAGGTGAACGTGACCGGAGTCCGTCGGCTGGTCGCCGCCGCCGTTCCGGCGCTCCTCGCCCGCGAGCCGCCGCGGCAGGGGCGGGTTGTCGCGCTGTCATCAGCCGCCGGTCTCCTCGGGCTCCGCCGGCTGGGCGGCTATGTGGCCTCCAAGCACGCGGTCATCGGGTTGGTCCGGGCACTGGCCGCCGACCTGGCCGGCACCGGGGTCACCGCCAACGCCGTGTGCCCGGGCTCCACACGCACGCCCATCCTCGAGGCCTCGGCCCGCCTCTACGGTCTCGACTCGGTCGAGGACTTCGACGGCCAGCAGCTCCTCGAGCGGGTCCTGGAGCCCGACGAGCCCGCCGCGCTGGCCGCATGGTTGTGTGGTCCGGCGTCGAGTGGGGTCACCGGGGCGGTGCTCCCGGTCGATGGGGGCATGACCACCTTCTGACCGGGGCCACTACGTGTCGGGTCGCCGGGGCCAGGGCGGCGGGCGGCACTTGCAGTCATGGGCGCCCTCCGGTCAGAGTCGGTGGGTGACGGACGGTCACGGTAGCTACCGGGTCCGGGTCGGGTCCCAGGAGCTCGAAGTCCCGCTCGTGCCGCTGGCCGAGGACCTGACGATCGCCCTGCTCATCTCGGTAGACCTGGGGGTGGCCTTCGCCCAGAAGGCGGGCACCGAGCTCGCCGAGCACCTCGCGCCCTACGACCCCGAGATCGTGGTCTCGGTCGCCACGATGGGCATACCGATCGCGATCGAGGTCACCAGGGCACTCGGCCTCGACGACTATGTGATCCTGCACAAGACGCCCAAGATCCATCTGGCTGACGCCATCGCCGAACCCGTGCGGTCGATCACG
Organism: Acidimicrobiales bacterium; assembly: GCA_040414865.1. Classification (GTDB taxonomy): domain Bacteria; phylum Actinomycetota; class Acidimicrobiia; order Acidimicrobiales; family RAAP-2; genus Palsa-461. The sequence continues at coordinate 863 of JBEDUR010000098.1, forward strand.
ACCGCCTCCCCCCAACGGCTGCTCCTCGACCGCGCCCGGCTGAGCTCGGTGGCCGGACGGCGGGTCGCCGTGGTCGACGACGTGATCTCGACCGGCGGGTCGACCCGAGCGGCCCTCAACCTGATGCGGCGAGTGGGTGCCGAGCCGGCGGTGGTGGGCGCGGTGCTCACCGAGGGCGCCCAGTGGCGCTCGTTCCTCGGCGAGGACGCAGCCATGGTGCATTCGCTGGGCTCGATCCCACTGTTCCGTCACCGCCCCGACGGCTCGCTGGTCGAGGACTGGGAGGGTCTCGGCGGCTCGACGCCGGCCGAGGCGGCTTCGGACACGGTCGGGGAGTTCTGAGGGAGCCGGCTACCCTCCGGCCTCAACCGCCGCCAGCATGCGGTCCTGGACGTCGGCCTGGGAGCGCACCCCCCGCCAACCGAGGATCAGGTACACGAGGGCGCCAACCCCGATGCCAAGGAAGACGCTGAAGTCGGCCCCGGTGTGGTAGGTGATCAGGTTGAGCCAGCGGGGCAGGTGGAAGGTGGCCGAGAGCGCCTGGATAGCGGCGAACATGCCCACGAGCTGGGCGACGATCGCCGGCCAGAAGATGCCGCCCTGCCGGTAGTAGATGCCGCCCCGGTCGGTCCGCTGGAGCTCGGCCGGCACGTAGCGGGAGCGCCGCATCCACCAGTCGACGATGAAGATCCCGAACCAGGGCGCGATCCAGACGATGACGAGATCGACGAAGTCCTTCAGGTACCCGTTAAAGGACGTGTTGAAGATGGCGATCATCGTGACGATGCCGGCCAGCACGCAGTCGACGAGGACGGCCTGGCTCCGCCTGATCCTGATCCCGAGCGCCAGCAGGGTCACCCCCGAGGAGTAGAGGTCCAGGCTGTTGATCGCGAAGAGCTGGAGGATGCAGAACACCAGGAAGACGTCGACGAACCAGGCCGGGATGAAGGACTGGTGGGCGAAAGGCAAGAACGCGATGGACGAGGTTCCGACCGTGGTGAGGAAGGTACCGACCGTCGCCCCCAAGGTCATGATGAGCATCTCGGGGACAGCGGTGCCGAGGAACACCCAGCCGACGATGCCGCGCTTGGAGGTTCCGGGGGCGCAGTAGCGGGTGTAGTCGTTCCCGTTCTCGGTCCAGCCCAGACCCGAGAGGATTATGACGAAGGCCAGGCCCACCGTGTAGGTCTGCCAATTGGCAGGGTGCGCGACCCCGTGGGTGGTGGCGTGCGGGATGGCGAACCCGAGCAGCACCGCGAACAGGATCACGAAGGGGATCACCAAGACCCGGAGCGTCTTGAGGATGGTGGCGTGGCCGAGGAACGGCAGGACGCCCTGGATGGCGACCGCGATCACCACCAAGATCACCTTGGCCGGGCGGCCTTCGGCGAACCCCGCCTTGGTCATGAGCACCACCGCGGCCCCGACGATGAGGATGATCCCCTCGACTTCGAAGCCGATCTGAGTCAGCCAATTGAAAAACGCGATGCCTCGCGACCCGTTGGGGCCGAAGGCAGCCCGGTTGGTGCCAAAGACGGTCGTCCCGGTCTGGGGCGCCTGCAGGCTGGCCAGGCCGAGCAGAAAGAAGGAGAGGTTCCCGATGATGATCAGGCTCAGCGCCTGGGCGAAGGTGAACCCGAAGGTCATCAGGACCGCGCCGTAGATGAAGTACTCGATCTGGACGCTGGCCCCAGCCCACATCCCGCCGACGTCGCGTGGCCTGGCCCAGCGCTCGCTGACCGGAATGCGGTCGATCCCGTGGGTCTCGATCCGGAATGCCTGATCCGTGGGGGGCAGCCGCTCCTCCACGACGGTGGCCAATGTCCCCTCCCCAAGCACCTCGACGTCCCGCGCCAAGACGGCGCGGGCTACCCCAGCGAGAAGAATTGGCGAGATTGGCGGCCGCGTCAAGCGATCGGCCGGTCTCGAACAGCTGCCACGGTGCGAGGTAGCGATCCAGTTCGGCCGAGGTTGATGCGGTAGAGGAGGGATCGCCTGGTAGGGCACACCGAGAAAGGACACGCGCGCGCCTTCTAGCGTCGCCTCTGTGTTTGACGATGGTGTCCCCGACCACGCCAGCGTGGCCGACCTCGCCGCGGGCCTGGCCGTGGGCCGGTGGACAAGCGTGTCGCTGGTCGGGGTGTATCGGGCCCGCATCGAACGACTCGGCCCGCGCTTCAGCGCGGTGCGCTGTTTGGTCGGTGATTGCCTCGAGCAGGCGACCGCCAGCGACCAGGTCCGTGCGGCCTCGGGCCCGCGAAGCTTGCTCGAGGGGATCCCCGTGATCGTGAAGGACAACATCGACGTCGCCGGCACGCCGACGACCGGCGGCGCGCTGGCCCTTGAGCACTCGGTCCCCGCAACCGATGCCACGCTCGTGCGGAGGCTGCGCGATGCCGGCGCGGTGATCCTGGCCAAGGCGAACCTCACCGAACTGGCCGGCTACTTTGCCAGAGACCTGCCCGCCGGCTACTCGTCGCTCGGGGGCCAGGTCCTCAACCCCTACGACACCGCCCTTACCCCCAGCGGGTCGAGCAGCGGCTCGGCCACCGCGGTGGCCCTGGCCCTCGCCCCGGTCGCCATCGGGACGGAGACCGATGGCTCGATCACCAGCCCGAGCGCGCACCAGAGCATCGTCGGGCTGAAGCCCACGGTCGGTTTGGTCAGTCGAAGCGGGATCATCCCGATCGCCCCCAGCCAGGACACCGCGGGACCGATGGCCGTGTCGGTCCAGGACGCAGCCGCCCTCCTGGCCGTGATGGCTGGCGAGGACTCGGCCGACCCGGCCACCAAGGGGGCCGATGCGACCACCAGCGTGCTTCGGGGGCTCGAGCTGGGCCGGTCGGCGCTGGCCGGCGCGCGGCTGGCCGTGGTGACCACGGTGCCCGACGGGAACCATCGCGACGACCGCCAGCGTCACCATGACGAGGTCCTCGGCGTCCTCGCCGCAGCCGGGGCCGCAACCGTCGAGGTGACCGTCGAGCCGCTCGCCCAGGACGACGAGATGGCCGTGTTCACCTTCGAGTTCGTCCCGGCCCTTGACCGCTACCTCGCCGGGCTCGGCCCAGAAGCGCCCATCTCCTCGATGGCCGAGCTGCGCGACTGGAACGCGGCCCACGCCACCGAGGCCCTCAAGTTCGGCCAGCTCCGCATCAACCAGGCACTGGCCGTCGACCACGAGGCCGACCGGGCCGACTACGAGGCGACGCGCCGCCGGGACAAGGCGGCCGCCGAGGCGGCCTTGACCAGCGCGCTGGAGGGGGATCGAGAGGCGATCGTGTTCCCCGCCACCCAGGGCACCTCGCTCGCCGCCCGGGCCGGCTGGCCGAGCATCGCCCTGCCCGCCGGCTATCTGGACTCCAATCGGCGTCCGGTGGGGGTGACGCTCGTGTCGCGGCCCTGGACCGAGCCGCGCCTGCTGGCCCTCGCCGATGCCCTGGAGCGGGCGCATGGTGTCCGGCGACCGCCGTGGGAGATCAATCCGGCCATATTCCGCGAGCTCATCGTCGGCTGAGCCGGTCCCACCTCCGGCCGGACGGAGCGGTCGCAGTGGTTCGGTAGCGTTACCACCCATGCCCGTCCGTTCTTCCGCGTCGCTCGACGCGCCCCAGCGTCGGTCTGAACCAGCCGCTGGAGCCGTCTGCTCGGCCCGCGGGCTGTCCAAACGCTTCGGCGAGCTGGTGGCGGTGGACGAGATCGACTTCGACATCGAGCTGGGCGAGTCCTTCGGCTTCCTCGGCCCTAATGGGGCCGGAAAGACCTCGACCATGCGGATGATCGCCTGCATGTCGCCCCGCACGGCGGGCACGCTGTCGGTGCTCGGCATGGACCCCGACCGCGAGGGCGCAGCCATCCGGTCGCGGATCGGGCTCGTCCCCCAGGAGGACAGCCTCGACCTTCAGCTGACCGTCCTCGACAACCTCATGGTCTACGGGCGGTACTTCGACCTGCCCACCAAGGTCATCCGCGAGCGGGCCGAGCGACTGCTCGCCTTCGCCCAGCTGACCGAGCGAGCCGGCGACACGGTCGACCCGCTCTCGGGCGGCATGAAGCGGCGTCTCACGATCGCTCGAGCGCTCGTGTCCGAGCCGGACCTGCTCATCCTGGACGAGCCGACGACCGGGCTCGACCCCCAGGCGCGCCACCTCCTCTGGGACCGGCTCTACCGGCTCAAGCGCCAGGGGGTCACGCTCGTGATCACCACGCACTACATGGACGAGGCCGAGCAGCTCTGCGACCGGCTGGTCGTCATGGACAAGGGCCGGATCGCCGCCTCGGGGACCCCGTCGGCGCTCATCGACCGCTACTCGTCCAAGGAAGTGCTCGAGCTCCGCTTCCTCGGGGAGGACGCGCCACGCGAGCGCCTGGAGGGCATCGGGGAGCGGGTCGAGGTGCTGCCGGACCGGGTGCTCATCTCCACCGCCGACGGGGACCGCGCCCTGGACGAGGTCCATCGCCGGGAAGTCGAGCCGGCCAGCTGGCTCGTGCGCCGTTCGTCGCTGGAGGACGTGTTCTTGTCACTGACCGGGCGGACGCTCGTCGACTGATTGGGAGGTTCGGTCGTGACGACCGATCTCGAGACCTGGGGGATCCACTATGCGCAGGGCGCGCGCATGCCGCCCAGCCTGCGGGTGCTGCGCTACCACTTCTCCACGTACCTGAGGACCTGGCGGTCCTCGCTCACCAGCAGCTTCCTCTCGCCGGTCCTCTACCTGGCGGCGATGGGCGTTGGCCTCGGCTCGCTGATCAACCACCACGTGGGGACGGTCGGCGGCGTCCCGTACCTCTCCTTCGTCGCCCCCGGGCTGCTGGCGGCGAGCGCAATGCAGGTGGCGGCCAACGACTCGATGTACCCGGTCATGGCAGCGATCAAGTGGATCCGGACCTACTACGCCATGTTGGCCACCCCGCTGCGGGTATCCGACGTCTTGATCGGCCACTTCGCCTGGGTGACGGCCCGACTGGTCCTGAGCGCGGTCGCCTACCTCGGGGTCATGGCCGCGTTCGGGACCATCCACTCCCCGCTGGCCGTCCTGGCGCTGCCGGCGGCCATCCTGACCGGGCTGGCGTTCGCCTCGACCATTTCGGCCTTCTCCGCCACCCAGAAGAACGACCAGGGGTTTGCCACCGTGTCGCGTCTCGGGCTCATTCCCCTGTTCCTCCTGTCGGCCACCTTCTTCCCGCTCCACCAGCTGCCGGGTTGGATGCACCCGATCGCCTATGCGACCCCCTTGTTCCACGGGGTGAACCTGTGCCGCATGTTCACCACCGGCCAGGTCGACTGGGGGTCAGCCGGATGGGATCTCGCCTACCTGGGCGCGGTGTCCGTCGCTGGGGTGCTGCTCTGTGCGCGGTTCTTCACGAGGCGCCTGGTCGTATGAGCGAGCCCGCCATCGCCGTCGCCCGGCGGGACTTACTGGCCCCGGCCGGCCCCCGGATAACGCCGCTCGCCCTGTTGGGGCGCAGCCGGGCCAAACGCGTCTTCCAACGCAACTTGGTCGTCTACCGACGAGGTTGGGTGTTCCTGGTCTCGGGATTCTTCGAGCCGTTCTTCTACCTGCTGTCCATCGGGCTCGGACTGAGCAAGCTCGTAGGGCCGGTCCACGTCGGTGGCCAGGCCTTCGCATACCCGGTCTTCGTCGCTCCGGGGCTGCTCGCCGCTTCGGCCATGAACGGAGCCATCTTCGACTGCACCTTCAAGCTCTTTTTCCAGCTGAAGATCATGAAGGTCTACGACTCGATGCTGGCCACGCCCTTGTCTCCCGGCGACGTGGCCGTCGGCGAGCTGCTGTGGGCCATGGCCCGGGGCGGCCTCTACTGCGGGGTCTTCATCTGCGTCATGGCCGCCTTCGGCTACGTGGGCACCCCTTGGGTGGTTCTGTGCCTGCCCGGTGCGCTGATCGCCGGCTTTGCCTTCGCCGGGGTGGCCATGGCCGGCACCACCTACATGCGCAGCTGGCAGGACTTCGACTTCGTCCTTTTGATCGTGCTGCCGCTGTTCTTGTTCTCCGCCACCTTCTATCCGATCACCGTCTACCCGGGCTGGCTGCAGCTGGTGATCCGCTGCACGCCTCTCTACCAAGCGGTGACGCTCTTGCGCGGGCTCGACCTCGGCCTGTTCACTTGGTCGCTCCTGGGGCACGCGGCCTACCTCCTGATCATGGGCACGTTCGGGCTGGCCGTCACCTCGCGGCGGCTCGCCCGGATGGTGCTTCCCTGAGGGCGCGCTGGCGCGGCGCCAGTTGGCCGGGCGAGTCTTGGGCCGGATCGACGCCGAGGGGATGCGACCATGGAGCTCGAGCTCGAAGGCAAGGCGGTTCTCGTGACCGGAGGCTCGAACGGGCTAGGCCGGGCCCTGTGCCACCGGCTGGTGGCCGAGGGCGCCCGGGTCGCGTTCTGCGGACTCGATCCGCAGCGGGTCGAGGGAACGAGGGCCGCCCTTGAGGCCGAGGGTGGGGAGGTCCTGGCGGTGCGGGCCGATGTCACCGATCCCGGCGACCTGGCCCGGCTGGCCGAGGTGACGCAGGAGCGCTTCGGACGCATCGACGGTCTGGTCAACAACGCCGGCCGCTCGGCGGCCAAGCCGCTCACCCAGCTGACCGACGAGGACTGGGACGAGGACCTCGCCCTCAAGCTGCACGCCGCGGCCCGGCTATGTCGCCTGGCGATGGAGCCGCTCGGCAGTCGCGGCGGGTCGATCGTCAATGTGCTGGCCATCGGCGGGAAGGCGCCGGGGGCCGGATCGATGCCCTCCTCGGTGACCCGGGCGGCGGGAATGGCGCTCACCAAGGCGCTCTCCAAGGAGGCCGGGCCGGCCAATGTGCGAGTGAACGCGGTACTGATCGGCCTGGTCGAGAGCGGGCAGTGGGAGCGGATGGCGGCGGCGACGGAGCGTCCGGTCGAGCAGCTCTACGAGGACATGGCCAAACGTTCGTCGATCCCCCTCGGCCGAGTGGGAAAGGCCTCGGAGTTCGCCGACCTGGTCGCGTTCTTGCTCTCGCCCCGGGCCGGGTACGTGAGCGGCGCCGCAATCAACCTCGACGGCGGCCTGTGCGCGGTGGTCTGACATGAGCGGGGACCCCGAGCCCCTGGTCGCCACGGCCCCCCTCCAGGGGACGGTGGTCTCGGTCGTTTCGGTCGGTGAGGTGGTAGCCGCCGGCCAGACCCTGGCGGTCCTCGAGTCGATGAAGATGGAGCACGTCGTGGCGGCTGAGACCGCAGGCACGGTGCGTGAGGTCGGACCAGAGCCGGGCGACACGGTCGAGAAGGGCGACCGGCTCGTGATCATCGAGCCCGGCGCCACCCCGGCAGCGCCGCTCCTCGAGCCGAGCCGCGCGGCCGGCGCCCTCCGACCCGAGCTCGCCGAGCTCCTGGCCCGTCGCGACCGGCTGCGCGACGAGGCCCGGCCCGAGGCGATGGCCCGCCGGCACCGCACAGGCCACCGCAGCGCCCGGGAGAACCTGGCCGACCTGTGTGACCCGGACTCGTTCGTCGAGTACGGAGGGCTGGTGATCGCGGCCCAGCGCCGCCGCCGCCCGGTTGAGGAGCTCATCGAGCGGACGCCGGCCGACGGCCTCGTCGGCGGGCTCGCCCGGGTGAACGGGGACCTGGTCGGCCGGGAACGGGCCCGCTGCGCGGTCGTTTCCTACGACTACACGGTCCTGGCCGGTACCCAGGGCCATATGAACCACCGCAAGAAGGACCGGCTCTTCGACGTCGTCGAGCGCATGGCGTTGCCGCTGGTCCTCTTCGCCGAGGGCGGTGGCGGCCGTCCCGGCGACACCGACGGTTCCGGCGTGAGCGGGCTCACGACCGAGGCGTTCGCTCTCTTCGCCCGGCTTTCCGGACTGGTCCCCCTGGTGGGGGTGGTCGGCGGGCGCTGTTTCGCCGGCAACGCGGCCTTGCTCGGCTGTTGCGACGTGATCATCGCCACCGCCGACACCACGCTCGGGATGGGCGGCCCGGCCATGATCGAGGGCGGCGGCCTCGGCGTCTTCCCGCCCGAGGCGGTGGGCCCGATGTCAGTCCAAGTGGACAACGGCGTGGTCGACGTGGCGGTGGCCGACGACGCCGAGGCGGTGACCACCGCCAAGCGCTATCTCTCCTACTTCCAGGGACCGTTCGAGGGATGGCAGTGCGCGGACCAAGCGGAGTTGCGGGACTGCGTCCCCGAAGACCGCCGGCGGGTTTACGACGTCCGCCGGGTGATCGAGCTGTTGGCCGACAGCGGATCCGTCCTCGAACTGCGACCCTCTTACGGGCGGGCCATGGTCACCGCGCTGTGCCGCCTGGAGGGGCGCCCGGTCGGGGTGGTGGCCAACAACCCGGTCCACCTGGCCGGGGCCATCGACGCCGACGCGGCCAACAAGGCAGCTCGGTTCCTCGCCCTCTGCGACGCCCACGACCTCCCGGTCGTGCACCTCTGCGACACTCCGGGATTCATGGTCGGGCCCGAGGCCGAGAAGGAGGCCTTGGTTCGCCATGCCGGCCGGCTCTTCGTGGTCGGGGCCAGCCTCACCGTGCCGTTCTGCACGGTCGTCTTGCGCAAGGGCTACGGCTTAGGCGCCCAGGCGATGGCCGGCGGGAGCTTCCGCGAGCCGCTGTGGATCGGCTCGTGGCCAACGGGGGAGTTCGGCGGAATGGGGCTCGAGGGTGCCGTGCGGCTCGGCTACCGCCGGGAGCTCGAGGCGGTCGAGGACCCGGCCGAGCGGGAGGCCTTGTTCGAGTCGATGGTGGAGCGTTCCTACCGGGTGGGCAAGGCGCTCAACGTGGCCAGCCACTTCGAGGTGGACGAGGTGATCGATCCGGCCGAGACCCGGGCGCGGCTCGGGGCGGTGCTGGCAGCGGCGCCTCCGCCACTGCCTCGGCGCGCCAAGAAGCGTCCCGTCGTGGACCCGTGGTGAGGCGGCATCCCGCCGTTGTCGGGGAGGCCGCAGCGGGCTAGGTTTCCTGCCGCTCCGGGTCGGGCGGAACAACGCCCGATCGAGATCTTGGGATCGGGGGGTTCCTCGGGCGGCGCTCCGAGGTCGCGGTTGCGGCCGCTCCTCGGAGACGCCGTCAACCCCGCTCCAATCGTGACTACTCCGCGACCAGGACCACCTTGCCCAGTTTGTGCCCGGCCTCGAAGCGGTCGTAGGCGCGGGCCGCCTCGGCGAAAGGGAACGTGTCGCACACCGGGACCCCGAGTGCACCTGATGCCAGGTGGGGGAGCACGTGTCGCCGGACTCCCTCGATCACTGACCCCTTGGCCACCCGGTCGCGTCCTCGGAGGGTCGATCCCGAGATGCGGGCCCGCTTGCCCATCAACAGTCCCAAGTGGAGCGAGACCTCGCCGCCGCCCCCGATCCCGATGACCACCACGCGCCCGCCTTCGGCCAGTGACCCGAGCGCGGTGGTGAAACTGTCGGCACCGGTCAGCTCCAGCGCCACGTCGTATGGACCGTGACTGGCGACCTCGCCCGGGTTGATCGCATCCTGAGCGCCCAGGGCGACCACCGCCGCCTGGCGCTCGGGGTCCCGGACCGAGGCGACCACGCTTGCCCCGGCGAGGCGGCCGAGTTGGACCGCGGCCGTCCCCACGCCGCCGGCCGCACCGGTGACGAGCAGCCGCTCGCCTGAGGCCAGGCCGGACTGGGTGAAGAGCGCGTCGAACGCCGTGCAGAAGGTCTCGGGGAACCCACCGGCCTCGGGCCACCGCAGCGACTCGGGGACTGCCAGCGCGTGGGCCTCGTCCACCACGGCCAGTTCGGCCTGGGCGCCACCACCGACGAGCGCCATCACCCGGTCACCTGGGGCGAACCGGCTCACCTGGCGGCCGGCGGCGACAACCTCCCCGGCCATTTCGAGCCCGCAGACGTTGGCCGGGGCGCCCGGCGGTGCCGGATACCGGCCGCGGCGCTGGCCCATGTCGGCGCCATTGAGCCCGGCGGCCTGGACCGCGACCAGGATCTCGGTGTCGCCCGGCATCGGGTCCGGCTGCTCGGCCCAGACGGGCTGGCCGTCTTCGATCACCACGCCATGCATGCGCCCTCCTCGGCCTTGGTCGGCCCAGAGACTGGCGCAGCATCCGCCGGGGCGCCAGCAGCCAGGTCGGCCGAGTCCCCCCGGCGGTCGGGCCCTGAGGCTCGGGTCATGACGCCCCGGACGCGGGCGCGCCGGAGCGCCGGTCCGACGTACTCGAGACGTCCTAGCTAGGAGGGCGCGGGCGTTCGGGGTCGATGAGCACGCCGGGGTTCAGGATCCCCGCCGGGTCGACCGTCGCCTTGGCCGCCCGGAGCGCGGCCGCGAAGGGTTCGGGGCGCTCCCGGTCGTACCAGGGGCGGTGCTGGCGCCCGACCGCGTGGTGGTGGGTGATGGTGCCCCCGGCGGCCACGATGGCATCGGAAGCCGCGGCCTTGATCGCCGCGTGTTGAGCGATCGGATCGAGATCCGAGCGGTACGCGCCGAGATAGGTGTAGTAGGGGGCGGGTCCGTCAGGGTAGACGTGGGTGAACCGGCAGTTGACCGTGCCCCCGCCACACACCTCCTCGAGGGCCGAAGCGGTCGCCTCGCGCACCGCCTGGTCGAAGTCGGGCCATCGGTCCCAGGTGATTGCGGTCTCGAAGGTGCCCGAGACCAGGCCGAGCCCGGCGTTGGCACCGCCGACGCCGCCGGATCCCGGGATGAAGGCGTCCCGCCACGCGCCGACCGCGCCGCCGCGGCCAGTGGCCTGGCCGCTGCCGTCGTCGACCACGAGCTCGGCGTCGTCGACGATCCCGCCCGAGGCTCGGGCAATGCCCACTGCCTGCTCCAGCAGGGGCCGTTGGGTCACCTCGGCCGACTCGAAGCCGATGATCAAGAGCGCATGCCCGCCCTCGACCCGCGCGCTGCCCGAGGCGAGCTCCGGGTCGAGCAGGCGAAGGTTTGCCGGCCACAACTTG
>JBEDUR010000099.1:0-16788 GCA_040414865.1 Acidimicrobiales bacterium
CGGGATCCGTCGATTGGCCCGGCGCCGAACCCGAAGCCCGGGTCGAAGAATCCGGCGTAGTGGGTCCGCAGCTCGCCGCTGGTCGGGTCGTACGCCGTCATCTCCGCGGCCAGCTCGGGGGGGATCGAGACTGCCTCGTTCGACATGAGCAGGTAGAAACGCTGAGGAGCGAGGACGACCCGATTGCCGTTCTCCCGGCGGACCGGATCGAAGTACGGGGCAGGGTCGATCGGGGCACCCTGCGTCAGGTTGAGCCGCGGCGCGTTCTGCCGGGCCTGGTAGCCGACACGGCCGTCGGCGTCCCCCCGCAGGTCCAGGCTCAAGAACAGCCCTTCGGCCAGCGCGAGCTGTTCGGCCGGGATCGGGACCCCGTCGCGCGACAGGAGATGGTGGTTCTCGTCGTGGAACGCCCGGACCTCGTCGTCGCTCAGCGTCGTTCGACCGACCGACAGGCGCAGCTGGTTGAGGCTGAGCCCCTCGCGCACGCCGATGGCGAAGGACAGTGGCACAACCTCCAGCCAGAGGGGACCGTGATAGCCGGCGGCGATCTCGTCGAAGCGGAACCCGTGGTCGGTGATTACCCGGGTGAAGACGTCGACCCGGCCAGTCGAGCTCTTTGGGTTGGCCTTGGCCCGGACCGCCTCGGGAAGGGCGAGCCGCTCGAGGAGCGGCACGACGTAGGGTCGATTGGTCTCGAGCAGGGCCCCGTCCCCGCGGAGGTCCAGCTCGTCGAGGAGGTGGTCCTTGAGCTTGCGCTCGACGGTGTCGGACCCGGGGAGGAAGCTGCACCGCATCCGGTAGGCAACCGAGCCCAGCCGCAGGTCCAGACTGGCCGGCTGGACATTGTCCGACGGGATCCCGTCGTCGGCCCGGATCACCCCGGCGTCGATGCCCTGGAGGAGCTGACGGCGGGCGAGGACACCCGAGGCGCCCGGGCGAAAGTCAATGGTGGGTTCGGGCTGGGCCGGGGTCACCTTCGCGCTCACGATAGGGCTCCGATCCCGCCCGCGCGCCCGACCGGCTGGCCATCAAGAAGTGGCTCACCCCGGCGGCTGTCCACCCCCAGCCGCTCGCTCACCGAGCGCTCGGAGGACGGCCGAGAGGACGCCGTTCACGAAGGCCCCGGAGGCTTCGGTTGAGTAGACCTTGGCCAGCTCGACCGCCTCGTCGAGGACGACTGCTGACGGGGGGCCGCCTTCCTCCAGCAGCTCGACGGTGGCCAGCCGCAGCACCAGCCGGTCGACGAGCGCCATCCGCTCGGGCTCCCAACCGATGGCAGCCGTGGCCACCAAGCGGTCGGCCTCGGCCTGATGCCGCTCCACCGCCCCGACCAGTCGCAGACAGTACGGATCGGGCCTGACCGGGAGGTCGGCCACGACCGCCTGCGGGCTCTCCTCCTTCATTGCGGCTTCGTAGAGCAAGGAGAGCGCCCGCTCACGCGACTGGTGCCGGGTGGCCTCGGGCACCGCCGTTCAGGCCCGGGTCAGGTACTCGCCCGAACGGGTGTCGACCTTCAGCACATCGCCGGAGTTGACGAACAGCGGCACCTGGATGACGAGGCCGGTTTGGAGGGTGGCCGGCTTGCGGGCGCCCGAAACCCGATCACCCTGGATGCCCGGCTCGGTCTGGGTGACGGTGAGCTCGACCGCCGCCGGCAGGTCAACCCCCACGATCTCACCCTGGTAGAGGGCAAGGGTGGCGATGTCGGACTCCTTCAGGAATTGCGCGGCCGACCCCAGCGCGACCGTGCTCACGTTGAGCTGCTCGTAGGAGGTCGTGTCCATGAACACGTAGTCGGTGCCGTCCCGGTAGAGGAACTGCATGTCCCGCTTGTCGATGATCGCCTGCTCGAGTTTCTCATCGGCTCGCCAAGTCCGGTCGAGCACTGCCCCGGTTCGCACGTTCTTCAGCTTGGTCCGGACGAATGCGCCGCCCTTACCCGGTTTCACGTGCTGGAACTCGACCACGCTGAACAGACCTTCGGGCAGGTCGAGGGTCATGCCGTTCTTGAGATCATTGGTCGATACGGCCATCAGGCGGCGGCGTCCTTCGGAAAGCCGGTGAGCACGCGGCTGCCGTCCTCTGTCACGACCAGGGTGTCCTCGATGCGCACCCCACCGAGCCCGGGCAGATAGACGCCCGGCTCGACGGTCACGACGGTGCCGGCGGCGAGGACCGTGGTGCCCTGCTGGCTGACCGTCGGCGCCTCGTGGATGTCGAGGCCGACCCCGTGGCCGGTGCCGTGCTCGAACCGCTCGGCCCAGCCGGCCTCCGTGATGACCTGGCGGCACACCGTGTCGACGTCCTTCGCGCCCACGCCGGCGCGAACCGCCGCCACCCCCTGGGCTTGTGACTCCCGCACCACGGCGAACACCCGGGCCAGCTCGCCGGTGGGCTCGCCCCCCAGCCAGAAGGTCCGGGTCATGTCCGAGCGGTAGCCGTCGTAGGTCGCGCCGAAGTCGACCACCAGCGGCTGGCCCTGCGACAGCACCGCCTCGGTCGGCTGGTGGTGGGGCTTGGCCGAGTTGGGCCCGACGGCGACGATCGTGTCGAAGGCCCGGTCCTCGGCCCCGCCCCGGCGCATGGCCGTGTCGAGGGCCAAGGCGAAGGCGGCCTCGGTGAGTGGGATGGCCGAACGCTCGGTCAGCATCGGCCGCACTTCGCTCAAGGCGTCGTCGGCGATCGCTGCCGCTCGAGCCATCCGGTAGAGCTCGCCGGGGTCCTTCAGCTCGCGAAGGGCCTCCACTACCCCGGTGACCGGCACCGCCTCGGCGCCTTCGAAGAGCTCGCGCCAGCGTCGGGACGCCGCCCACGACACGTTCTCGGCCTCGAGGCCGATCCGTCCGGGCGCGGCCGCCTCGAGCGCGGCGCGCACCGCGGCCCGCTGGGCCTCGGCGTTGCCGATGGCGATGTCGACCGCCTTGGCCACCCCGGCCGCGTCGACCTGCTCGGCAGACTGGGTCCGGTAGCGCCCGTCGGTGGTGAGCAACGCGCCCTTGGCGGTCACCACCACAACTCCGGCCGAGCCGCTGAACCCACTCAGGTAGCGGACATTGGCCAGGTTGGTGACGATCAGCGCGTCCACCTCGTAGTCGTCGAAGCGGTCGCGCAGGCGTTCGAGGCGTCCGGCGACCTCGAGGGGAACTTCACCGCTCGATGTGGATCCCGACGTGGTGGAGCTCGTCGATGTGGTCATGGGGCTTCTCTCTTTTCGTTCTCGCCGGTGGTGTGCGCCGTGCCTCCCGATCGGACGGGCGGACTGCTCGGGGCCGGCTGGCCCCCGTCAAGCACCCGACGCACCGCTTCGAGTGCCAACTCGTAGCCGAGCCCGCCGAAGCCGGCCACCAACCCGTCGGCCACCGGGGCGATCACCGAGGTGTGGCGGAAGGGCTCGCGGGCGGCCGGGTTGGACAGGTGCAGCTCGACCACGACGCCGTCGAAGGCGGACAGCGCGTCGTGCAACGGCCAGGAGGTGTGGCTGAGCGCGCCGGCGTTGATCACGATCGCCACCGCCCGGCCCCGCGCTCGGTGGACCGCTTCGATCAGGTCGCCCTCGTGATTCGACTGGACGTGCTCGAGCGACAGGCCGAGGCGTCCGGCAGCGGCCGAGGCCCGCTCGACGTGGTCGGCGAGGGTCGCGGTCCCGTAGACCTCGGGCTCGCGCTCTCCCAGGATGTCGAGGTTCGGCCCCGACACCAACAGGACCAACGGTCGGTCGAGCTCGCTCACGCTGGCGCTCCCATCTCGGCCAGGGTAGCGAGAACGTCGTTGGCGGCCACATCCCGCACGGGCTCCACCCCCTTCGGGCCGTCGAGAACAAAGGTGAGGTCGTGGCGCGCCTTCTTGTCCCCGGCCATGGCGGCGAGCAGCCGCTCCGAATCGCTGCCTGCCGGCAGCTCGGCCGACAGCCCGAAGCCGGCCACCACCCGTCGGTGCAGCTCGACCCGATCGTCGTCGATGCGCCCGAGTCGCCGGGCGAGCATCGCCGCAAACACCAGGCCGATCGCCACCGCCTCGCCGTGGACCAGCTCCCCGGGCCGGTCGAACGCGTTCGCCTCCAGGGCGTGGGCCAGCGTATGGCCGTAATTGAGCACCATCCGCTGTCCGGACTCCCCCTCGTCGGCCGCGACCACCTCGGCTTTGATGGCGACGCACCGGGTGACCTGTTCCTCGAGATCGAGTCCGAGCAGCCACCCGTCGGGCTGGCCTTCGGCCAAGAAGGCGTACTTGGCCATCTCACCGCGCCCGGAACGCCATTCCCGCTCGGACAGGGTTCGCAGGCTCTCGGTGTCGCAGAGGACCGCGGCAGGTTGCCAGAGTGCCCCGACCAGGTTCTTGCCGGTTTCGAGGTTGACCCCGGTCTTGCCGCCGACGGCCGCGTCCACCTGGGCGAGGAGTGTGGTGGCCACGTTTACGTAGCGAACCCCTCGGAGATACGTGGCCGCAGCGAACCCGGCTACGTCGCTCACCACCCCGCCACCCAGCGCGATCACGGCGTCGGCCCGGCTTAGGCGCTGGCCGGCGAAGTCCCCACAGAGGGTCTCGACTGACGAAAGCGACTTGGCCGCCTCGCCCTCGGCGAGCAGATGGACCTCGAAGGGCACCCCCGGGTCCAGGCCCTCGAGCCAGCCGGCGGCGACGATCGACTCCTGGGTCACCACCGCCGCGTGCTCGACGTCTGGGAGGCCCGAGACCACCGGCGCCAGGCGGTGGCGCGCCCCGGCGCCGATCACGACGTCGTAAGAGCGGCCGGGCAGCTCGACCGGGACGACGATCATCGCTCGACCAGCGCCCGGAGGCTCAGGGCGGCCGCCTCCTCGGGGCTGAGATCGTCGGTGTCGATCACCGCATCGGCCAGGTCCTCGTACAGCGGACGACGCACCGCGGCGAGCGCGGCCAACGCGCCTGGCGGGTCGTCGCCGAGCAGGGGACGGCCGGCACCGCTCCCCACCCGGCCGGCCAGCGTGGCCACCGTGGCCCGCAGCCACACGACGGTGCCGGAGCGTCTGATCATTCGACGGTTGGATGGGTCGAGCACCGCGCCGCCGGCCACCGAGACCACGACCGGGCACCGCTCAAGGGCCCGGCAGAGGGCCTCGGCCTCGGCCGCCCGGAAGGCGGGCTCGCCCTCGGTGGCGAAGATCTCGGCGACGTTCTTGCCCGTCGCCGTCACGACCTCCACGTCCGAGTCGACATACGGCCAGCCCAGATGACCGGCGGCCAGGCGGCCGACGGTGGTCTTCCCCGCGCCCATCATCCCGATCAACAGCAGGCGCTCGGGCCGGGGCGCACCACGGCGCCCGGCCATCACCGAGGCGGGGGGACCGAGGGGGTCTCCCCCAGCGTCGCCAGGTAGGCGTCTTTGTTGCGCACCAGCTCGGCCATGGAGTCGCCGCCGAACTTGCGCAGTGCCTCGGACGCGAGCACGAGCGCGGTCATCGTCTCGGCCACCACCCCCATCGCCGGCACCGCAGTGACGTCGGTGCGCTCCTTGAAACTGAGTGCCGGCTCCTTGGTCGCGACGTCCACGGTCTCGAGCACCGGCCGGTTCAAGGTGGCGAGCGGCTTCATGGCCACCTTGGCCACGATGAGCCCACCAGTCGACATGCCGCCCTCGATCCCTCCGGCCCGCTGCGTGCGGCGCTCGTAACCGCCCGAGCTCTCGGCTTGGCC
The DNA here is from genome assembly GCA_040414865.1 of Acidimicrobiales bacterium. Lineage (GTDB taxonomy): Bacteria > Actinomycetota > Acidimicrobiia > Acidimicrobiales > RAAP-2 > Palsa-461. Next base: position 5,674 of record JBEDUR010000099.1, read on the forward strand.
CGGCGACCAGTAGATGGCGTCGTGGCCCTCCGAACCCATGCGGTCGCCCAGGGCGAACCCCTCGCCGAACTCGACCCCCTTGACCGCCTGGATGCTCATGAGGGCCTGCGCCAACAAGCCGTCCAACTTGCGGTCCCAGTGGACATGGCTGCCCAGGCCGACCGGAACCCCGTAGGCCAGCACTTCCACGACTCCACCCAGAGAGTCGCCCACCTTGGCCGCAGCCTTGATGGCGGCCACCATCTCGGCCTCGGCATCGGGGTCGAAGCACCGGACCTGGGAGTCGTCAACTCGGTCGAGGTCCTCAGGCTCCGGTCGCCGGACAAGCCCGGCCTGGACACCGCCCAAGACCACGACATGGCTGAGGACCCCGATGCCCAACCGGGACAACAACGCCTTGGCCAAGCTTCCGGCCGCCACCCGGGCGGCGGTCTCCCGGGCCGAGGCCCGCTCGAGCACGTCTCGGGCATCGGCGAAGCCGTACTTCTGCATCCCAGCCAAATCGGCGTGGCCGGGGCGGGGCTGGGTCAGGACCCTGGCCGGGGCGCCCGGATCCGGTGACATCTCCTCGGTCCACTTCGGCCACTCGGTGTTGCCGATCTCGATCGCGACCGGCGAGCCGAGGGTCCGCCCATGGCGGAGCCCGCCGATCAGGGTGATCTCGTCCTGCTCGAACCGCATCCTCGGGCCCCGCCCGTAGCCGAGGCGGCGCCGGGCGAGCTCGGCCTGGACCTCGGCGGCGGTGAAGGGCAGCCCGGCCGGCACGCCCTCGATGACCACGACGATCGAGCGCCCGTGCGACTCACCAGCGGTCAGGAATCGCAGCATCGCCACAACGCTACCTGGAGCGGGAAACGGCCCTGGTGGCGAGTGCCAGGCGGTGCTCGACGAAGGAAGCCGCTGTCGGGATCTCGAACAGCCCAGGACGCCGACCACCCGTCATCCTGTCCGCTCCCTGCTCAGCGGCTACGGTGCGAATGGCTGTCGGCCCGCGCCGTCTTAATGGGGGAGGGTATGACATCTAAGCGATCCGGCCTGATGGTCAGGTGCGCGACGGCGGCTCTGGTCCTCGGGACGCTCACGGCAGTGCTGACCACATCGGGCTGTTCCAGTTCTGCGCCACCGGCAGCAACGACCACGACGAGGGCTCCGGCAACGCCAACGACGAGGGCTCCGGGAACGACCACGACGAGGGCGCACGCAACGACCACGACGAGGGCCACGACCACGACCTCGACCTCGACCACGACCTCGACCACGTCCACGACCACGACGACGACCGCTCCGTAGCGCCTGTGCGGGTCGGTTCGGAGTATCAGAGATATCCGCCACCAGCCGCCCGAGCTGAGCGGCCGGGACCCCGGAGGCGGCACTAGCTAGCGTCGAGGCACGGGGCTGAAGTGGTATGGCTGCATCTGGACCTGGCACCCCACAGTGACGACCGAGATGCGTTGGTCCAGTCGCTTATCGCGAAGGGAGCGACCCGCGTCGATGTAGGCCAGGACGAGTCCGAGGTCTCCTGGACTGTGCTTGCCGATCCCGAAGAAAACGAGTTCTGCGTTCTGTCGGCCCGGGACCGTTGAATGACCGGCGCTCCGTGGTGTTCCTGGCCGAACTGTGGTCGCGCGATGGGCACGCTGACGACGCGACATTCAAGGTGGGCGACGTGTCAGCCGAGTCGAGGGCGGGTCTCGACACATGAGCGGATAGCTCAGTAGTAGGGGTTCTCCCCGCCGGCGTGATCGGTGACGTCGACGATGCGGGTCACAGAGGGCACCTCTTCGCGCAGCGCCACCTCGATCCCCTGAGTGAGGGTCATCCTCGACATGGCGCAGCCCTGGCAACCGCCGGACAACACGAGGTAGGCGACGCCGGCCTCGGCGTCGTACGCCATCAGGTCGGCCCGACCGCCATGGGCGGCGATGGAGGGGTTGATGACTTGCTCGAGCACGCCGAGCACCCGCTGGGCTGCCTCGCCCTCCAGACCGGCCGCCAAGACCTCGGGCGGTACCCCGGGCGCCGCCTCCTCGGGAGCCGGGCTGTTGGGGTTGACCAGAACGAGACCACCGCCGCCGTCCTCTGACCACTCGAGCCGGGCGCCTCGGAGCCGATCGACGCTGGCGGCCGGCACGACCACCGGGAGCTCGTCGCAGACAAATGCGGCATCCTCGGGGGCGGCGTCCCGCAGGGCCTGGAAGTAGAGGTCATAGGCGAACACGCCGCCCTGCACACCGCGGACCTCCAGCCACAGGGCCAGGCTCTCTGGCTCGGGCTCGGCGGCCAGCGCCTCCAGCACCAACTTGCGAGCGTCGTCAGTCAGGGTCACGACAGCGTCGGTGACCCCCTGCAGTTCCTCAACCGATCGGACCATCGATCTCATCATAGGAGCAACCGGTTTGCGACCACGACCAGACGAGGCCCGGCGTGCTTGACCCCGGGTTTTCCGAGCCGACCAGGACCATCGTGGGCCCGCCCGAGATCAGCGCACCTCGACGTCGTCCAGGTACTCCTCGCGCCAGAACCCATAGCGCTCCTCGGGAAGGTGCAACGCATGGGTCGGTTCGAGCGCCTCGACGAACGGCGCATCGTGACTGACAGCCACGATCGTGCCCTTCCACGAGCCGAGCATCGCCCCGATGGCCCCCACCGAGGCTGGGTCGAGGTTGTTGGTCGGCTCGTCGAGGACGAGGAGGTTGGCCCGGCCGGCGGCCAGCATGGCCAGGCTGAGGCGCGCCCGCTCGCCACCCGAGAGCGAGCCTGCCCGCTGGATGGCGGCCACTCCGGTCAACCCGAACGAGCCGAGCAGCGAGCGGCGGTCGGCTTCCTTCACCAAAACGCCGTCGTCGAGGTTCGCCAAGGCGTTGCGCTCGAGGTCGACCTGCTCGTGCTCCTGGGCGAAGTACCCGACATGGACCTGGTAGCCGAGCTCGACGGTCCCGCCACTCGGAGCCTGCAGCCCCGAGAGACAGCGCAAAAGCGAGGACTTGCCGACGCCATTGCGACCGATCACGGCGACCCGGTCGCCCCGGTCGACGATGAAGTCGACCCTCCGCAGCACCCGATGATCGCCGTAGGCCACGGCCAACCGGTCGACCCGCAGCACCACGGCACCAGCGCGGCGGGGCTCGGGCAGCTTGAAGCTGACCCGGCGCTCGCGCTTGATCACGTGGGTTCGGTTGGCCTCGAGCCTGGCCACCTTACGGTCGAGGATCTTGGCCTTGCGGGCCTGGGCCACCGTGGAGTGCCGCCACTGGTCAGCCTGGGTCCGCATCTTGGTGATCCGGGCCGACTCAAGGCCGGCAACCTTCTCCCGTCGGGTGATGTCCGCCTCGAGCTGTGCCCGAAACGCGCTGTAGTTGCCTTTGAACTCCCGTAGGGTCTCGCCGGCCAGCTGGAGCACCTTGGAGATCGCGTGGTCGAGCAGCCGCAGGTCGTGGCTCACGAGCAGGAGTGCGCCCTTGGACGACGCCAGTTCGTCCATCAGCCACACCTTCGCCGAGCGGTCGAGGTGGTTGGTCGGTTCGTCCAGGATCATGAGATCGGGCCGGGCGAAGAGGACCCGGATCAAGTCGACCCGGCGACGCTGGCCCCCCGACAGCGAGGCCACGTCAACCAGGAGGAGGTCCTGGGGCAGGCCGAGGCCGTCGGCCAGCCGGCCGAGGGTGCTCTCGATCTCGTAGCCGCCCGCCAACCGGTACCGCTCCTCGAGGTCGCTGAACCGGGCGACGGCCTCTTCGGTGGCTGTTTCCTCGAGGGTGCGGCGCGCCGCGTGGAGCTGCTCGTCGAGAACGTCAAGACCACGGGCCGAGAGCACATGGGCGAGCACGCTCGGGTCGCGCCCGAGGCCCTCTGGGACCGGGATCTGGGGCAGGTAGCCGACCGTGCCCTGGCACTCGAGGCGACCGCGGCAGCGGAGGTGGCCGGGGGGGTCGCCGAGGAGATAGCCGAGGAGCGACGACTTCCCGGCGCCGTTCGCGCCGACGAGGCCGACTTTGTCGTCCGCCGAGACCAGCAACGAGGCGTCGCGCACGAGCGTCCGCCGGCCCACCTCGATGGTGATGTCCTCGCCCCGGAGCATTCCGATATTGGATCACGCACGGCGCCACGCCCCGAACACGCCCTCCGGGTGCCCGAGCACCGAGAGGGCGCGAACCGAAGCGAGTAACGTCGTCACGCTATGGCGAGCTCGCCGGTCCCAGACGACGCGCACGAGTGGGTCAGCTTCGAGGACGAGGACGAGGAGCGGACCTGGGTCTTCGACGTGACCTTCCTCACCTCCAACTGGACCTGCATCTTCGGACGGGGCTGTCAGGGCGTGCTGACCGGCCCGGCGGAGGAGCTCCAGCACGGGTGCTGCTCCTACGGTGCCCACTTCATCGACGGGGCCGACCGCCGCCGGATCGAGAAGATCGCGGCGACGCTCAGCGCCGAGCAGTGGCAGTTCCGGGACAAGGCGAAGAAGGGCGGCATCGCCAAGAAAACCCGTTCGGGTGAGGTGGTGACCCGGGTCGTCGACGGGGCCTGCATCTTCTTGAACCGGGTGGGCTTTCCGACCGGCCCGGGTTGCGCGCTCCACCACGCGGCACTGGCCGAGGGTCGCAACCCGATGGAGCTCAAGCCCGAGGTGTGCTGGCAGCTCCCACTCCGGCGCGACGACATGGCCGACGACGACGGGCACGTCACCACCACCATCGCCCAGTGGGACCGCAAGCACTGGGGCCCCGGCGGCGAGCAGTTCCACTGGTGGTGCACCGAGGCCCCCGAGGCCTTCGTCGGGACCCGGCCCGTCTATCAGGAAATGGGGCCCGAGCTCAGCGCGATGGTGGGCAAGAAGACCTATCGGCGGCTACGGGCCTACCTGGAGGATCAAGAACGACGTCGCGCCGAGCGCGTTCCGCTTCCCCACCCGGTCCTGCGCCGGCATTGAGGCGGCGGCGCCGGTCCGACATCGGAGGATCAGTCCGACCCGAGGATCAGTCCCGGAGCGGGTCCTCGTCGTCCTGGCGGGTGTCGTCCCAGCCCGGCACGTTGGAGCCGAGGATGCGGTCGTAACGGTCCTCCTCGGCTCGGCACCACGAGGCGTGGACATCCTCGGGCTCGGCCCCGCACTCGGGGCAGCGTTCCCCAGCCGTGGCAATGGAGCGCTTCAGACTCCGTGCCTCTTCAAAGCGCCGATGGCGTCCCTTCTTCACGACGACTCCTTACTGCCGCCAGTCCCTGGCGCCGCTCACCCCTCTCGAGCGCGACTGCCCTTGGGACTGCGATGTTCCGGCGCGACCTCGGCGGGCCGGTTCCCGGCGTGCTGCCGGCGCCCGGAACCACCGCACTGACCTGCCCATTGTAGTGCGAACGCGGCCGGGACGAACCGGGTCCACAATGTCGGCGTGGAAGCCACTTTCGATGCCCAGGCCATGATCGATCGGTTCCGTCGGCGGGCCGAGGCCGTCCGGCAGCGGGGCCTGCCCCCCGTCGAGGGGGCCGAGCGGGAGCGCTTCCGGGAGCAGGCCCAGGTGGACTACATGGACTTCGCCATGGTGGGGGACGCCACCGCCGAGCTGGTCGACGGGGTGCTCACCCTCAGTATCGACCTCCGGCCACCCGAGCGTCGGGGTTGACATTCGCCGAGCTAGCCGCCGTAGCTCATCTTGGTGTCCTCCATTCGGAGGATCTCGGCTCCCTCGGGCGCCCCGCCGGCGTCCACCACCTCACCGATGGCCAGCACATGACTGCCCAGCTCGACCAGGTCCCGCAGCGAACAGTCAACCCAGGCCAGCGCCCGAGCCAGAATCGGCGCGCCGGTGGTCGCCACCCGAACGCTCTCCCCCGCCATCGACGACGGCGAGCCGGCCGCATCCACCACGACGTCAGCCACCGGCTTGACGAACCGACGGACGAGCGCCCGGTCGGCCCGGGCTAACGCCGATATCGAGAAGGCCCGGCCCGCGGCCACCAGGCGGGCGGTCAGCGCCTGGGTCTCGAGCGCCACCGCCATCAGCTTGGGCGCGGTGGCCACCTGAACCACCAGGTTGGCCGTCATCAGGTTGTAGTTAGGGGTCCCATCGAGCCGACCGGCCGAGCCCACGACGAACAGCCCGGTCGGGAACGACCACAGCACTCGACGCCGCAACCGGTCGTAGTCCTCGGGGTCCACTCCGTCGGGGAACGGTCCGAGCGGTTCGGGGCTCACCCGAGCCCCCCTGCATCGGGTTGGGTGGTGGTCGTGGTCGACATCGTGAACCCGGCCAGCCGGTCGACCAGGTTGACCGCCTGCTGGAGCTTGGCCTCGGCTTCGATCCGTTCCCGCGTCGCCCGATCGATGAGGGTCCGGTCGGTGCCGTTGGAGTTGTAGCAGTCGTTCCCGGCGTCATAGGCGAGGGCGTAGCCCGACGAGAGCAGGTCGGTGAGCTGACTGTTGGGGGAGGGCAACTCCCCGTTGGCCGACTGGGCGTCGGAGAGGAGCACCCCGCAGTCGGTGTGCAGGACACCGGGCCCTCGGTGCGAGTCGACGGCCGCCCGGACCCGGGCCGCGTCGCCGACCACGTTTCCGATCGACTGGCCGAGCCCCGTCCCATTCGCCCAGGAACGAACCTGCTGGCTGGCGCTTCCCGTGTGGCCCGTCTGGCCGTAGGCGTAGTACGCGCCGACCCCGATGGCCACGACGACGAGCCCGGCCGCGACCACGCCCCACCGGCGCGGCGGTCGGCTCACTGTGCCCGGAGCAGGTGGTAGTTGCGCTGACCCTTGCGCAGCACCACGTAGCGCCCGGCCAGGAGATCGTCCTCACCGAGCACCCGCGAGGCGTCGGCGACCTGCTCGTTGTTCACATACGCGCCGCCGCCGGAGACCAGGCGCCGGGCCTCCGAGATCGAGGCGCACAGGCCCGAGGCGACCAGCGCCCCGACGATGTCGAGGGCGCCCGACCCATTGGCCGAGAGCGCCTGACGGGAGATCGCGCTCGACGGCACGTCCTCGAACACCTCGAGCAAGGTCTGCTCGTCCAGGTCACGCAGGTCGGCCCCGAACAACGCGACCGAGGCGCGCTCGGCTTTCTCCGCCTCCGACTCGCCGTGGACCAGCGCGCACACCTCCTTGGCCAGGGCACGCTGGGCGGTCCGACGCGCCGGGTGGGCCTCGGTCTCGGCGTCAAGGGCACGGATCTCTTCGTGGGAGAAGAAGGTGAAGAAGCGAAGGTACTGCGAGACGCTGGCGTCCTCCACGTTCAAGAAGAACTGGTAGAAGCGGTACGGGCTGGTCAGGTCCGGGTCCAACCAGATGGCGCCCTCGGCGGTCTTGCCGTACTTGGTGCCGTCGGGCCGGGTGACGAGCGGAGTGGTCAGACCGTAAACCTTGTCACCGCTCACCTTGCCGACGACTTCAGCCCCGAGGGAGATGTTCCCCCATTGGTCGCTCCCGCCGAGCTGCAGGTCGCACCCCTCCTCGACGTGGAGGCGGAGGAAGTCGTAGGCCTGGAGCAGCATGTAGCTGAACTCCGTGTACGAGATCCCCTCGCCCGAACGCTCCAGCCGGGATCGAACCGACTCCTTCTTCACCATCTGGTTGACCGTCACGTGCTTCCCGATGTCGCGCAAGAAGGAGACGAGCGAGAGGTCGAGGAGCCAGGCGCCGTTGTCGGCGACGAGCGCCCGGGTCTTGCCGGCTGACGGATCGAAATCGAGCAGCCGGGCCAGCTGGGGCCGGAACACCTCGACGTTCGCCGCCAGCTGGTCGAGGTCGAGCAGGTTGCGCTCGTCGGATTTCCCGCTGGGGTCGCCAATGAACCCGGTTCCCCCACCGGCCAGGGCGATCGGCCGGTGACCGGCCAGCTGGAAACGGCGCAGCGTGCAGAGCTGGAGGAGGTTGCCGTGATGCAGGCTCGGGGCCGACGGATCGAAGCCGACGTAGGCGGTGAGGCCCCCGGCGTCCAGTCGCTCGAGGAGCGACTGGTCGGTCACTTGGTGAATGAGGCCGCGAAAGCGGAGGTCGTCGACGAGGCCGCTCACGGGCCCCAAGCCTGCCATAGCCGCGCGCGCGCTCCGGCGCCGCCTCCTCAGCCGTCCCCCGCCTGGCCGAGCTCGAACGCGGCGACCGGATGGTCGATGCCGCGCACGACCACCGGGTCGAGCGGCTGAAGGGGCCAGCGGCCCGGGGCAAGCTCAGCGGCGGCCTCGGCGGTAACGAGCACCGACCCCGGGTGGGCGGTCTTCACCAGCCGGCCCACCAGGTTCACGAGCGGGCCGAAGTAGTCGCCTTCCCGGGAGCTGGCCGAGCCGAAGCCGACCGCCCCGCGCGCCGGCGGAAGTACCGGATCGGCCGCCGCCGCAGCGACCACCTCGGTGGCGATCCGGCAGGCTCCCTCGACCGAAGGCGCGGCGAAGAACGCCTCGTCCCCGATCATCTTCACCACCCGCCCGTCGGCCAGCACCGCGCTCGACCAGGCGACCGACTCGAAACGGGACAGGGCCAGGCTCTGGTCCCGCAGGTCGAGCCGGGTCCCCCAGGCGGTCGAATCGACCAGGTCGACGAAGCCGAGGGCGACCCGCTCGCTCGCGCGGTCGAGGTCTCGGCCTTCGAGTGCCCACGACCCCCGCGACACCGACGCCCGGCGCACTGCCCGGTCGAACTGGACCATGAGCACCCGGGTGAAGGCGCCCGGCACCGCGTTGAAGGCGTAGGTGGCCCGCTCCGCCATGTGCGCCCGAGACATGTCGTCGTCGCCGCCGCGCTCGGATCCCGGGCCAAGCTGCGAATAGAAGAGCGCGACGGCCGCCTCGGCCATGTTGATCGCGGCCGAGCCGAGCACCCGGGTGAAGGCAAGGAGGGGTTCTTCACCCATGAGCGCCGAGCCCTGGAGGAAGGCCAAGACCAGCGTCTCGGTGGCGACCGGCAACTCGCTCGTGGCATCGGCCGGCAACCCGGCAGCCAGGAGGAGGCGCTGCACCCGCTCGACCGTCGTGCCGCACCGTGCGGCCAGGCGGTCGATCGGCTCGGTTTGGCCGAGGCCACTCTCGACCAGCCGACCGGCGAGGGCCGGGAGGGCGTCGGCCGCCTCGACCATTTGCTCGATCGTCGCACCCCGGCTCGCCAGGTACTCGAGGAGCTCCAGGCGCTCAGCGGCGCCTGGGGCGGCGGGATCGTAGAGCCCAGCTTCCTCGAAGGCACCCGCGTCCACCGGGAAATGCTTCCACGCCCACCGGCGGCGCGCGCTAAGAGCTCGGTCCCGTCCCGAGGGCCGTGGCCACCGCGGCATGCAGGCGGTCGTGGAGCGCCCGGTTCTCGGCCCGTGTGGGCACCGCCACCCGGATCAGTGCGCACGGCTCCACGCCGACGAATCGACCCAGCGCGGCGTCGAGCTCGCTCAGGGTGGCCACCTCGGCCACCGGGATGGCGAAGCCCCGGCCGACCGCGCCGACCGACGGCGCGGGGGCGGTGCCGAACAGCCGCTCGAAACGCTCAGGCGACAGCGCCTCGGCGTGGGGGAGGAAACTGAAGATGCCGCCGCCGCCGTTGTCCACGACGACCAACGTGCACGACCCCGTCGATCCTCCGACGGTGGCCAGCGCCGAGACGTCGTGAAGAAAGGCCAGGTCGCCGAGAAGGCAGACCACCGGGCCAGACTGGCCCGCGGCCACGCCGAGCGCGCTCGAGGTGATCCCATCGATCCCGTTCACTCCCCGGTTGGCCAGCACCCAGGGCGGGGCGGGGCGGGGCGCGGCGAACCATTCGAGATCGCGCACCGGCATCGACGAGGAGGCGAAGACCACCGTCGGCCGTTCGAGCGAGGCGTAGAGATGACGAGCGATGCCTGGCTCGGTTGCCCGACCCTCGGCCGACGACCAGTCGACGGCCAAGGCCTCGTCCAATGCCGCCTCGGCGAGCTTCTCCGCCCGTGCCCATGCGTCCAGCCAGCCGATGGGCCGCTCAGTGCCTTTCGTGGCGACGGCGGCCAGGAACGAGGTCGGGTCGGTTCGGTACGCAGTGGTCACCGCCCGGCCCGGGTCGAAAAGCTCTGCCCCTACCGCCACCACCTCGGCGCCAGCGCGCCTGGAGGCCACCAAGAACTCGGCCACGACCCGCGAAGCCCACGGCCGCCCCACCGAGAGCACGGTCTCGGGGGTGAGGGCGGCCGCGGTAGCCGAGTGACGCAGGATGGCGTCGGCCGCTCCGATCACCGCCGGGTGGTCGAGCCTGGCCCCCGAGAGTGGATCGGCCAGCACCGGCCAGCCCAGCCGGTCGGCCAGGGCCAGCACCGCGGCGGGGTCGGGGCCGCGGGCCCCGGCCACGATCACCCCCCTGCGCCGCCACCAGCCTCCTTCGGGCAGGAGCCGAGCCCGGCCGCCGCCGCGCTCGATGCGAGTCGCCGAGGGCGCGCCCGGCGGCAGCGGCCCGGCGGTGCCGAGGAGCGGCTCCTCGAAGGCCAGGTTGAGATGCACCGGCCCGGCCTGCTCGATCGCGGCGCGGACCGAGGCCGCCCCCAGCCGGCGCCACCATCCACGGTCGTCGTCGCGGGCCAGCCCCGGAGCGAAAGACCGGCGGAGGGCCGGGGAGAATAGCCCCGCCTGCTCGATGGTCTGGGGCGCTCCGACATGGTGCAGCCGGGGCGGTCGGTCGGCCGTACATACGAGGAGGGGAACGCGGGCGTGGCTGGCCTCGACCACGCCGGCATGCAGCTCGGCGGCGGCCGTTCCGCTGGTCGCGCAGACGAGCGCGGGTGAGCCGCTGCCCAGGGCGAGGCCAACGGCGAAGAAGCAGGCTCCCCGCTCGTCCAGCCGGACGTGGAGCTCGATCTCGTCCCGCTCGGCCAGCGCGAGCACGAGAGGAGTGGAGCGGGACCCGGGGCAGATCACCGCGTGGACCAGGCCGGCCGCCACCCACTCGTCGACCAGCGTGGCGGCGAAGGTGGCCTGGACGTCGGCGATCGGTACGCTCACCGCCGGTGGCCGCCCTCCACGCCGAGATCACCGGAGCCGGCCCGACTCTCGTCTTCGCCCATGGCTTTACCCAGACCGCCCGGCTGTGGGGCCGTTTCGGCACCCTCGTGGGTCAGGGTCGCCGGGTGGTGGCGGTCGATCTCCCGGGCCACGGCGGCTCGAGCGAGGTAAAGGCGGACTTGAACAC
>JBEDUR010000100.1:0-11493 GCA_040414865.1 Acidimicrobiales bacterium
GACCCTGTCCGCGACCGGGGTCGAGTCCGACGTGGCCGAGCTGGCCCGACAGTGCCTGCTCGACTTCCTCGGGGTGACGCTGGCTGGCTCCAAGGAGGAGGCGGCCGCCATCGTCTTTGACGAGCTCGCCGCCGATGCCCCTGACGACGGGGGGGCGACCGTGGTGGGCCGGGCCATCCGACTCGCGCCCCGCGACAGCGCGCTGGCCAACGGCACCGCGTCGCATGCACTCGACTACGACGACGTGAACCAGTCGATGTTCGGTCACCCGACCGTCCCGATCCTCCCCGCCCTCTTGGCGCTGGCCGAGGTTCGGGGGTCCTCCGGGTCGGAGGTGATGACGGCGTTCGTGGCCGGCTACGAGGCCGAGTGCGCGGTAGGCAGGGCGCTCGGCGGCGAGCACTACCAGCGCGGGTTCCACACGACGGCGACGGCCGGCACCTTCGGTGCCGCGGTGGCCTGCGCGCGACTCCTCGACGCCGATGCCGCTACGGCCGAGACGGCTCTCGGCATCGCCGCCACCCAAGCCGCCGGGCTCAAGTCGATGTTCGGGACCATGTGCAAGCCCCTGCACGCCGGGTTGGCGTCGGCCGCCGGGCTCTTGGCCGCCCGGTTGGCCGAGCGTGGCTTCAGCGCGGCCCAAGGCTCCATCGAGACGGTCCAGGGCTTCGGCGAGACCCACTCGGCTTCCTTCGACGCCGAGCGCGGCCTGGCCGAGCCGCCCGGGGGCTGGTTCCTGCGCTCACACTTGTTCAAATACCACGCTGCCTGCTACGAGACGCATTCGGCGATCGAAGGACTGCGCCATATCCGGCAGGAAGCGCACCTGGCTGCCCACGACGTCGACTCGGTCACGATCCACGCCGACGACGCGCAGATGCGGATGTGCGCGATCGAGGAGCCCTCGAGCGGGCTGGAGACCAAGTTCAGCCTCCGCCACACTGCTGCCCTTGTGCTGGCCGGGTTGGACACCTCGGCCATCGCCACCTTCGACGACACCCGAGCACGGGACCCCGAGCTGCTGGCCCTACGGGAGCGGGTGCTTGTGGTGGCCGACCGGACCGGCGGAGGTCCGACCCCGGTTGAGGTTCGGACTCGCGACGGGCGAGTGCTCACGTGCGCCTACGACGTGGCTGTCCCCGAGCGGGACCTGTCGCTGCAGGGCAAGCGCCTGCGAGAGAAGTTCGAGTCGCTGGCGGTGCCGGTGGTCGGTCAGGCCGGGGCCGGCCGGATCATCGAGCTCGTGGGAGATCTCGACACCCTGGACGACGTGGGCGCACTGCTGGCCGTGGCCGGCGGCTGAGCCAAGCTCCGCCTGCTCAACCCTGTTCCGACGGCCCCAGGCCGGCGATGCGGTCGGCCCGATCGAGCACGGCGGCGAAGATGCGGGCGGTCGCGGCGTCGATCATGACCCCGTTTAGGTTGGCCGCCCCCTCGCCGGCGTCCTCGGCCCGGGCCACCGCCTCGACCACCGCCCGCGCCCGTTCGGCTTCCGCCGGGGTCGGGGCGAACACCTCGTTGGCGATCGGAACCTGGCTCGGGTGGATCGCCCACTTGCCTACGGCTCCCAGGGTGGCCGCCCAGCCGGCCTCTTTGCGGTAAGCGTCGGCGTTGCGGAAGTTGGCGAAGGGCCCGTCGATGGCGTCGAGCCCGTTGGCCCGGGCGGCCACGATCATCCGATTCCGGGCGTAATGCCACATGTCGCCGGGGTAGCGGTCGGCCGCATCGCCGATGTGGCCCGTCCGGATGCCCTGGGACGCCGAGAGATCGCCGACTCCGAGGATCAGCGCCTCGAGGCGGACCGAGCACGCCGCGATCTCCTCGACACGGGCGAGCGCCTCGGTCTCCTCGATCAGCACCTCGATCCCGATCCGGCCCGGGGCGAGGCCCAGCTTCGCCTCCAGCTGGTCGAGCAGGGTCTCGACGAACCACACGTCTCGCGGGGCCTTCACCTTGGGAAGGATCAACAGATCCACTGCGCCCTTGCCCCCGCTCACGATCTCGACCACATCGTCGTGGCACCAGGGGGTGTGCGTGCCGTTGACCCGGACGGCCTTGGTCTTGGTGCCCCAATCGAGCTCGGTGAGGGCTTGGACGATCAAGGGGCGAGCTCCGGGTTTCTCGGCTGGGGCGACCGCGTCCTCCAAGTCCAAGAACACGAGGTCGGCATCGCTCTGCGCCGCTTTGGCCATCATCTTCTCGCTGGTCCCGGGCGTCGAGAGCTCCGAGCGCCGGAGCCGGAACGCTCTTGGCATCACTCCCTCCTCTCCAGCTCGGCGAGGACCTCCTCGGTGTGCTCGCCGAGCCTCGGCGCTCGCCGGTAGACGGCCGCCGGCGTGGTGCTGTAGCGGATCGGGGGCGCCGGGAACACACCGGGACGAGAGCTGCCGGGATGGTCCACGGCGACCAGCATCTGGCGGGCCCGGAGGTGCGGGTCGGCGAAGAGGTCGGGGGCCCGGTGGACCGGCCCAACCGGAACCTCTCCACCCAACTCGCTCACGATCTCCTCGGTCGTGCGGGCCGAGGTCCATTCGCTCATGACGCCCCGGACGAAGGCGGCGTTCGCCACCCGTTCTCGGTTGGTTCGGGTCCGCTCGTCGGCAACAAGGTCCTCCCGGCCCATGATCCGGCAGAGCCGCTCCCAGTGGTTGGGGGTGGGAGCGGCGATGGCGCAGCTCCCGTCGGCGGTGGGGTAGATGTCGAAGGGGGAGAGCTGGGGATGGCTGTTACCGACCGGCTCGGTCACGAAGCCGGCGTAGGAGTAGCGGTACACCGCGGCCTCGCACAGCGCGACCAGCGCGTCGTACAGGGCGACGTCCATGAACTGACCCTGGCCGGTGGTCCTGGCGTGGTAGACGGCGGCGACGATGCCGAGGGCGGCCACGGTCGCCGGATAGAGGTCGCCGATGCTCGGGCCGACCCGCACCATCTCGCCCTGGTCGGTCCCGGTCATCGAAACCGCGCCGCTCATCGCCTGAGCCACGACGTCGAACGACGGCCACTGCGCGTACGGGCTCTCGCCGGTCCGCGGGTCGCCGAACCCCCGGATGGCCGCGTAGACAAGCTGCGGGTTGCGCTCGTGCAGGTGCTCGTAGGCGAGCCCGAAGCGCTCCATGACCCCGACCCGAAAGTTCTCGACCAACACGTCAGCCCGATCCACCAGCTCGAGCAGGACGTCGCGGTCCTTCACCTCGGCCAGGTCGAGGACGATGCCCCGCTTGTTGCGATTGATGCTGGCGAAGTAGCCCCCGAAGGCCCGTTCGTCGTCGTCCTCCATGAACGGCCCGCCGAAGCGCGGGATGTCACCCCGAGGTGACTCGACCTTGACGACGTCGGCCCCAAGGTCACCGAGCATCATCGTGCAGAACGGTCCAGCCAGCGCCTGGGTGAGGTCGACCACCTTGACCCCCTGGAGGGGGCCGGTCGGTCCGGAAGCCATGGGCGCCGCGGCTTCGTGCAACGACCGGTGTTCTTGGCCCCCACCGCTCACCGGTCGCCCCAGTGGCTGCGCCGTTTGATCATCACCGACCGTTCGCCCTCGAACACCACCACGTGGTGCTGGTTCACCCCCCAGTGCCGGAAGGTGACGACCCCGGCGTCGTCGCGTTCGGCGGGCCCGGCCGCCACCACCTCGCTGTAGGCAGAGATGGAGTCACCGTGGTGCACCGGGGAACGGAACCGGACCTGGTCGAGGCTCAGCTCGGCCAGGGCGTTCTCGGCAGTGTCCTCGGCGGTGAGCCCGATGGTCACCGAGGCAGTGAGGAGCCCGAAGACGACCCGGCCCGAGCCGAGGGTGGACCCACTGAGGTAGTGCTCGTTCCAGTGGGCCTGGGCGGTGTTCATCACCAGCTTGGCCAGCACCGCCCCCTCCACCTCGCCGAGGGTCGCGGATCGTGCGTGGCGGATGCGTCGGCCGACCGGGAAGTCCTCGAAGTAGGTCCCCTCGCCGCTGAGCTGTGCCGTCGCCGTCACCGCTCCGCCCGCATGGCGACAAGGTTGGTCCGGGTGAAGTCGACCACGACTTCGCCACGCTGGTTCCGACCTTCGGTTCGCCACGTCACCGTTCCCATCCCAGGACGACTGTTGGATGGCCGCTTGGCCGCCACCACCGAGCTGGCGGTCATCGTGTCGCCGGGGTGGACCGTTCGGTGGAACCGGCAGTCCTCGAGCCCGAGGAAGGGACCCCCGGCCTCGCTCAGGTCCTCGACCGAAAGTCCGACCACGGTGCAGAGCACCAGCATGGGGTTGACGACGACGTCGGGGTGCTCGTGAGCCCGGGCGTACTCCGCGTTCAGGTACATCGGGCTCCAGTTGCACGTGGCCGTGGTGAACAGGGCGTTGTCCCCGGCGTTCAGGGTTCGGCCCCAGTGGTGTTCGAACCGCTGGCCGACCTCGAAGTCCTCGAAGAGGTGCCCGCGACGGCGGAGCTCGAATGCGCTTGGGTCGAAGTCGCTCACCGATGCCGTCCGGCGTCGATACCCACGCTGGTGGCGGCGATGATCGCGTGCTCGGCGGCGCCACCGGCGACGATCGGGCGCTGACGGATACGCACGGAATGCCGCTCCTGGATCACTCGCGGACGGATTGCCCTACGATACGACGACCGTGGACCTACTGCCCGTTGCTCCTCCGGTGCTGCCGGCCGCCCATGCCACCGAGGAGCGCTTGGCGATCCGGGATCTGGCGCGTGAGTTCGCCATGAGAGAGGTGCTCCCGGCGGCGAACGAGCTCGACCCCGTGCAGGGTCTGATTCCGGACCGCATCCGGAGCCAGATGGCCGACATGGGATTCTTCGGGATCCTGATCCCCGAGCGTTACGGAGGCCTCGGGCTTGGGCTGTTCGAGTACTGCCTGGTGACCGAGGAGCTGGCCCGAGCGTGGATGAGCGTGGCCAGCATCATCGCTCGCGGCAACGGTCTGGGCGGCGGGTTCAG
Source organism: Acidimicrobiales bacterium (assembly GCA_040414865.1). Classification (GTDB taxonomy): domain Bacteria; phylum Actinomycetota; class Acidimicrobiia; order Acidimicrobiales; family RAAP-2; genus Palsa-461. Next base: position 4,935 of record JBEDUR010000100.1, read on the forward strand.
CGAGGCCCAGCGCGACGAGCTGCTCCCCAAGGTGGCCCGGGGAGAGTGGCTTGGCGCATTCGCGCTGTCTGAGCCCGATGCTGGCTCGGATATCGCCTCCATCCGGACCAGGGCGGAGCGAGACGGCGACGACTGGGTGATCAACGGGCAGAAGATGTGGTGCACTTTCGCCGACCAGGCCGACTTCTTGATCGTGGTGGCCCGGACGACCCCCTACGACCCGGCTAACCGGCGTGCAGGGATCCGCAATTTCTACGTGCCAAAGGAGCGGGACAGCTTTCCCCCCGGGGTGAGCGGCAATCCCATTCGCAAGATCGGCTACCACGGGTGGAAGACCTTCGAGCTCTCGTTCAATGACCTTCGGGTGCCAGGTGACGCACTCCTGGGACAAGAGCGTCCCGTCGTCGACCCGACCGCCGGATTCCGAAACGTCAGCCGCGGGCTTTCGAGCGCCAGGGTCCACACCGCCGCGCGGAGCATCGGCCTTGCTCGCGGCGCGCTCGAAGATGCCGTGAACTACGTCCAGCAGCGCCGGCAATTCGACCGTCCGATCGGGGAATTCCAGGCGATCCGATTCAAGATCGCCACGATGGCGGCCGAGATCGACGCCTGCCGCGCGCTTATGTACCAGGTGGCCTCCGACGCCGAGGCGGGCGTGGCGGTCGATGCCCAGGCTTCGATGGTGAAGTACCTGGCCAGTGAGATGGCCGAGCGGGTGACGAGCGAGGCCCTCCAGATCCACGGGGGAGCGGGATACACCACCGACCTGCCGATCGAACGGTACTGGCGGGACGCGCGACTGACCAAGATCTTCGAGGGGACCTCAGAGATCCAGCTGCGGATCATCTCGGACCGTTACCTACCCCGCTGACCTCGGCGGGGAAGTGGCCGGAAGCAGCTACTCCTCGATGATCTCGATCGCGTACTCCGGACAGTTGTCCACGGCCAGCCGGGCCGCCTGCTCCAGGTGCTCTGGCACGACATCGACCTTGACCGACGAGGTGCCGTAGTCGTCCACGTCGAACAGGTCGGGAGCGAGGGCGATGCACCGCTGGTGGCCTTGGCACTTGTCGGGGTTGACTCGGATGCGCATCAGCGGGCACCTGTCTTTGTCATGGACATGTGATCGGTCATCTTCGTCCGGTGGGTCATCAGAACTCGACCGGCAGGATCCTTGGCCCACGGACCTGGCCGCCCGCCCATGTCACCTCGTCGGGAGCCGAGAGCCGGAAGTCCGGGATCGCCTTCAGCCACTCTTCGAGGGCGACCTGAAGCTCCATGCGGGCCAAGTTCGAGCCGGCGCAGCGATGGATGCCGACCCCGAAGGCAATGTGCCGGTTGTGCTGACGGCCGAGATCGATCTTGTCGGCCTCCTCGAACACCTCAGGATCACGGTTGGCCGCCGAGAAGCTCAGGAGCACTTTGTCCCCGGCATGCATCGGGCAACCGTTGTACTCGACGTCCTTGGCCACCTCCCGGGCCATCGTGACCGGCGAGTAGGCCCGTAACAGCTCCTCGATGGCGATCGGCAGACTGTCTGGTTCTGAGACCAGTCGCTTTCGGTCCTCGGCGTGCGTCGCGAGATGCCACAGCGACGCGCCAATCGAGCTCCAGGTGGTGTCGACGCCCGCGATCAGCAGGAGGACGACCATGCCCAGGATGAGGGTGTCGTCGACCGGAGCTCCGTCGACCTCGGTCTGGAGAAGCGCCGAGATCAGGTCTTCCCCCGGCTCTTGCTTGCGCAGCGCAATCTGGTCGATAAAGAACTGGATGAATGCGCCCGTCGTGTCGCTGCGCTTCTCGGGGTTCTCCGCGAACTCGAGCATGTCACGTACCCAGCCGGTGAACGTGTCGGACATCTCGGGGGGGACGCCGAGGATGTGGGCGATGACGCGCACCGGAATCTGCTGCGCGTAGTCGACGGCCGCATCGGCGTGTCCAGCGGAAGAGAAGCGGGACAGGAGCTTCTGGCAGATGTCCCGCGTCATGGGGACGTACCCAGCGACACGATTGTGCGAGAACCACGGAAGGATGAGCCGGCGGGTCCAGGTGTGCAAGGGCGGATCGGCCGAGATCGGTGGGAGACCGTAGGCGAGGGGGCCGGGGTCGTTCTCGTCGAACTCTTCCCCTTCGGGCGGCTTGAACGGGATGACCCCGACGTCATTCGAGCTGAAGTGCTCGGTGTCATGGGCGATCGCGTTCACGTCCTCGTAACGGGTGGGCAGCCATGTCGAGCCCCGCCGCTCCGTGTGGGCGACAGGACAGCGCGACCGCAGCTCGTCCCAAATGGGGAAGGGGTCCTTCACGTACTGGGGATCGAGGACGTCGAAGTCCGTCGCCCACTCATTGACGGGGTTCGTCGTCACGGCGACTCCGAGGATCGAGGGGTTAGCTAAAGAGGGCCCATGGTAGCCGTGGCCGCCTCAATCCACATACGGCGGTCCGGGTCGCCCCAGGCCCTGCTCTGTATTGCCTCGTCGGTCACCCGGGCGGCAACGTTTGTGCACTGACCGGGCTGGTCGACCAGGCCGGCAACCGTGTGGGTTCCGAGCCCACCGGCGCCGAGCGCCGCTCGAAACGTCCTACCAGTGCTCGTCCGGCGGCGGCGAACTATTTGAAAGCCAGCGCCCCGTCATCGAGATCGGCCGTGGGGAGGATCTCCTTCTCGACCGAGTACTCGTGCAGGAGCCGCCACGGCTCTCGATCGCCCTGCGCCGGCAAGAGGTGCAGCGATCGGGTCAGATAGCCGGGGTTGAAGTTCTCCGGATCAACCCAAGGGCTCATCTTCATGGTCGAGTCTTCATCTCGAAGGTGTGGGGTCACCATGGTTGCGCCGTTGGATCCCATGTGATTGAGCAAACGGCAGACAAAGTCGCTGATGAGGTCGGCTCGTAAGGTCCAACTCGATCGGAAGTATCCGAACACGTAGGCCAGATTCGGAACGCCGGTGAACATGATTCCCCGATACGTGACCGTGGTTGCGAAGTCGACGGGTTCGTTGTCGACCGAGAAGTCGATGTCGGCGAGGACGTTCATGTTGAAGCCGGTGGCCGTGACGACCACGTCGGCTTCGAGAAGCTCACCGGAAGCCAAACGGATCCCGGTTTCGGTGAAACGCTCGATCTGATCGGTGTGGATCGAGACCTTCCCGGCGCGAATCCACGAAAAGAGATCGCCCTCGGGCAACACCGCGATCCGCTGCTGCCATGGACGGTATGAGGGGCTGAAGTGCCGCTCGACATCGAAATCCTCCGGGAGCAAGGGCTTGATGGACTCGAGCAGCATCTCGCGCAGCAGCTCCGGCGACTCGAAGGACATCCTGCTCACCGCGTCCATCTCTCGCGAGATCTTCCGCCTCACGATCTCGTGGGTCCACTCGTCGGGGACCTCCAGCTCGCGAAGCGTCTCAGCGAGCTCGTTCACGTTGGGCCGGACGAAGTAGAAGGTCGGCGAGCGCTGCAGCATGGTCACGTGGGCGGCTTCTTCGGCGATAGCCGGGATGAGTGTTGCTGCGGTCGCGCCCGAACCGATGACGACGATCCGCTTGCCCGAGAAGTCAAGGTCCTCTGGCCATCCTTGCGGGTGGATCACCGTCCCTCGGAAAGACTCGAAGCCCTCCCACTCGGGGAGGTAGCCCTCGCCATGTCGGTAGTAGCCCCCGCATACCCACAGGAAGCCGGCGGTGAGGGTCAGCTGCTGACCGGTGTCGGTTCGGGTGACCGAAACCGTCCAGCGCCGCAGGTCCGAGGACCACGACGCCGTCTCGATCCGGTGGTGATAGCGGATGTGCCCTTCGAGATGGTTCTCGTCGATCACCTCGCCGAGGTACTTGAGGATCTCGGTGCCCGAGGCGATCGGAGCTCCGAGCCAGGGCTTGAAGCGATAGCCGAAGGTGAACAGGTCACTGTCCGAGCGGACCCCGGGGTATCGGTGGGTCCACCAAGTTCCGCCATAGGTCTCCTGTGCCTCCAGGACCATGAAGGTCTTCTCGGGGCACTGAGACCCGAGGTGGCAGGCGGCACCGATGCCCGAGATCCCCGCTCCGACGATGAGCACGTCGAAGTGGGTGGCCGGCGAGCCGGGAGACTCAATCTCCGGATGAGGTGACTCAAGGGTCGTCATCGTTCCAGCCATGCCTCCTCGCGACCGCTTGTTCGCTCAAGCTCTGCGCTCAAGGCTATGAAGCGTACCGAGAGGATGAGCCCCGAGGTTGCGCCCCCAGCCGGCAGGCGAAGCTTCAAGAGCTGGCCAGCCGGTTAGGACCGGTCCATCACGTCGTCGCTTCGTTGGCCGGCGGGTGCTCGATAGGCTCCCGGGTCATGCGAATCGGGATCAGTGGCGGTTCCACGACGGTCGAGCGGGCTATCGAGCAGGCCAAAGAGGCCGAGTCCGAGGGCTTCTCCAGCCTCTGGTACGCGGGCGCCATGGGCGGGGGCGACCCCCTCGTCCAGATGACCCTCGCCGGCCGGGCCACCGAGTCGATCGAGCTCGGAACCTCGATATTGCAGACCTACACCTGCCACCCCGTCCTCCAGGCCAGTCGGGTCAAGGCGGTGGCTGGGGCGATCGGACGTCCGGTCGTGCTCGGTATCGGGCCCTCGCACCAAATGGTCGTCGAGCGGCTCGGATTCCCCTACGAGCATGTCGGCGCGCATGTTGAGCAGTACGTGACCACCGTGGCGCCGCTCTTGGACGGTGAGATCCCGGTCCTGGTTGCCGCGCTGGGACCGATGCTGCTCAGGATCGCCGGCGCGCACGCCCAGGGCACCATCCTCTGGATGGCCAATGCGCGAGCGATCGAATCGCACGTCGCACCCCGAATTTCGGAGGCCGCATCGGGGTCGGGACGGCCTGCACCGCGAATCGTCGCCGGGCTTCCGGTCGCGGTGCACGACGATCCCGATGAAGCACGAGCGGCAGCCGCCGAGCAGTTCGGAATGTACGGGACCTTGCCGAACTACCAACGGATCCTGGCCCATGGCGGGGTCAAGTCCCCGGCTGAGGCAGCCATCGTTGGCGACGAGACGGACGTCGCCGCGCAGGTCGAGCGGCTTTTCGCTGCGGGGGCCACCGACGTCTGGGCGGCTCCGTTTCCCGTCGGTGAGGACCGGTCAGGATCTCGTCGCCGGACGCGGGCGTTGCTCGCCCAGTTGGCCGCTGGCTGAACCGCGCTCCCGGGACGCCTCCGGGCGGGCCAGTGATGAGGTCGCCAGGATCGCGACCTGGCCGTCAGAAACCGGTAGAGGAGAAGGGGAGCGGGCGCGTCCCGAGCAGGGAATCTGCTCGCACGAGGGCGCCGGCTTTCAGCTCGGTGACCCGGCCGGCAAACGACCGCGACCTCAGGTCCTGGCCTCCGAGGAGCGCGGCGCCGAGCTCAGCCGCGCCCAGGCGGAGCTCGGCTGACTCGCTGGCTCGAGCACGTCGGCAGGACGACCCTGAAGGACCCGCTTCCAAGACCCAACGACCTGCCGCCGGATCGGGGCCAGACTGGCCATCGGAGTCCGGCCACACCGGGGCCGGGTCGACCTCGAAGACGAGCTGACCGTCGGTCTGATACCGCCTGGCGTTCAGGGCGCCGGCGACGTCCAACACCCGGATCCACAGGAAGTCGTTGAGTCCACTGACGGCGAGGCTCCGCGGGTCCTCCAACCTCCACCGGATCGGTTCGTCGAGCGGTCGGGAGGCGACGATCGAGTCACTGAGGTCGACGCTGAGGAGGTACTGCCACAGTCCCGCTTCGATCTCGGGAGTGGCACCGAAGAGATCATCCACCCGCAGAACCGTCGGCTCCGACGAAAAGCTGTTTGTTGCTCGGTAACTCGTGTACCCGTGCTCGCCGACGGCGAAGAACCGCTCTGAAAAACTTCCTGACCTCCTCGGGTTGGGCGCCCACAGGTCCGCCCACCACGCCTCGTCGCGGTTGACCTGGCCGGCACGACTGGAACGAAGTCGATCGAAGAGCGCCGGGAGATGCTGCCGAGTCCCTTCGGCGCTACAGAGCCGCAGATCGAGTTCCGGTGCGGGATGGACCAACTTCGTTGTCCGCCGCGGAAGCGTGAGCCGAAGTGTCGATGTTGCCCATCCGAAACCGAACCGTCCATAGATCGGTGCCTCCGATGCCAGCAGGCCGGCGATCGGCTCACCGCGGTCCATAGCATCCGAGTGCATGACGCCCATCATTCGACTGAGCAACCCTCGGCGTCGATGGGTCGTGTGGACACCCACCCCGCTGATCGCCGCCATCCGAGCTGTAGGCGAAGGCTGACCGGCCAAGCCCGGCAAGGTCACGTCACGGGTGAAGATGCAGCAGTTTCCGACGGTCCGTCCTTCGTCCAGGGCCAGCCAGGTGCGGTCGACTTCGAGGTGACCTCGCCAATATCTCCGCGTCTCCTCGTCAGGTGGCGACGCGAGAAACGGGATGTGCAGGCTCTGAATCCACTCGTCCATCTCATCGGCTTCGATGAGGCGTACTTGAAGGCCCATGGGCCCAGTCTGTCCGGTCGACGGCGGGCTCGCAGAACCGTAACGAACGCCATCGGGATCGCCCTCACATTGCGAT
>JBEDUR010000101.1:0-2090 GCA_040414865.1 Acidimicrobiales bacterium
GCCGGCCGCGACCATCGCCAAGAGGACCGACTGACTGAACACGAGGCCGAGCGAGCCGTTGAGCAGATTGTCGAGCGCACGATCGGCGTGGACCACCAGCCCGGAGACCAACCCCGTCGCGCGGCGAAGAAGGTAGAGGGTCAGCGCGGTGGCGTCGGGGAGCACGATCCGCTCGACCGAGGAGTGCGAGATGTCGCGCTCGTGCCACAGGGCGACGTCCTCCAGGCCGGCGTTGAGGTACCCGCGCAGCACCCGGGCCAGCCCACAGAGGCGCTCGGCGAGCACCGGGTTGCGTTTGTGCGGCATGGCCGAGGAGCCTTTCTGTTCGGTCGCGAACGCCTCCTCCACCTCGCCCACCTCGGTGCGGGCCAGGAGGCGAACCTCGGTCGCGATGAGCTCGACGGTGCTCCCGGCCGCCGCGCACGCGTAGAGGTACTCGGCATGCCGGTCGCGCGCGATGACCTGTGTGGCCGGGACGGGGTCGAGCCCGAGGGCCCGGCACACGTAGGCCTCCACCGCCGGGTCGACGTTGGAGTAGGTCCCGACCGCTCCCGAGAGCTTCCCGACCGCCACCCGGCGACGGGCCGAGACCAGGCGCTGGCGGTCCCGGTCCACTTGCAGCGCGAAGAGCGCGAACTTGGCCCCGAAGGTGGTGGGCTCGGCGTGCATTCCGTGGGTCCGCCCGGCCACCGGGGCGTCCTTGAGCTCGCGGGCCCGGGCGGCGAGGGCGGCGATCAGCCCGTCGGCTGCCTCGATCAAGAGATCAGCCGCCTGCACCAGGGCCACACTCAGCGCCGTGTCCACCACGTCGGAGGAAGTCAGGCCGTAGTGGATGAAGGAAGCGTCGGGCTCGCCGATCCGTTCCTGGACCACGTCGACAAAGGCGGCGACGTCGTGGTCGGTCACCCGCTCCCGCTCGGCCACCGCGTCCACGAATACGGCGTCGACCTTGGGGGCACGGGCGCGGACCGCAGCCGCTGCCGGTCGGGGGGCCACCCCGGCCTCGGCCAGCGCCTCGACCGCCAGCAGCTCGATCTCGAGCCAGCGCGACAGCCGGGCCTCGTCACTGAACAGCGCGGCGGCTTCGGGCGGGGCGTAACGGGGGATCATCGCAACACCTCCGAGGGCTCGGCCCCGATGTCGCGGCGGACATGCATGCCCGGCCACGAGACCCCGGACGCCGCCCGGTAGGCCAGAGCCCGCGCACCCTCGAGCGTCGGGGCCAGCGCGCCGATGCCGAGAACCCGGCCGCCGGCCACGCGGAAGGCTCCCGTCTCGTCCCGAGTGGTCCCGGCGTGGAGCACCGTTACGCCCTCGATCTCCTCGGCCAGCTGGCCGTCAGGGCCCAGCCCTTCGATCCGGTCCCCCAGTCTCGGCGACTCGGGGTAACCGGCCGCCGCCGCCACCACGCAGACGGCGGCGTCAGACAAGAAGGCCGGTGGGCCGGCCAGGTCCCCGCTGGCGGCTCGGAGGAACAGCTCGACCGGGTCGTCGGCCAAGCGGGGCAGCACCACCTGCGCCTCGGGGTCCCCCAGCCGCACGTTGAACTCGAGGATGACCGGGCCGTCGGCGGTCACCATCACCCCCGCGTACAACACCCCCCGGTACTCGATCCCCCGGGCGCGGAGGGCGGCGACGGTCGGCTCGATCGCCTCGTCGACCACCCGGCCCACGATGGCCTCGTCGATCCCGACGGGCGGCGACGTGCTCCCCATCCCGCCGGTGTTGGCGCCCCGGTCGCCGTCGAAGGCCCGCTTGAAGTCTCGGGCGGCGGCCAGTGGTACGACCCGGCGCCCGTCGCAGAGCACCTGGACCGAGCACTCGATGCCGTCCAGCCCTTCCTCGATCACCACCCGGCGGCCGGCGGCGCCGAACGCCCTTCCGGAAAGCTTCTCTTCGACGTCGGCCTCCGCCTCTGCCCGGTTCCCGGCGACGAGCACGCCCTTGCCGGCTGCCAGGCCGTCGGTCTTGACGACGAAGGGCCCGGGCAGGCCGGCGAGGAACCGACGGGCGGCCTCGACGTCCTCGAACACCCCGTAGCGGGCGGTCGGAACCCCGGCCTCGTCGAGCAATGCCTTCATGAACGCCTT
>JBEDUR010000102.1:0-10505 GCA_040414865.1 Acidimicrobiales bacterium
GGCACCTTTGCCGTGAAGCGGGGCTTGGCCGACATGCTGCGCGGCGGGGTGATCATGGACGTGGTCACGGCCGAACAGGCCAAGATCGCCGAGGACGCAGGAGCGGTCTCGGTGATGGCCCTCGAGCGGGTGCCGGCGGACATCCGCCGCGATGGGGGCGTGGCCCGGATGAGCGATCCGGCGCTCATTTCGGCGATCCAGGACGCGGTCACCATCCCGGTGATGGCCAAGGCCAGGATCGGACATTTCGCCGAGGCTCAGGTCCTCCAGGCATTGGCGGTCGACTACATCGACGAGAGCGAGGTGCTCACCCCGGCCGACGAGGCCTATCACATTGACAAGTGGCCGTTCACGGTGCCCTTCGTCTGCGGTGCGACCAATCTCGGCGAGGCCCTGCGGCGCATCTCCGAGGGCGCGGCAATGATCCGCTCGAAGGGGGAGGCCGGCACCGGCAACGTGGTGGAAGCAGTGCGCCACCTTCGGTCGATTCTCGGTGACATCCGCACACTCACTCAGGCGGACGGTACCGAGCTGTACGGATGGGCGAAGGAGCTCGGCGCCCCGATCGGTCTGGTCCAGGACGTTGCCCGGGCGGGCCGGCTGCCCGTCCCGTTGTTCTGTGCCGGTGGGCTGGCCACGCCGGCCGACGTCTCATTGGTGATGCAGCTCGGTGCCGAGGCGGTCTTTGTCGGGTCGGGGATCTTCAAGAGCGCGGACCCGGCCCGCCGGGCGGGAGCCATCGTGGAGGCTGCTGCGCATTTCGAGGACGCCGAGCACGTGGCCAAGGTCAGCCGGGGCCTTGGCGAGGCCATGCGGGGCGAGGAGCTGAGCACGCTGAGCGAACGTCTTGCAGATCGCGGCTGGTGACACGAGGGCCCGGTGCCGCCCATGACGATCGGAGTGCTCGCATTGCAGGGCGACGTGGGGGAGCACCTCGGCATGCTGAGCGAGCTGGGCACAGCTGGCCGTCCCGTGCGCTCACCGGAAGATCTGGGCGGGCTGGCGGGTGTTGTGCTTCCCGGTGGCGAGTCGACCACGCTGTCGCTGCTGCTGCAGTCCTCGGGGCTGTTCGAACCGCTGGCCGAGACCATCGCCGGTGGCCTACCGACCTTCGGGACCTGCGCCGGCCTTATCCTCCTGGCCAAGGAGGTCCGGGGCGGACGTCCCGACCAGCGCGGCTTCGGCGTGCTCGACTGCTGCGTCCTGCGCAATGGGTACGGCCGGCAGAACGAGTCGTTCGAGTCGACCGTCGAGGTCGCCGGAGCGCTCGGGGCTGAAACCATGCCCGCGGTCTTCATCCGGGCGCCTCTCATCGAGACCGTCGGGCCCGACGTCGAGGTGCTGGCCTGGGGGAGCGCTCCACGCGAAGCGTTGGTCCGGCCGGTCGCCTGTCGGCAGGGCAACGTGGTCGCCTCGGCCTTCCATCCCGAGTTGACCCACGACCGCCGCCTGCACAAGTACTTCATCAAGCTGGTCGCGGTGGCAGAGTTCGGCCCCGTTGGTGACCCTATCGACGCGCTTGCCCCCGTGAGCCGAACGGGCGACGCTCATGCTGGATCGCACCACCACGAGTAGCCCGAACACAAGGAGAGAAGGAAGATGTCCGGTCACTCGAAATGGGCGACCACGAAGTACCGCAAGGGGGCCCAGGACAAGGCCCGGGCCAAACTCTTCGCCAAGCTGATCCGCCAGGTCGAGGTGGCCGCGCGAGACGGCGGCCGCGACATGAGTGCCAACGCCACTCTGCGCACGATGTATCAGAAGGCCAGGGACGCGTCCGTTCCCTCGGACACGATCGAACGGGCGGTCAAGCGCGGCACCGGCGAGCTCGAAGGGGTGCGCTACGAGGCGGTCAACTACGAGGGGTACGCCCCAGGCGGAGTAGCCGTCATCGTCGAGACCTTGACCGACAACCGCAATCGGACGCTCGCTGACGTCCGCAACCTGTTCACCCGAAACGGGGGGTCGCTGGCCGAGCCGGGCTCGGTCAGCTGGCAGTTCGAGCGCAAGGGCATCGTGGTCGTGGTCGACGGCGACGAGGAGCAGGTGATGGAGGTGGCCACCATGGCCGGGGCCGAGGACATGAGCGCCGAAGGCGACCACTTCGTGCTGACCAGCGCGCCGGGCGACCTCCCCTCGTTGCGCGAGGCGCTCGAGGCCGCCGGGCTCGAGATCGATTCGGCTGATCTCTCGCTCGAGCCCACGAGCACGGTGCCGATCCCCGACGAGGCCGACGCGAAGAAGGTCCTTCGCCTCTTAGAGGCGGTCGATGAACATGACGACGTCCAGGCGGTGCATGCCAACTACGACATTGCCGAGGAGGTACTCGCCGGCTTTTACGCCTGAGCCGGTGACGGATCCCCCGATCGGCGAAGCCCACCGGATAGGTTCGAACGCGTGTTCGTCCTCGGGGTGGACCCCGGCCTCTCGCGTTGTGGCTACGGACTCGTCAAACGGTTGCCTGGCGGCGAGCTGGCGGCCGAGGCCGCCGGCGTGATCGAGACCGATCCGGCAGAGGGTGTCCCGGATCGGCTGTTCGTCCTCCAGTGCGAGCTCCGGGCCCTGCTCGCCGAACTGAAGCCATCAGTTGCGGTGGTCGAGCGAGTCTTCTTCCAGGTGAACGCGAAGACAGCCGTACCGGTGTGCCAGGCGAGCGGGTTGGTGTTGGCCGCCGCTGCCGAGGCCCGCTGCGAGGTCGCCCAATACTCAGCCAACGAGGTGAAGCAGGCGCTGGTCGGCTACGGAAGCGCGACCAAAGCGCAGGTCCAGAGGATGGTGGCGGCGGTGCTCGACCTGCCGTCGGCACCTACGCCGCCCGATGTCGCTGACGCCCTGGCCCTTGCGGTCTGCCACCTGCACGGCGCCGGCCTCCGCCGCGCTTTGGCCGCGGCGGGAGGTGAACGGCGAGGTCGCCGGTGATCGGATCGTTAAAAGGGACCTTCTTGGCCCACCTCGGCGAGTCCGAGGTGCTCGTCGAGGTGGGCGGGGTCGGCTACCGCCTCACCGTGTCCGGCGCAACCTTGGCCGCATTGGGTGGCATCGCTGCGGATGTGCATCTCTTCGTGCACACCCATGTACGCGAGGACGCCATCGTGCTCTACGGCTTCGTCCACGACGACGAGCGACGGTGCTTCGAGGTTCTCCTGGGGGCCCACGGCGTCGGACCGGCGCTGGCACTGGCCATCCTCTCGCAGCTGTCACCGACCGCGCTCACGACGGCGCTCGTGGAGGAAGACCTCGACGCGTTGTGCGCCGTACCGGGCGTCGGCCGCAAGACGGCGGCCAGGCTCATGATCGACCTGAAGAGCCGGCTCGAACTGCCCGAGCTGCCGGTCGGGGCCACCGAGATGGTTCCTGGGGCCAGGCTGGCGAGGACCGAGGTGCGCGAGGCCCTGGCCGAGCTCGGCTACGGACCGGACGAGATCAAGGGCGCGCTCGAGCGGCTCGGTGGCGACGATGGCGAGGTCAGCGTGGAGGATGTCTTGCGCGGTGCCCTCCGAGAGCTGGCCGCGAGATGACAGCCGGCGCCCGCCGCGAGAACTTGATGGGGGCCGAGCGTGAGGTCGCCACACCGGCCGACGGGTCTGAGGAGATCGAAGAGGCCGGACTGCGACCCCGGACCCTCGGTGAGTTCGTCGGTCAGGGCCAGCTGGTCGAGCACCTGCGAATCGTCCTCGAGGCGGCACTCCAGCGCGGCCAGCCGGTCGACCACCTCCTCTTCGCCGGACCACCCGGCCTGGGCAAGACCTCGCTGGCCGGCATCGTCGCCGGCGAACTCGGCGTTGGCCTCAGGGTGACCTCCGGCCCGGTGCTCGCCCGGGCCGGAGACCTGGCGTCCCTCCTCACCGACCTTCAAGAGGGCGATGTCTTGTTCATCGACGAGATCCACCGGATGCACCGGTCGGTGGAGGAGATCCTGTACCCGGCCATGGAGGACGCCAAGCTTGACTTCCTGATCGGCAAGGGCCCGACCGCCCGCTCCATCCGCCTGGACCTGCCCCGCTTCACCCTCGTCGGCGCGACGACCCGCACTGGCCTGGTCTCGAGCCCCCTGCGGGACCGGTTCGGGTTCGTCGGCCGCCTCGACTTCTATGGGGTCGAGGACCTGGAGGCCATCGTGACGCGCTCGGCCGGCATTCTCGGTGTCGTGGTCGAGCCAGAGGGGGCAGCGTGCATCGCCGGCCGATCTCGGGGAACCCCGAGGATCGCCAACCGGTTGCTGCGCCGGGTCCGGGACTTCGTCGAGGTGCGCGGGGACGGGGTGGTGAGCGGCGAAGCGGCCGAGCGGGGCCTCGAGCTCTTTGGGATCGACGACCTCGGGCTGGACAAGGTGGACCGGGCCATCTTGGAGGTGCTCTGTCGGCGCTTCGGCGGTCGCCCGGTCGGACTCACCACCCTGGCCCAATGCGTGGGCGAGGAGACCGACACCCTGGAGGAGGCCTACGAGCCCTTCCTCCTTGTCCAAGGGCTCATTGAACGCACCCCCCGGGGTCGGGTCGCCACCCAGCGAGCCTGGGTGCACCTCGGCCTGGCGGCCGGGGAGTCAGCGCTCTTCTGAGCCCCCGCCATCTCGTCGGGCTGGCGCCAGGTTGCCGAATCTTCGAGGGCAAGCCGAGCGCCCTATTGGCCCCTGACCCGGGGTTGATCGGGCCGGTCGACTAGGGTGTCCGTTTTGCGCGGGGGCCCAATCCCGCGGACCCGCACGAAGGACGCGCCATCGTGAACCACCTCCTCACCCTTGCTCCGGCCCTGGTCATCGGGGCCACCAAGTCGTCGGGCACCTCGTCGAGCAGCTACACCTTCTTGATCTTCATTGTCATCGTGGTGGTCGCGCTGTATTTCCTTTTCCTCCGGCCCAACCAGCAGAAGGCGAAGCGTCAGCGGGAGGAGAACGCCAGCATCAGCGTTGGCGATCGGGTGGTGACCATCGGCGGGATCGTCGGCACCATTGAGGAGATGCGCGGCGACCGGGTCGTGCTGGTCAGTGAGAACACCGAGCTCGACGGCGCCGGCGCGTCCCCGACCCGGCTCGTGCTCCTGCGTTCGGCGATCGCCCGCAAGGCTGACGCCGCACAAACCGAACCGGCCCAAGACGAGCCGGCCGACCTCGACGAGGCTGACAAGCACGAGTCCGACGGGCCCAAACCGCCGGAGGGATCCGAGGAGTGAGCCCGGCGGCCCGCCCCCAGGCCCGGCGGCCGCGGGCCCTCGTCGTCAGCCTGGTCGTCGTGGTGGTGGTGGCGCTCGGATCCCTGGCCGGCGTGCTGGCGGCAGGGTGGTCGCCTCGGCTTGGCCTCGACTTGGCCGGTGGGTTCTCGGTCGTCTACAAGCCGGCCCACCCGACCTCGCAGGCGAACCTGAACGAGGCGGTCAACATCCTGACCAACCGGGTGCAGGGGCTCGGGGTGAGCGGAGCGACCGTGAACACCCAGGGTGATCAGATCGTGGTGTCCGTCCCCGACGTCTCCAACCCGAACCAAGTGCTGCGCCAGATCGGCCAGACCGCCCAGCTGCTCTTCAGGCCCGCCCTGTGCTATGCGCCGCCGTACTCGCCGCAAACCACGACGGTGAACGGCAAGACACAGGTGGTGTCGCCGGGCCCCCTGCCGGCGACCTGTCCGCAGCAGAACCTGCTGATCACGGCGAACCTCGGTCCGGGCGGGGCCAACAGCAGCAACCCGTACCCCAACGGTGTCTACGCCAACCTGGCCAAGTTCCCGAGCACCACCCAGGCCGAGGACGCCACCGCACACGGCAAGACGGTGCTGCTCCATGGGCCGCCGGGCTCCACGATTCGTTACCTGGCCGGCCCGGCTGAGCTCACTGGGCACATCGTGAAGAACGCCGTGGCCAACCTGACCCAGACCCAGGGCTGGGTGGTGGACATCACCCTGACCAGGGCGGGTTCCGCCGCCTGGGACGACATGGCCAAGAGGTACTTCCACGAGGTGATCGTCATCGAGCTCGACGGGGTCGTGCAGTCGGCGCCGATCACCCTGCCGGCCCAGTCCACCTTCAGCTCCTTCGGTGGCCAGGTCGAGATTTCCAACGGCGCCGGCGGCATCCCCGAAGCCCAGGCCAAGGGGCTCGCAGTCGCCCTCAACTACGGCACCCTTCCCGTTCGGCTCGTCCAGCTCACCACCCAAACGGTGTCGCCCACGCTCGGGCGTGCCTCGCTCATTGCTGGGCTCGGCGCCGGCATCGCCGGTCTGATCCTCGTGCTCCTCTACACAATCGTCTACTACCGGCTGCTCGGCATTGTCGTGGTGAGCGGGCTGGCGGTGACCGGCGCCCTGCTGTGGGCGATCATCTCGGCACTGGGGCACACGACCATCGCTCCGGCCTTCGACCTCGCCGGAGTGACCGGCATCATCGTGTCCATCGGGATCACGGTCGATTCCTACATCGTGTACTTCGAACGGCTGAAAGACGAGACCCGGTCCGGTCGGACCGTGCGGACCAGTGTCGACCGCGGCTTTCGCAGCGCGTTCAGGACGGTATTGGCCGCCGACTTCGTTTCGCTCCTGGCAGCCGTGCTGCTTTTCTGGCTGGCGGTCGGCGAGGTGAAGGGCTTCGCGTTCTTCCTCGGCCTCTCGACCCTGCTCGATGTCTTTGTCACCTACTTCTTCACCCGGCCGCTTGTCTCGCTGATGAGCCGCAGTGAGCGGCTCACCAGCGCCCGCCATATGGGCATCAACGAGGGGTTGGCGGTCACCTCGGGGGCCCAGGCATGAGTCCGACCGAGCGCCGCAACGGCCGGCTCCGCAACCTGGAGGTCCCGGGACGCCTCGTCGAGCCCACGGTGCCCGACGTCGCACCCCCGGACGAGCTCTCGCCTGAGGAGCCCGACCTCGACGAGACGTTCCTCGACGAGCCCTCCGGAACCGACGACCGCGCCCAGCCGGGCCCGCCGGCCCGTAGGCGATTCTCCTTCGGCGCGTTTTTGCGCATGTATCGGGGCCAGACGAGGTTCGACTTCGTCGGCCGACGCCGGTGGTGGTTCCTCATCTCCGGCGTCATCATCGTGGCCGGGCTCATTTCCTTCAGCGTGCGCGGGTTCAACTTCGGCATCGACTTCCGTGGCGGGAGCGAGTGGCAGATCAGCGCACCCGGGGTCTCCCAGTCCCAGGTGACCAACGCGGTGGTCGCGGCCGGCCTGACCCAGCCAACGGTCGAGATCCTCGGTGGCAGGACGGTCTCGGTCCAGGCCGACCTCAACTCGCTCCCGGCCGCCGAACAGGCGCGGGTGAATACAGCCGTGGTCGCGGCGCTGCAGAAGTTCGCCCCCGGCCAACCGGTGTCCATCTCGCATGTCGGACCGACCTGGGGGGGCCAGGTCACCAAGCACGCACTCGAGGCGCTGATTGCCTTCTTCGTGGCCGTCGGGATCTACATCAGTCTCCGGTTCGAGCCGAAGATGGCGCTGGCCGCGTTCGCCGCCCTTATTCACGACTTGCTGGTGACGGCCGGGGTCTACTCCCTCTTCGGGTTCCAGGTGACCCCGGACACCGTCGTGGCCATCCTGACCATCCTCGGGTATTCCCTCTACGACACGGTGGTGGTGTTCGACCGGGTTCGAGACAACACCCGGGGGGTCGGGTCCTCGGGCCGGATGACCTACTCCGAGATGGTCAACCTGTCGATGAACCAGACCCTGGCGCGCTCGATCAACACCTCGCTGGTCGCCATCATGCCGGTGCTGGCCATCCTGGTCATCGGGGCCGAGTTGCTCGGAGCAGTGACCCTCCAGGACTACGGGCTGGCTCTTCTGGTCGGCCTGCTGAGCGGGGCCTACTCCTCGATCTTCATTGCTTCTCCGATTCTCGCCTTCTTGAAGGAGCGCGAGCCGCGCTACGCCGCCATTCGTCAACGCCTGGCCGCCCGGTCCGACCGGGTCGGACTGCTCAGCCCGGCAGCCGCGGCCGCCCTGGCGGGCTCGGGCGGCGCCGGTGCCCGGGAGGCCGCGAGGGCCCGCGCCGGCGGCCCGGCGCTCTTGCGCCCCGGTGCGGCGCGTGAGCGGGCATCCAGGGCAGGGGCGGAGCCCCGGTCCACGTCCGGCGCGACGGTTCCGACATCACCGGGGGCTCCACAACGCTCGGCGACCGGGCGGCCTCCGCCCCGTCCGCGCAAGGGCTCCAAGCGGAGCGGCCGCAAGCGACGCTGAGGGCGCGAATCCCCAGTTCGCGCCGGACGCCAGCGCTTCGAGGCCCGGGCGGTCGGGTAGCGTGGAGAGATGGTGAGCCTGGCTGGGGCCACTGCGGCCCCGGACACGAAGACGGACCAGGGCCCGCGGGAGCTGTTGGCCCCGGTGCTCGCTGCCCTGGCCCGGCAGCGGCCAGGCGAGGACGTCTCGTTGGTGATCGAGGCCGGACGAGCCGCTATCGAGGTCCACGCGGCCCAGCGGCGACGCTCCGGTGAGCCCTATGTCACCCACCCCGTCGCCGTTGCCACGATCGTCGCCCAACTCGGCCTGGACGCGCCGACCGTCGCCGCCGCCCTGCTCCACGACGCGGTGGAGGACACCAGCCTGACGCTCACCGCGATCGGCGAGCGGTTCGGTCCGACCGTTGCCCGGGTGGTCGACGGAGTCACCAAGCTCGACCGGCTGGCCTTCGACTCCAAAGAGGCTCAGCAGGCCGCGACCATCCGCAAGATGCTCATCGCGATGGCCAGCGACTGGCGGGTGCTCCTCATCAAACTGGCCGACCGGCTGCACAACATGCAGACCCTGGCGGTGATGCCGGAGTGGAAGCAGCGCCGGACCGCCCAGGAGACCATGGATGTGTACGCGCCCCTGGCGCACCGGCTCGGGATCGAGCAGGTCAAGTGGCAGCTCGAGGACCTGGCCTTCGCCACCTTGTATCCGAAGCGCTATGCCGAAATCGAACAGATGGTGGCGACCCGGGCACCCCAGCGCGAGGAGTTGCTGGCCCGAGTGCTCGTCGCGGTCCGGGAGCGCCTGGAGGCGGCCTCGATCGCGGCCGAGGTCACCGGTCGACCGAAGCACCTTTGGAGCATCTACGAGAAGATGGTGGTGCGGGGGCGCGAGTTCGACGACATCCACGACCTGGTCGGAATCCGGGTGGTGGCCGGCTCCGAAAAGGACTGCTGGGCCGCCCTGGGTGCCATCCACGCCATCTGGCCTCCGGTGCAGGGCCGGTTCAAGGACTACATCAACGGCCCCAAGTTCAACCTCTACCAGTCGTTGCACACGACGGTCATCGGGCTCGACGGCAAGCCGATCGAAGTGCAGATCCGGACCGAGGAGATGCACCGTCGGGCCGAGTACGGCATCGCTGCCCACTGGGGCTACAAGGAGCAGGCTGACCCGGCCGGCGAGATCGCGTGGATGCAGCGGATCGCCGATGTCGACCAGGAGACCAATGACCCGGTGGAGTTCCTCCGGGCGCTCAAGTTCGACCTCGAGCAAGACGAGGTCTACGTCTTCACCCCCAAGGGGCGGGTGATCGCGCTCCCCGCCCGCTCGACCCCGGTCGACTTCGCCTACGCCATCCACACCGAGGTCGGCCACCGGTGCATCGGCGCCCGGGTGAACGGACGACTCGTGCCCCTCGAGACCAAGCTCAACTCGGCCGACACCGTCGAGATCTTCACGTCCAAGTCCCCCTCGGCCGGTCCGTCGCGCGACTGGCTCCAGATCGTCGCGTCCTCGAAGGCCCGAACCAAGATCCGGCAGTGGTTCAGCCGGGAGCGCCGGGAGGATGCCATCGAGAACGGCAAGGAGGAGCTGACCAAGGCCCTGCGACGGGGCGGGATGCCCCTGCACAAGGTGTTGGGCTCGGCCGCGCTCGCCGCGGTGGCTCAGGCCATGAACCTGGCCGACGTCGACGCCCTGTACGCAGCAATCGGTGAGCATCAGGTGTCCTCCCAGTCGGTGGTCCAGCGGCTTTCCCGCGAACTGCGCGGCGGCGAGGAGGAGCAGCTCCCGACCACTGCGGCCGTCGGGCTCCGCCGATCACGGCCGTCGCGCCGGACCGGCGCCGGCGCCGGCGTTTACGTCGAGGGGCTCGACGACGTCATGGTCCACCTGGCCCGTTGTTGCACCCCGGTGCCGGGGGACGAGATCGTCGGGTTCGTCACCCAGGGCCGCGGGGTGTCGGTCCACCGCGCCGACTGCGCCAACGCGACCGCCCTCGGTCGCCGCTCGGAGGAGCGCCTGATCGAAGTGGAGTGGGACCGGGGGAGCGAGGGGATCTTCCTCGCCACCCTCGAGGTGCTGGCCTTTGACCGCTCCCGACTGCTGGCCGATGTCTCCCGGGTCGTCTCCGAACACCACTTGAACATCGTCGCGGCGCGGACCGTCACCACAGCGGACCGGGTCAGTCGGATGGACTTCGACGTGGAGCTGGCCGACCCTGCCCATTTGCAGTCCTTGGTGAGCTCGCTCAAGTACCTCGACGGCGTCTTCGACGCCTATCGGCAGCTCCCCGGCAAGCACCGGTGAGCGGGCGCAGCCCGAAGAGCGGCGCGCCGCCGCGCGCCGT
>JBEDUR010000103.1:0-5137 GCA_040414865.1 Acidimicrobiales bacterium
GGAGCCTGCGGAAGGAGCACGGCGTGAGCCGGACGAGGATGTGCCGCCCGAGCCGGCAATCGCGGCCGCGTCGCGGCGGATGCCGGCCGCGCCCGCCGGCGAGTGGCGTCTGCCGCCGCTCAGCATGCTGCGCCGGACCCGCGAGCAGCGCCACGATGAGCGACAGCTCGACGCCGCTGGTGAGGCCCTGATCGCCGCCTTGGCGGCTCACGGCGTCATGACCCGTCTGGTGGATCGGACGGTCGGCCCGACCGTGACCCGGTTCGAGCTCGAGCTCGGTTCGGGAGTGAAAGTCGCCCGGGTCACCAGCCTGCACCGGGACATCGCGTACGCCATGGCCTCGCCGGACGTCCGGATCCTGGCGCCGATCCCGGGCAAGTCGGCCATCGGGGTCGAGGTGCCCAACGCCCAGCGTCAACTGGTTGTCCTGGGCGACCTCCTGGCCACCGAGGAGGCGCGCCGGACCGTCCACCCGTTGGATGTGCCTCTCGGTCGCAACATCTCGGGTCGCCCGGTGATGGTCAACTTGGCCGAGATGCCCCATGTGCTCATCTCGGGCGCGACGGGCGCCGGCAAGTCCTCGTGTATCAACTCGCTGATCACCTCGGTCCTGTTCCGTTCCACGCCCGAGCAGGTGCGGCTCATCCTGGTCGACCCCAAGCGGGTGGAGCTCGAGCACTACAACGGCGTGCCTCACCTGCTGACCGCGGTAGTCACCGATCCGAAGAAGGCGGCCAACGCGCTGGGGTGGGCGGTACGGGAGATGGAGCGCCGCTACGAGCTCTTGGCCGAGTACGGGATGCGCGACATCTCGGGCTACAACCAGGCGTTCGACGGCGGCCAGATTGGGCCAAGAGCAGGATCGGCTGCCGAGATCAAGCGCCGTGTGGCCGAGGTGGCCGGGCGTGCTCGGAGCGGCGGTCCGGTGAGGGACAAGGACGCCGAGGAAGCCGAGGTGAACAACGCCGTCGAGAGCGACGAACCCGAGGCCGGTGAGCCAGAGCGGCTGCCGTTCATCCTCGTCGTCGTAGACGAGCTCAACGACCTCATGATGGTCGCGGCCCGGGACGTCGAGGAGTCCGTCGTTCGCATCGCCCAGATGGCGCGGGCCGTGGGCATCCACTTGATCCTGGCCACCCAGCGTCCGTCGGTCGATGTCATCACCGGCGTCATCAAGGCCAACATCCCGAGCCGGATGGCCTTTGCCGTCTCCTCGCTCGCCGACAGCCGGGTGATTCTCGACCAGGCGGGCGCCGAGCGCCTCATCGGCCGGGGCGACATGCTCCTACTGCCCGCCACCTCCAACATCCCCCGGCGTCTGCAAGCGCCCTGGGTTTCGGAGGATGAGATTCGCGAGGCCGTGGCCCACTGGCGCCGTCAAGGCGGAATGCGTGAACCGGTGGTCGCCATCGCTGACACGTTGGAGCGCTCGGCGGCCCTGGGCGGCCTGGACGACGACGACGATCTCCTCGAGGCGGCCCTTGAGCTCGTGGTGCGATCGCAGCTGGGCTCGACTTCGATGCTCCAGCGTAAGCTGCGGGTCGGTTTTGCCCGAGCCGGCCGCCTGATGGATCTCCTCGAGCGTCGAGGGGTGGTCGGCCCCTCGGAGGGTTCCAAGGCTCGGGCGGTGCTCATGACCCCAGAGGAACTCGACGACCGCTCCGCCTGATCAGCCTCCGCCCGGCGATGTCGACCGGGTGACCCCGTCGCGCGGCCACCGGCCGGTTCCCGGTCAGTGGCCCCGAGCGAATCACTCGGCACGCGACCGTCAGCCTCATACGAGCCGGAGCTGGTCGCGGTCGGTCTGGGCGAGGGTGCAGCCGTGGTGACGGGGGGGCCAGGTGGCCCGGCGGGCGACCCCACCGCATTGCCTTCTGTGGTGTCCGAGGGTTTCCCGGCTACCTCGGAAGACGGAGCCCGGCCGGCACCGGGGACCGTCGGGGGCGCACCCCCGAGTGAGCCGGGGGCCGAGACCCAGCCGCCGCCGTTCGACCTCGGGTTGCCAGCGGCCGGACCGCAGCATGGTCGTCCCGGCGGGTGGCTCCACCGCGGGCGGCACCGACCGCAGGACCGGCGCCGCCCTTCACGCCGCCGGCTCGTGTTCGTCGTCGTGGCCGCGGTGGTCGTGCTCCTGGCGGCGATCGGGGTGATGGGAGTGCGGCTGAGCCAGACCCCTTCGCTCGCGTCGGTCCAGCCGAGCATCCCCCTGGTTCGGTCGATCCCGGGGAAGGTGCACAAGATTTCATGGCCGGTCAAAGTGGCGTCGGCCTTTACGATCCCCTCGCTCGGGATCTCCAAGCAGTCTGGGTCCGAGACGGCCAGGCCGATCGCCAGCCTGACCAAACTCATGACCGCGCACATCGTCCTTGCCGATCACCCCCTCAGGCCGGGCGAAGCCGGACCATCGATCACGGTGAGCGAGGACGAGGTCGCGATGTATCTCCAAGACGTGGCCTCCGGGCAGTCGATCCTGGCGGTGCAAGCGGGGGAGGTGCTCACCGAGTACCAGCTGCTCGAGGGGATGCTCGTGCACTCGGCCAACAACTTCGCCGACATGCTCGCCATCTTCGACGCCGGCAGCGTCTCGGCCTTTGTGACCAAGATGAATGCCGCGTCCGCTTCGATGGGCATGACCCAGACCCGGTACGCGGATGCGAGCGGGTACGAGTCCACCTCGGTGTCGACACCGGCAGCGCTACTCAAAGTGGCC
The DNA here is from genome assembly GCA_040414865.1 of Acidimicrobiales bacterium. Taxonomy (GTDB): domain Bacteria; phylum Actinomycetota; class Acidimicrobiia; order Acidimicrobiales; family RAAP-2; genus Palsa-461. The sequence continues at coordinate 2,711 of JBEDUR010000103.1, forward strand.
GCCCGCGACGTCGCCAACCCGGTGTTCGATCAGATCGTGGACGAGTCGAGCGTGAGTCTTCCTGTGGACGGGGTCGTGGGCAGCTCGACACCATTTGTCGGAGTGGACGGCGTCGTCGGGGTGAAGTCGGGCTTCACCTTGCGGGCCGGCGGTTGTGACGTACTGGCCCTGCGCCGCAACGTCGGCGGAGTCCCGGTCGAGGTCCTGGCCGCGGTCGTCGGCGACCACGTCGGCGGCGACCCGGTCGCGGTGGCCGGCGTCCAGGCGCTCGGGGTCGCCCGGGAAGTGATGTCACGCCTCGGGGCGCTCGACGCCGTCCGGGGCGGGCAGCGTGTGGGGTCGGCGGCCATCGCCGCGAGCTCGGTGCCCGTCGTGGCCCGGGGTCAAGCGACGGTGGTCGGTTGGCCAGGTCAACGGGTGCGGGAGTCCTTCGACCTGCTCGCGCGTCCCCGAGCCGGGTCTCCGGCGGGGTTCGAGGTCGGGCGGATCACGGTCCGCGTCGGTACAGAGACGTCCCAAGTGGCGGTGCGAACCAGCCGTCGTCTCCAGGCGCCGACCTTCTGGGAGCGCGTATTGTGACCCCGTGCTCGCCAAGGCTCCGGCGTCTTCGGCCAACCTCGGGCCTGGCTTCGATGCTGTCGCCTTGGCGATCGACCGCTACGTCGAGGTCGAGGTCGAACGGGCGTCCCGCCTGATTGTCAACAGCGCCGGAGAGGGGGCCGGGCTCGCCGACGACGCCGGTCATCTCGCTGCCCGGGTGGCGATGGACGTGACGGGTCACGACCGTATGGCCATCACCGTGCGGTCCCAGATCCCGGTAGGCCGAGGCTTGGGGTCGTCGGCAGCGGTGGCGGTGGCAGCGGCAGCGGCCGCTGGGGCACGCGATCCGTTGGCGGTGGCGGCGGCCAGGGACGGGCATCCCGAGAACGCAGCCGCTAGTTACGCCGGCGGGCTGGTGGTGGCGACCAAGGTTCGGGGGTCCATCAGGGTGGTCGAGATGCCGCTCGACCCACAGCTCGTGCTGGTGGCCATCGTGCCCGATCGTCCTCTGTCGACGGCTCGAGCCCGACAGGTGCTGCCTCACCAGGTGGGCCTGGTTGACGCGGCGTTCAATCTGGGCCGCCTCGGCCTGCTCTTCGCTGGCCTGGCCGACCACCGCATGCTCACCAAGGAGGCCGGCGAGGACCGGCTGCACCAGGACTACCGCAGCCCCCTGTTCCCGGAGGCGCCGAAGCTGCTGCACGCGCTCGTGTCGGGTGGTGCCCTGATGTCCTCGTGGTCCGGTGCCGGGCCGACGCTGCTCGGGGTGACCACCACCGAATCGGCACGCCAGCTGTACCAGAGCGCCAAGGCGGCCATGGCCGAGTCCAAGGTGGTCGGCCAGGTGTTCGTGCTGCAGCCCGATCGGGCTGGCCTGGTGCGCGGGGAGGCTGCCCGCCTCACCCCAGGCGAGGGGAACGACGCCACCAGCCAGGTGTTGGACTCCGACGGGGACAGCTGAGGGCAGACCTACACTTCTTCGGTGCCGCCCAGGTTCATCGTCCGTACCTTTGGATGCCAGATGAACGAGCACGACTCGGAGCGTCTGGCCGGCCTGCTCGTGGCCGACGGGATGGAACCGGCCGATGGTCTCGACGACGCCGACGTGCTCGTCTTCAACACGTGCTGCATTCGGGAGAACGCCGACAACCGCCTCTACGGCGAGCTCGGCCGGCTGAAGGAGCTGGCCGACCGCAAGCCGGGCCTCATGATCGCGGTCGGGGGATGCCTGGCGCAGAAGGACCGTGACCGCATCCGGGAGCGGGCCCCGCACGTGGACGTGGTGTTCGGGACCCACAATCTGGCCAACGCGCCAGGGCTCCTGAAGAAGAGCGCGACCGAGGGGCCAGTCGTGGAGGTGCTCGATGCCCCCGACCCCGATGCCCCGCCGCTGCACCTGACGGCACTGCGCGAGGTGCCCTACGCCGCGTGGATCACCATCCAGACCGGCTGCGACAACTCGTGCGCGTTCTGCATTGTGCCTTCGGTCCGGGGCGGGGAGGTCAGCCGAACCCCCGATGAGGTGGTGGCCGAGGTGGAAGAGCTGGCCGCTCGCGGAGTGGTCGAGGTCACCCTGCTCGGCCAGAACGTGAACTCCTACGGACGGGACCTGACCCGCCGCTCGCCGCTTTTCGCCGAGCTCCTGCGCCGGGTGGGTGCGGTGGAGGGGATCGACCGCGTCCGCTTTACCTCGCCCCATCCCAAGGACCTCCGGCCCGAGACGATGTCGGCGATGGCCGAGACCCCGGCGGTCTGCGAGCAGCTGCACCTGCCACTGCAGTCGGGCAGCGACCGGGTGCTCAGCGCGATGCGCCGGGGGTACACCGCGACGAGGTACCTCGAGCGCCTGGCCGCCGTGCGGGCGGCGGTGCCGGACCTGGCGGTGAC
>JBEDUR010000104.1:0-15410 GCA_040414865.1 Acidimicrobiales bacterium
TGGGAGTCGAGGTAGAGCAGGCGGCCGCCACCGTGTTCACCTTCGTGCTCGGCAATGCGCTCGGCACAGCGGCAGAAGCCTCGCTCGCCAGGAAGCTCGACCAAGAGGGCGCTGACACCGTGGAGCGCGTGCGAACGACCAGGCCCAAAGCACGTGAAGTCGCGGCCCAGCATCCGCACTTGCGTGCTCGCCTTCGCACATCAACAGCCACCAGGTCCACGGAGGGCGCCGCCAAGGCCTTCGAATTCGGCCTTCGTGCGGTTCTCGACGGCCTCGAGGCTCAGATCAGGTCCCGCCATGACAATCCATCGGAAGGTGCGGCTGCCGCGGCGCACCGGTCAGCGAGGCCTCGGCAGGTCCGAGGCCGATAAGGAGTCGGTCCATCTTGTTGGTGGGTTGCTTGTGCACACTGAGCCGACGGTAGGTGGCGGCGATGATCCCGAGAGACCTTCTCCGTCCTCCAGGATCAAATGACTCGACCCAGGACTCGTTCACATTGGATAGTTATTCGTTGGCCAACCTGGAAGGCGGTCGGTCCCGCGGTGCACTGTCGCCTGTGAGTGCTTGGACGGCGCTCTCGACCGTGGGGTAGAAGTGAGCCGCGTCAATGGTGCGGGTGAGCTTGTAGCGCTCGATTTTTTCACGAACCGGGTCCTTCATCTCGGCGAAGACGAGTGAGATACCACGACTGTTCAGCTGGAGATCTAGGTCCTCCAACATCTCGGCCGCGGTCGTATCGATGTCAGTCATGGGTTCGGCTGCGACCACGATCCACGTTGGTGGCGGCTCTGCTTTGGCGAGTTCCCGGATTTCCTCGCGAAAGGAGCGAGCATTGGCGAAGATGAGCGGTGCGTCGAAGCGGAACACAACGAGATCGGTGGGCCGCTCGGCCTCGGGATGAGTACGGACGTCGTGGTAACCGACCTCTCCCCTCGTGCGCCCGAGAACGGTCCTGTAAGGCCACCAGGCACGCCGAAAGACGTTGAGGATGGAGAGCGCCACCGCCACCGCAATACCGGGAAGGACACCAAGGAGTGCGACACCGAGAAATGCGGTAATTGACAAAAAGAACTCGGTGCGGCGGACGACCCACAAGCGTCGCATGGCGCTGATATCAGCAAGGGAGAAGGCGGCTGCAATCACCACGGCCGCGAGGGTCGGCTGGGGGAGGTTGCGGAAGAGCCCGGGCACGGCCAGGAGCATGGTCAGGATCGCCGCAGCACCAACCAGGCCAGCAAGCTGGGTTTTCGCGCCCGACTGCTCGGCCACGGCAGTCCGTGAACCGCTCGTGCTGACGGGAAATCCCTGGAACAGGCCGGCAGCGACGTTTGCCGCGCCGATCCCGACCATCTCCTGATTCGGCCTGACCTCGTCCCCCGATCGTGCCGCGAACGCAGACGCGGTCGAGATCGTGTCCGTGAGGGCGACGAGTGCAATGCCGAGTGCCCCTGCAACGAGCAGGGGCAAATCCGAAGCCGAAACGTTAGGCAACGCAAAGGGAGGAAATCCGCGAGGAAGGGTGCCGACGAGCGATACCCCGTGTGACCCGAGATCGAAGGCCGCGGTCGCTGCGATCGAAAGGACCACGGCCACCAGCACTCCAGGGATCTTGGCGAGCCACCGCTGTAGCACCATGATCACGCCCAGTCCGAAGAGGCCGATCAGGAGCGCGGCGGGTACCGTCTTGCCGGCCGTGAGTCCATCAACGAAGCCCCGAATGTCGCCGATGAAGTTGTCCGAGTCGACCGAGAAGCCGAAGAGCTTCGGCAGCTGGCCGACAAATATGGTCAGCGCGAGCCCGGTCATGTAGCCCACCTGGATCGGCTTGGAGAGGAGATCCGCAACGAAACCGAGTCCACCCAATCCCGCAACGAGCATGATGACGCCCGAAAGTATGGCGAGCATCGAAGCGAGGGCGATTGCCCGGCTTGGGCTCCCGTCAGCACCAACGAGGGGAAGGATGGTCGCCGCAATCATGGGACCGAGCGACGAGTCGGGACCGAGGACGAGGATCCGCGATGGTCCGAACAACGCGTACCCAGCAAGGCACAGTATGGAGGTATACAGCCCGGTGATCTCCGGAAGCCCTGCCAGTTCTGCGTACGCCATTCCCTGCGGCACGAGAACGGCCGTGAGGACGAGTCCAGCCACCAAGTCCTTCGTCAGCCAACTCCGCTTGTAGCTCACCAGAGAACGAAGTCCTGGTAGGTGTGCGAGAGCTGTCGGAATTCTCAATAGTCACCTGAACCGTGTACTAACGATTATGAGCGCCCGCAATTGGACTGACGTTGTTCACAGTGTCCATGCGGTGGTGCACTTTCTATACCTGCACTCAGCTGCTCGCTCAGCTCAGCCCATGGGGCTGAAGGCAAACAAGCGAGGCTTGCCAGCGAGCGGCGTCACGTTCGCGCGGACGGTTAGTTGCTCGGAAAAGCTGCTACGCGCCGCGCCCGGTGCTCGTGACTAGGTTCGCTCTCCATCGCGAGGGGGCCTTCGTTGACGGCAGCTCGATACCAGCGGGCATACCGATTGACTAGCGGCGACGCCGAGAGCCCGTGTACCAGCACGGAGAGACCTACGATGACATACGCCGCATCGACGAGCGTCCCGGCGTGTGCGACGTGGGCGTCTTCCACGACTACGGCGAACACGATTGATGCAAGTCCTCGAGGGCCGAACCAACCCAGGAATGCAATAGTCACTGGTCTTGCATGAGTTCCCCAAAGTGAGATCGCTACTGGCACCATCCGGACAATGGTAAGGCTGAGCACCGCATAGAGGCCGATCTGCCAGGACAGGTGCTCCAAGGCAGGGCCAAGCAACACTGCGCCGAATACGAGAAACGTGACGCCGTCGAGGAGCGCGCCGGTCTCCTCAATGAACCGCATTGAACGCGCGCCCTCATCTCGACTCATAAGGCCGAACAGCCCGCCGGCCACGAACGCAGCAATGAAGCCGGATCCACCGAGAGCGCTCGCGGCGCCATAGGCGACCGCCGCTCCGGCTACGGGGACTATCTGACGCCAGGAGTCGTCAACCAGGTTGTCCTTGGTTGCTATGACCATGACGAACGAGGCGAGCGCGCCCGCGACGACGCCTCCAAGCAGCCCGTAGCCAATCTGCTCGCCGAGAACCCGCAACGCGTGCGACTCCATACCGGCTTCAATCGCAAGCGCGATCAACAGCACCGGGACGCAGATCCCGTCGTTGAGGCCGCCTTCTACGTTGAGTGACTGGCGTATACGTTGGGGAAGTCTCGCATCGGTCACGATCGAAGTACCTAAGCCGGCGTCGGTCGGCGCCACGATGACGGCGAGAATGACTGCTTCGCCGAAGGACAGTGAGCTGAACACACCACGTGCAAGAAGAGCACCGAGGACAATCGTGAGCGGGAGACCAACCCCGAGTAGACGGACGGCTATCGAGGCTTCGTGACGCATGACCCGAAGATTGAGTCGGGAAGCGTCTGAGAAGAGCACGACTGCGAGCGTCGCTTCCGCAAGCGAACGCACCGTGGAGCTCGTCGGAGAAACCACCAGGTCATCGAGTACCAGTGGGCCAACGAAAACTCCGATGGCAACTACGACCATGGCGGGGGTGATCGGGGTGCTCGACAAGCGCCGCGACACCGCGGCTACGAAGAGCAGCGTAAGACCGACGATCGCAAGCCCCCACTGCACGCGTTAGCCCCTCTATGTCCGCAGCCCGGGGGACGACACGTCGTCCGCTTCGCTCACCGAACGCGTTCGTACCACGTGCCGTTCGAAGATGGGGGTAACCAATTGGTGCCTCCAGCTGGTCGGGACGCCCGATCCGGGCGGGCCCGCCCCCGCCCTACCCGACAACCCCCGCTCCAGCGGTGGAGTCGTCGCTGCTGCGTTCAATTTCCTTGCGGTGTCGATGGCGACTCCAGTGGGTCATAGGACGCCTGACGCAGGAAGTGGACCTCGAGCCCGACTTCGGGACGCCGGATCTCCATTTGCGCCAGACGCTCGAAGACGGCTCTGTCCGCCGTGGTTAGCGGCGGTTGTGTCATCGACCGCGGCCAAAGCCGATAGCGCTGAACGACGTTGACCTCGGCCGCAAGGAGGAACATCTGAGCACCGAGATAGATCCAGGCAAGCAATACGAGCACGACGCCGAAGAAGCCGTAAGTAGCGGTGCTGTGCTGAAGCTCGCGGCCGATGTACCAACTGCCGATGAGTTGAAGCGCCTGCCAGAAGACCGCCGCCAGTGCTGCTCCGAACCAGACGTCACGCCACCGGAGCGGATCGGCCGTCATCACCCTGAACCCAATGAGAATAAGAAAGAAATTGATTACGAGTGATCCCATCACCAAGAAAACACGCGATTGCCCCGTGTGTGACACCAAGGTGGCGAACCCCGTGAGAACCGTCGAACCGATCGTCGAGAGTGCAAGCAATCCGATAATCCCAAGCCCACGAAGGTAACGGAACACGAAGCTCGGCCACCGAACGTAGGGAATGTTCCACACCTTGTTCATCGCATTCTGGGTCGCGAATCCGAGGCCGAGTGCACCGTAAAGAAGCAAGAGACAGCCGACGACTATCGCAATCGGGCTTCCGGTAAGGGGGTGCGTGTGGGACTGGATTTCAGGGCCGATGATCGGGAAATTGCCGAGAGCGCTGTCGATGAGGTTCTCCTGCAGTCTTTCGTTGCCTTGCAAGAGATAACCGAGGATGGTCGTGAGCAGCAACAACAACGGAAAGAGGGCGAAGAGCCCGTAATACGCGATGAGACCAGCCTTCCCACCGGCTTGGTCATTTCCGAATTTTTGAAACACCGCGAAAGGGAATCCGAGAAGGCTGTGCCTCTGCTGGAACTTGTCCATCCGCCGTATGACACGTTCGATTGGATTCATGGCGTACTCGGCTCCACCGGCCATCCCGTTGCCAGGGGTCGTTCGGATAGTCGAGTACGCCGATCGCCGTTTGACGGCGGAAGCTCTGATTGCATGTCCAACGATCGCAAGTGTCGATTCATCGAGTAAAGGAACCCGCACCAGTAGTAACGCGACTGAAATGACCTTCGACGGTTCGCAACGCGGAAACACCTCGCGGCGGCGTGCCTGTTGGCCGCGGTTGGTGCCTCGGACAGGTAGTCGTCGATCCCGCATCCACGCTCGAGGCCGAGCGGTTGGAACACCGACGCGATTGAGCCGTTCGGAAACGTCCCGAGGGGTGCAGCCGCGGTGCTTCTGCGCGGAAGGGTTCACGTAGGCGGCTTCGGGCGTCTAGCGAACGGTCCTATGTCCGGATCCCTCTCTGGTGGGGATGGGCAGTCACCGGTCCAGTCGGTCAGAGTCCTACGCGGGACGTTCGAGAGCGTTTGCATTCTGTTGGAGAAGATTTCACTACGCCGCCACGCTCCGGTCTCCCTGAGATTACCTGAGCCGGTACATCGTTTTACCGGCTGACTCGACGCCTCGCGCTCCAAGTGAGGATCACACGCGTCTTTGCGTTGACGTCATGCCACAACGGACCACAACGGAGCAGTCAATCACGTCGAGAAGGGAGCACAAAACGGTGAAACGCCTGCGAAAGAGGTGGATACCACTTCTGGCGGTCGCAGCTGTCGTGGGTTTGACCTTCGCGGCCGTCTCAAACTCGGGCGCCGGGGCCAACTCTGGGGGTGGGGACGAGGCGTTCACCTCGACCACGACGCCGATCAAGCATCTGGTGACGATCTTCGATGAAAACATCTCATTCGATCACTATTTCGGGACGTATCCCTATGCCGCGAACCCGCCGGGCGAGCCTCAGTTCACGGCTCAGCCCGGAACACCCGGCGTTGACAATCTCGTCAACCAAGTGGGGCCGAGCGGTCCGACAGGGCCTCTGCTCACACTCAACGCGAACGAGTCCAACCCGGCTCGGCTCGACCGCAGCGACGCGATGACGTGCGATCAGGATCACGGCTACACCGCAGAGCAACTCGCCGCTGACCACGGGGCTGAAGACCTGTATGCGCAGAACACCGGGAACAACTCGACCCTCGCCCAATGCCTGAACTCGGAGAACTCCGGGCTGACGAACCCCTCACCGGTGCCTTCCGGAGCGAACTCGAACTTCGCCGTTATGGACTATTACGACGGAAACACGGTCACTGCTTTGTGGAACTACGCGCAGCACTTCGCGATGAGTGACGCCTCCTACGGAACGACGTATGGGCCCTCCACTCCCGGAGCGTTGAACGTCACTTCTGCCCAGACCTACGGTTCCATCTGTGGGCCGACGTCGGCGACGATCAACGACTCGCCATGCGCAGCGCCACCCGGCTACAACGGTGCCAACGTTGACGCTTCAAACGTCACCACGGCTCCGACAACGTCCTCCGACCCGACTGGAGCGACGCCCGCTGCCGATCAGCCGGCTCCCGGCCCCGGGACTGACTACAGCGACGCGGATCCGACCTTCGACATCTGCTCGTACCTGCCCGGCTCACAGGGTGGTGACGGTCGCACGCCGGCATCAACCCTCGCAATGGGGGGCAACAACATCGGCGAGGAGTTGACGAACGCTGGGATCACCTGGGGCTGGTTCGAGGGCGGCTTCGACGACGGGTTCGTGCCCGGTAGCGGCGCGCCGCCCGCGACCGCCCAGATCTGCTCTGAGCGGCACCAGAACGTGGGCGGGGCGAGCGTTGTCGACTACATCCCCCACCACGAGCCGTTCCAGTACTACGCCTCTACGGCCAACCCAATGCACCTTCCACCGACGTCGGTGGCGATGATTGGTCACACGGACCAGGCCAACCACCAGTACGACATGGCCGACTTTTGGGCAGCCGCGGACTCGAACAACCTTCCTGCGGTCTCGTACCTGAAGGCTCCTGCTTACCAGGACGCACATGCCGGCTACTCCGACCCCCTCGACGAGCAGACGTGGCTGGTGAACACCATCAACCGCCTCGAGCAGCTTCCGTCGTGGAGCTCGACCGCGGTGGTCATCGCGTACGACGACTCGGACGGTTGGTACGACCACGTGCTCGGCCCGACGCTCACCGGTTCAGAGACCAGCCTCGACCAGCTCACTAACCCGGGCAGCTGTGGTTCGGCGGCCATCGTGCCCACGAACTCGAGTGGCGGACCCGAGGAAGGGAAGTGTGGCGTAGGACCTCGGCTGCCTCTGCTGGTGATCTCGCCTTACGCGGGCCGCAACGCCGTCAGCAGCACGCTCACGGACCAAAGCTCCGTTGTGAAGTTCATCGAGAGCAACTGGGGACTACCTGATATGGGGAACGGAGCTGCCGACCAAGCGGCCGGGTCGCTCGATTCGATGTTCAACTTCGAAGCGCCGCCAAACCAGCCTCTCTTCCTGAATCCGTCGACCGGTGTTCCTGAATCGATGGGCTCCTCTCAAGGCAACCAAGACAACAATGCGCAATGACGGGAAACCATTGGGTTCGGGATGAGGCCGTAGAAATCGAGTCCGGACAGCGGGTCGGACCAGAGGCTTCAAACCCAACTCCTCACGCCAAGGCTGCTGGGGCCCTGGACCAGTCCATCTGCCAGAGCACCTGCACCAACCGTGCGAGCGCCCGGCTCCGGCACACCAGAATGCCGGAGCCGGGCGTTTCGCGGATAGTCCGCCCCGGACCTCGAGCCTCCCATGCGGTGTCGCCAACGGAAGAGCCCGATGGGTTTGGTGGTGTCGGGTCGGTGCTTTGGCGACGCTCAACGCCCTGGCGCTTCGGCGCCGTCACAGCCAGGTCTGAAGGCTTGCGCCGGAGGTTGGGCCTCTGGACACCTGTGAGGCGAAGAGGACTGGCCCGAGTATGCGGCCAACCCGCACATGAAGGCGACAGAACCCCGGCCGTCTCTCTCTCCCGTCGTGCGTGCCCCGCTTGGGGACGACCCCCGGGCCCGAAGGCCCACGTCGGCCGCCCTTGGAGGGAGCTTTCACCGCTTGGGTACTCCGAAAACGCCTGATAGCTCCAGAGGGAGTGGGGCCGTTCGACCGTCAGGGCCGGGTAGCCTCGTGGCCATGCCCAGCCCCTTGGTCCCGTCCCTCGTGAGTGCGGCCAGTGCCACCGCCGACCCCGGTTCGGAGATTTTCCAGCGGCTCTTGAAGGAGCGGATCATCTTCCTCGGATCCGTGGTTGACCAGGCCATGGCCAACTCGGTCTGCGCTCAGCTCATCCTCCTCGAGGCCGAGGACCGCGAGCGCGACATCTCCATCTACATCAACTCGCCAGGTGGCTCGGTCACCGACGGCCTGGCCATCTATGACACGATGCAGTACGTCCGCTGCGACGTAGCGACCATCTGCCTCGGCCTGGCCGCCTCGATGGGGCAATTCCTGCTCTGTGCCGGAACCAACGGCAAACGCTACGCGTTGCCGCATTCCCGGATCCTTATGCACCAACCCTCCGGGGCGATGCAGGGGCAGGCCGCCGATATCGCGATCCAGGCCGAGCAGATCGTCTATCTGAAGCGGATGATGGCAGAAAGGATCGCCTTGCACACCGGCCAGCCGGTCGAGCGGATCGAGGCCGACTCGGACCGGGACCGCTGGTTCACCGCCCAAGAAGCCCGCGAATACGGGTTTATCGACCAGGTGATCGAGCGTTCGACCGCACAGGTCGGCGGGAACTGACCGTGGCGCTCGAGGCTGCGGCCCCGAGCGGCGACGCCGGGGGGGTCAAAGCCACCCGAGTCGTTACCTCGCACGTCAGCGTGGCGAGGAGGGTGCTCGACATCTGGCACTCGCGTCAGCTCTTGTGGAGCCTGGTATCGACGGAGATCCAGGTCAAATACAAGAATTCCTTCCTCGGCCTGGTCTGGTCGCTGCTCGCTCCGGCCATGGCGATCGTGGTCTACGCCCTGGTGTTCGGCTTCGCGCTGCGAAATGGCTATCCGGAGTTCGTGATCCTGCTCTTTTCAGGGCTCTTGGTGTGGAACCTGTTTGCGACCTCGGTGCTCACCGCCACCGGGTCCATCGTCAACAACGCCGGGCTGGTCAAAAAAGTCTCATTCCCGAGGGAGATCCTGGCCCTGGCCTCGGTCGGGTCTGGTGCGGTGTTCTTCTTCTTCCAGGCCTGCGTGATGGTGATCTTCCTCGTCGCGTTGCAGTGGCGTCCCGCCTACGGCGAGATGTACCTCATCCTGGTCGCCCTGGTGCCCCTGTTCGTGTTCTCCTCGGCGGTGGCGATCTTCCTCGCCGCGGTGAATGTCCACCTTCGCGATGTCCAACACCTGGTGGAAGTGGTGGTGGGGTCGGCCTGGTTCTGGTTCTGCCCGATTGTGTACTCCTACCAGGCGGTCATTTACCCGAGGTTGTCGGAACACCACATCTTGTGGCTCTACTTCTTGAACCCGTTGACGCCGATCGTGCTGACATTCGAGCGGGTGATCTACGCCAGGACCGGGATCCTGCACCTGACCACCCCGGGCCACCCGACGGCCCAGCTCCTGCCGGGGTGGAGCTCCTGGACCTACGTCGAGGCGAACGCCATCGTGTTGGCGGTGTCGCTCGTCCTCTTCGTCGTGGCCATGATCGTCTTCGGCCGGCTGGCCGGGAACTTCGCCGAGGAGCTGTAGGTGACGACGGCGGTCGACATCCAGGGCGTCTCCAAGCGGTTCCGCCTCTACCACCGGAAGTACACCTCGCTCAAGGAGCGGGTGATCCACGCCGGGCGGACCCCGTACACCGAACTGTGGGCGCTGCGGGACATCTCCTTCGAGGTCGAGGAGGGAAACACTGTCGGCATCTTGGGACGCAACGGCTCGGGGAAGTCGACCCTCTTGAAGTGCATCTGCGGAGTCCTCCAGACCACCACTGGGCAGGTGGTTGTCCGGGGGAAGCTGGCCGGGCTCCTCGAACTCGGTGCCGGCTTCCAGCCCGAGCTCAGCGGCCGGCAGAACATCTACCTGAACGGATCGCTCCTCGGGCTGTCCAAGAGCGAGATCAATCGAGTCTTCGACGAGGTTGTCGCCTTCGCCGAACTCGAGCAATTCATCGATCAGCAGGTGAAGTTCTACTCGTCGGGAATGTACGTGCGTCTGGGCTTCGCTGTCGCGGTGAACGTCGACCCCGACGTGCTGGTGATCGACGAAGTGCTGGCGGTCGGCGACGAGCGTTTCCAGCGCAAGTGCCTGGAGCGGGTCCGTCAGTTCCAGGAGCAGGGCCGGACGATCATCTTCGTGTCACAATCGCCCGACCAGGTGCGCGCCATCTGCGACGAGGCGGTGGTGCTGAGCGACGGCCTCATGATCGGCCATGGCCTCCCGGGCGAGGCAGTTCGGATCTTCCGCGAGAACCTGCTCGCGGCAGGGGAGGTTCTGGGGCAACCTCTGCCAGTCCCGGTCCCCGTGCCCGTCCCGGCCGAAGTGCCGGCGGTTCCGCAGACCGAGGTCGGCCGGCGCCCAGTGCGAATCACTGGGGTTACCGTCTCGCACCCCGGGAGCGGCGAGCGTCCCTACGTGGCGACGGGGGAACCCCTCACCATTCAGATCCAGTTCAGTTCCAGCGAGTGGACCATGGCCTCGTTCGTCGTCGAGATCCGGGACGATGACGGCACGGTCCTAGTGCGGACCGCCAGCACAGATCTCGACGTTCCGGTGGACGTGGTCCCCGGAACCGGGGTGGTGTCGTTCCATTATGAGGCGATGCCCTTCACCGACGGCACCTACGACCTCTCGGTCGGGGTTGAACATCGAGCCGGCGGCGACCTCTCCGACTGGAAGGAGGGGGTTGCTCGGATCCAGGTCATGAACCCGTCCAGGGCGGTCGGATTGGTTTCCCTTCCGGTGAAGGTCACCGTCGAGCTGGACCCCACGGCCGTCAGGCCGGCGGTCGGCCGGTGAGCAGCGACCCGAGCCGCCCGCTGCCGTTCGAGGGCGGCGACCCCAGCACCGAACAGCCGTACCTGGCAGAGGTGCTCGCCGAGATCGACGAGGAGGTGCGCCGGCGGCGAAGGTCGGGCGACCTGCCCCGCCGCATGGAGCAGGAGCTCGACGGGCTGTTCCTTCGCTACTCGCCGATGTCCAGCCGCGACGGAAGCATCGACGAAGCGCTCGGGGTGGTCGAATCGGCCAGCTACATCGACCCCGTCGTGCCGGTGGCGTCCTCCAAGTCGGGTGGAGCGCTCGTCAAGCGCACGATCAGAAAGGCGAGCCTGTGGTACGTCGGCTGGTTGACCGACCAGATCAACCAGTTCACCGCAGCGGCGACGCGCACCCTCCGGGTGCTGGACGATCGGCTTGGGACGGTGCAGCGCCAGCTTGACCTGCAGCGGACGCCCCCCGCCCCGGTCATCGAGACCGACTGGGCGCACGGCCCCTCCGCCTGGTGGGTGGACATCGTCCTTGCCCGCCTGGCCGGTCGTCCGGGCCGATTCCTTCACGCGGCCGCGGCCGACGGGTGGTTGGTTCGGCGCCTGCGATCGGCTGGCCTTGACGGCTACGGGGTTGAGCCCCGAGAGGGGAGGATCAACGGAGCCGAGATCGAGGAGCTCGACCTGCGCGAGGAGCCCGTGCTGGACCACCTCGGCTCGGTCGCTCCGGACGCCCTCGCCGCTCTCGTGCTTACCGGAGTGGTCGACGCGATGACCGCTGCCGAGCGGTCGACCCTGCTCGAGCTCGTAGCCCAGAAGCTCGGCCCAGGCGGCCAGCTCGTGATCCACTCGCTCTCGCCCGGGGCCTGGGCCTCGGAGGAAGTGCCCGTCGAGGCGGACGCGGCGGCCGGCCAGCCGCTGCGGCCGAGGACCTGGGCGGCGCTGCTCGAGCGTTCGGGGTTCAGCGCCGAGGTCGTGCACGGGCCCGAGGGGCTCGACTACCTCGTGGTGGCCGGGGCCGAAGGGGACCCCCACCCCGGCCACTCCGGGTGAGGGTCGTCTTCGTCACGCCGCGCTACGACCCGGCCGCCATCGGCGGTGCCGAGGCTGCGGCCCGGCTGCTCGCCGAGCACCTGGCCCAGGAGCCCGGCTTCGAGGTGTGCGCCTACTCGACGTGCTCGGTCGACCACTTGAGCTGGGAGAACCAGCTATCGCCGGGATCGGCGGTCCTCAACGGGGTTCGTCTTACTCGCTTCGAGGTGGCCGAGCCCCGCCGACAGGAGTTCTTCGACCTCGACGCTGAGCTGCGCGGGTCCCCCCGCCGATTCAGCTGGGAGCAGTCAGAGCGGTGGGTCCGGCTGAACGGCCCCGACGCGCCGGGGCTCATCGAGGCGTTGCGGACCGGAGGCGCCGACGTCGCGGTGTTTTCGCCGTACTTGTTCATGACGACGGTGGCCGGGATCCGGGTCACCCCCACACCGACGGTGCTGCACTCGGCGGCTCACGACGAGCCAGCGCTGTACATGCCGGCCATCGGCGACGCCTTCGTTCGCGCCCACGCGCTCTGCTACTACACCGCCGCCGAGCGACGGCTGGTCCAGGGCATCCACCCGGTCGCCGGCAAGCCCCAGATCGTGCTCGGCCTCGGGCTCGGCGACCCGGCCGATGGCGGCCGTCTCGGGGGTGAGATCCTCGGGATCGGGGACCGCCCGTACTTGGCCTATGTCGCCCGGATCGACGCTCACAAAGGCGCCGACATGCTCGATCGTTTTTTCCGCATCTACAAGGAGCGGCGTCCCGGCCCCCTGGCCCTCGCCATGGTCGGCCCTCTCTCGACACAGCTTGAGCCTCACCCCGACATCGTCGTGACCGGTGCGGTGGACGAGCCGACGAAGTGGGATCTGCTTCGGGACGCGACCGTCTTTGTCAACCCCAGCGCGATGGAGTCGTTTTCCCTTGCCATCATGGAAGCCTGGGAGCAGGGCGTCCCGGTAATGGTGAACGCCTTGTGCGGACCGACCATGGAGCACTGCACTCACTCCGGCGGGGGCCTGTGGTTCGGTTCCTACCGGCAGTTCGAGGTGGTGCTCGACCGCCTCATGGCCGACGAGTCCCTCCGGCGACGTCTCGGGGCCAACGGCCGGGCCTACGTGAACGAGCACTACCGGTGGCCGGTCCTCGTGCCCCGCTACCGGCGCTTCCTCGAGGCGGTGGTCGATCGGGGCCCCTCGGTCCGCCGCTGAGTCAGCCGGACCCGGCGGTCGCGGCCCGAAGGAGCTCAACGAATCGTCGGGTCGAGCTGGCCCGGTCGAAGCGGCCAGCCCGAGCCCGGCCGGCCGCGGCCAAGTGCCGGCGTAGTCCGGGGTCGCCCGCCACGCGGGCCACCGCGGCGGCGAAGCGCAGGGGCTCCTTGGTGTCGAGGAGGACGCCGGCGTCGCCCACCGTCTCGGGGACCGCGGCAGCGCCGTAGGCGACGACCGGCACGCCATGGCCCATGGCTTCGACCACCGGGACGCAAAACCCTTCGTGGTCCGATGTACTCACGTAGACGTCGGCCGCGGCGAAGTAGGCCTCGAGGCCGGCCGGGTCGATCGAGCCGGCCAGCTCGACCGCGTCGGTCAGTCCAAGGTGGTCGACGAAGGCCCGGAGGGCGGGTTCGTAGCGCTCGCCGATCGGCGATCCCACCAGGTGCAGCCTGGCCTTCGGGTCATAGAGACGCCGGTATACAGCGAGGGCCTTCACCAGATCGTGGGGTGCCTTCCAAGGGGCGATCTTGCCCACGTACAACAGGTCGCCGCCACCACCCGCCTTCGCCTCGGCCAGCCGCCGTTGGACGGCGGGGTCCGCGGGCTGGCCGGTCGAAGTCATGTCGATGAGCAGCGGGACGACCGCCGTTCCCTGGTAGCCGGCCTCGAGCAGCTCCGCCTCGTTGAACGCCGAGTCGGCGACGGCAAAGCGGCTGACGGGAGCCAGCCGGTCGAGCTGGGCCCGACCCATCGACGCCTCGTAGCTGACTTGGGGGGCCCATTCGCCGATGAGTCCGGCGGGGGTGATGTTGTGGTAGTTGATGAGCTTGGGCTCGGTTCGGGTGCTGAGTGTGTCGTAGACCTGGCTCCCGATCGAAGCGTGGTAGAGGAGCCAGCGATCCCGGAGTGGGCGACCGAGCTCGGTGACCGGGCGGCCGAGCCTGGCGAGGTCGGGGGTGCAGTTGCCATAGAAGATGGCAGAGTCGATGCCCACCGCCCGGAGCGCTTCGCTGAGCGCAATCGAATGCGAACCGATTGCGTCTCGACTGGCCAGGGACGGGAGGACCTGGTCGATCCGCACGGCGGCGAGTGTAGGGGGACGTCGGCCGGCCCGGCGGGCCTCAGCGAGCCGGCCGCTGGTCGGGCGCCCGACGGCGCCCGGCGTCCACCCGGGCAAGGCTGGGGAAGCGACGCAGCGCCCCGACCTTGCCGAGCCTCCCCGCGTCGACGCCGTAGTCGGCTGCGCCGAGCAGCCAGGCGTCACCGCGGCTGTTCCCGTAGGCCCACAGGACCGTCTTGTCCGGCCCGGCGCCGGTCAGGCCCCTCGACCGCATCCAACCGAGGACTCGGCCATACTTCTCGGCGCCCCGACAGTTCTTCCCTTCGAACCGACCCGAGACGATCCCGGAGACGTCCACCATCAGCCGGGTAGCCAGCACGCCGTCGACGCCCAAGATCTCACCGGCCGGCTCGACGTACTGCTCGACCGAGGCCGACACCAGCACGACCAGATGGCCGCGATCGCGGTGCCATTCGATCTGGCGTTGGACCTCCGGCCGGAGCCGGAGCCGGAGGTGGTTGGCGGCGAAGCTCCGGCCCTTTCGAGCTAGCTCTTCGTTGGCGGTCCCGGCGAGCAGACGGACGAAGAGCTGCTCTTTGTACTCGTCGGCTGCGGTGCCGGGCAGGACGGCGGCACGCAGCATCCCCGGGAGCGTCCGGATCAGGGCAGCCGTGACCGGGAAGAACCCCCGGACCGAGACCAGGAACGGCACGGTGCTGGCCCCTCGGGTGACGGTGCCGTCCAAGTCGAAAGCGGCCACTGTCGGCAGCTCTCGATCGTCGCCAGACCCTCCCAGAGTCACAGCGCGGCCCCGCCCCGGCCCTCGCCGGCCGAGAACCGTCGGGCCCCGGCCAGGGTTTCGCCGCTCCGCAGGACCTCTCGGCCGAGACGAGCCTCGAGGGTGGCCGCCTCGGTCTCTGAGAGCCCCCACTGCTCGATTGCCGACCGGCGGTCGCTCCGCATGCAGCCCTGGGGGAGCGCGGCAAGTTGCTCGGCCAGCTGGAGGGCGCTGGACAGGGCCGCTCCGGGGGGGCAGATCCGGTTGGCCAGGCCCATGGACAGCGCCTCGGGGCCAAGCACCGGCCGCCCGGTCAGGATGAGGTCCATGGCCCGGCTCGCGCCGATCAGGCGGGGCAGCCGCACCGTGCCCAGGTCGACCAGGGGTACCCCGAAGCGTCGGCAGAACACGCCGAATACGGCGTCCTCGGCGACCACTCGGAGATCGCACCAAATGGCCAGCTCGAGGCCGCCAGCCACGGCGTGGCCTTCGACCGCCGCGATCACCGGCTTGGACAGCACCATGCGGG
>JBEDUR010000105.1:0-11486 GCA_040414865.1 Acidimicrobiales bacterium
CCGGTTAACGGAAAGGCCACGACCGAGAGGTGCCTCCTCGTCTGGTCGTAACCGGTTATCCAGAAACTGGCAAAGGCAGGTCGTCGCTCCTGGAGCGCTATGACGAGCGGGAGGTCACCCGGAGGGAGAGGGTCTCCGTTTTCATCAGTGGGCAGAAAGGCGGTCGACCACTCCTCCAGCGGCATCTCGCCGGCTT
The DNA here is from genome assembly GCA_040414865.1 of Acidimicrobiales bacterium. Classification (GTDB taxonomy): domain Bacteria; phylum Actinomycetota; class Acidimicrobiia; order Acidimicrobiales; family RAAP-2; genus Palsa-461. Next base: position 197 of record JBEDUR010000105.1, read on the forward strand.
CGTCGTAACGCTGTCCGAGGAGCTCCTCAGCCGGCTCGTTGTAGTACACGAGGTCGCCATTAGGGTCCACTACGAAGATCGGTATCGCCAAGTAACTTGCTGTCTGCCGCAGCAAGATGATCTCGACTTCGTATGCCATTCTGGACCTCCCAGGGCGCGCCGGGTGCCGTTATTGGCCATGATCGCGCGAAGTCCGACAAGACCGCGAGAGAACTCGGCGTCGGCTGGCCTGTGCGGTCTACACAAAAGTCACCACGCATGGTTGGGCTCCCGGGATTTGAACGCCGAACCTCTTGCGCCGCTCACGGAACGTCACTCACTGGGTGGTGATGGGGTAGTGAAGGTGGACGACTCCGCTGCGGGAGCGTCGCTCACTGAGTTATTGAAGATCGAGACGCCCGTGCCTAGGACGGCGGGTTTGCCGCCTCCCAGCGCTAGTGGCCAGAAGAACAAGTGAAACTCCTCCACTAAGCCCGCTCCAATTGCTTGGGCAGCGAGATCAGCTCCGCCGACCGTGAGGTCGTGGGTTGTGTCAGCCTTCGTCTGCCGAATCGCCTTGACGTTGAACTCCCGCTCGAGGGTGGTCCTAGTGCTCGATACCGACGCCAGAGTCTTCGAGAAGACGATCTTGTCGGCCCCTCGCCAGATCTTGGTGAAGTCCACCACCCAGGAAGGCTGGTCAGGGATGGGTGCGGTCTCCCAGAAGATCATCGCTTCGTACATGCGGCGTCCGTAGAGGTAGGTGCCGACCGGGCGCTCAATGTCGTTGATGAAACTGACGAACTCCTCATCAGGGGCACCAAACGTGATGTCTCCGTCCCGATCCTCGCGGAGCTTGAGCAGCTGGTCACGACCAGGATTGTGGTTTGGAGCACCAGTAGTCCCGACACGGTGTCCCCGGCGTTGGTGAAGAACCGGTCGACCGCTTTTGGTTCGGTGTCGTGGCCGGTCGCCGCGCGTCGAGCGTCTCACCCGAGTGAGAGCCCCGCGTGCCTGAGAAAAATCTAGTGTCGTAGGCCGATTCCTCCCGTAACGTGGCTGCAACGAGTGTCGGCATGGACTTCCAAGCAGACTGGACGGAGCGATGAAAGAACTCGAATCGCTGGACGCCGCCTTCGTCATCGACACGTTCTTGCTTCTCCTGATCGGGGTCGGACCCAAGATCGCGCTGGTGCCATTCCTAGAGTCGACCAACGACATGTCAGAGGCAACGAAGCGCGCCGTCTTACGCAAAATGTTGACCACAGCCGGCACCGTCGCCGTGCTCTTGCTGATCCTCGGCGGCCTGCTGTCCAGGTTGCTGCACTTCACGCCAGGTGCGCTGGGTGTCGCCAGCGGCATCATCCTATTAGTCATCGCGCTCGCCATGGTGCTCGGCCATCCGACCGCCGGTACCGGCGGTCATCACCCGGTCCAGAGCCAAAACCCGATGCAGGTTGCCGTGTACCCGCTGGCCGTGCCTTACTTGCTCAACCCAGCCGGGATCGTCGCCTTGGTCACCTTGTCGGCCGAGGCCAGTTCCATTGCCGTGGTGGCCGTCGCTGTCGGTCTACTTGTCGCTGTGCTCGCGCTCGACGTCATAACCTTCCGCTTCGCGGTCCAGGTCAGTAGCAAGCTGGACGCCAGCCGGATGCTGGTCACCGAGAAGGTCTTTGGTTTCCTGCTGGCCGCGCTCGGAGTGCAGCTCGTGCTCAACGGACTGTCGGACGTCGGCGTGATTCACCTAACGACTGGTCACTGAGTTGACGCCGAAGTTCTGACCTCCTCGAACCGGTGATCTGGGGCGCTCCTTGCCAACGGCATTTACTGGGTTACCGTTATCTCGACGATCGACCTCCTAAGTGAATCGGCTTCCCAACCAAGGCAGGCGAAGGTGACCAAGGGCGGCGCAAGCGGACGCGAAAGACAGCCCCTTCATCGGGGGAATGTCATGGGCTGGTTGTCGAAGGTGTTCGAACTCAACCCGGCAGGGCTCAACTGGGCGCGAGGAGTGATGTTCCTCGACGTCGCCCTGGTACCGATGGTCATCTTCTGGGCGATCGGGCACGAGCAATACCTGCTCAGCGCAGTCTTCGCTGCATTATTTGCAGGGGTGGCGGACGTGGGAGGCACCTATAGGTCCCGCGCCTTGGGCCTCGCTGTCTTTGCGTTGGTTGGAGCTGCGCTGACCGCGCTGTCGTTCGGCCTTGGCGGCAGTGCCTGGGGTTGGCTCGTGCTTGCGGCTTTTGGAGTCACGTTGGTGGCGGGTCTGGCGCTCCGGTTCGGGGTGCATAGATTCGTTGCGGCCTTGCTGTTAAACATCTGGTTCCTCGTTGCCTTGTCGCTCGCGGTCAGCCTCCATCAACACTCCCACATCACCGACTACACCTGGGCACAGGTGGTCGCCTGGGTCGGAGGGTCGGCGCTCTGGATCGTGCTGACGTTCATCGAGTGGCTGCTCCGAGGACGCGAAGACCGCCCCCCGCCGTTCCCGGAGATACCCGGTGACACTTCGCCGCACAAGCTGACCCCGCCACAGATCATGTTTGCGGTTATCCGCGCCCTCGCCATAGCCGGGTGCGTCGCGCTCGCGTTCGGACTGAACCTCTCGCACGGCCTCTGGATACCAATCGCCGCTATCGTCGCGATGAAGCCCAGCTTGGAACAGGCCACGCTCGCCTCCACCCAGCGCGTCGCTGGCGCGCTCATCGGTGCCGCCGCTGCCGTGCTGCTGCTGCTGATAGCCGCCAATGAACACGGACTCAGACTGTTCACGATCTCGCATGCACTCGAAGTCGTCGCCATCGTCCTGTTGATGCACGCGGCCGCCGTTCGCTTTTGGAACTACGCCCTCTATTACGCGGCCATCACCGCGGGAGTGCTGATCTTGGTGGACCTTCCGCAGCCCTCCAACTATTCCGCGGCGGGCCAACGGGTGCTCTGGGCGTCGTGCGGTGTGGGGATCGGCGTGATCGTCATGTTCCTCGCAGGCGTCCTCGCCAAGCGCAGGGCCAAAGAGGCCCCACAACCAGTCCCAAGACCGGCCTAAAGGTGTCCGACGAGCGTTCGGCTCGGCGTTGACATGCATCGCAATTGGTCTGGGGCGAACCACTTCCCGCTCATGGGCGGCTTGGCCCCAGTCCCGGCACTTTGGCGCACTTGGAGCACACGAGCGAGAGCTCTTCTGGGCTGTCCGACACTGGGTCTCGCCCCCTAGCGCCGCAGTCTGGACCAGGACAGACTGCAACCCGTGGATGACCCACACCCCTTCAACAGAAACAGCCGCTGTCTCCAAGCAGAGCACCGTAAAACGAGTACGCGGCGCAGCGCAGCGACGATATTCGGGTTCTCTCGCTGAAACGTTCTGGACCCGACTGGCTTCCACCGACTTCATGAGCAAGGCGATGCTGCTTGCGGCGACCATCCTCTTGTGTTTCATTCCCTTCACCATTGTTGTGGCCGCCTTCGCGGGCAGGTCCGACGTCACAGGACTTGTCCGAAGGCTCGGGCTCAACCAGGAGGCGGCCCAGGACGTGAACCACATCTTCGGTCCGGCCCATGCGACTACTGCTGCCATATCCGGCGCTGGGTACGTACTGTTCATTTTGGGTGGGATTGCATTCGCATCCGCCATTCAAGACATCTACGAGAAGGTGTTCGGCCTCGAAGGTCGGGGCATAAAGAACTTGCCCCATCAGTTACTGTGGCTGGCTTTCATTTTCCTAGGGTCTTTCGTTTTTAGTGCAGCATCACCGCCGCTTGTGCATACCGGTGGGCCAATCTTGCTTGCCGTCGTGGCGCTGATCGTTTTATCTCTTTTCTGGTGGTTCACCATCTGGCTTCTCCTCGCCGGACGTGAACCATGGCGTACGTTGCTTCCCTCGGCCATCGCCACAGCCGTGTGTTGGGTGGGCATGTACGCCGTCTTCCATCTTGTCTTCTCCAACTCGGTCACCTCGGATGACAAGAAGTACGGCCCTATCGGAGTCATCTTCGCCTTGATGTCGTTCTTCATCGCGGTGGGCGTCGTGATCGTGTTAGGAGCCGTGGTTGGTCTGGTTTGGCGCGAGCGCCGTTCGGCAAGACAACTAGCGGGCGATAGATCATGAGCAATGCGCGCCTCAATGAGGTGACGTGGTCCAGTTAGAAAGCAAAGGGGAGGTAAACCGTGACAGCACGAAGCCTCAGGGACATGCAGCCGGTGGAGAGGCGACGAGCCCTCCTACATCTGGTGGTCAGGATTGTGCTCGCATGGATCATCATTTTCGGGGCGTTTTTTATCCTCCCGATTGGACACGAGTCAGCCGGTCGGGCGATTGGTCGCCTCGTCCTCGACGTTGCCCTTATAGGGGTCGTCATCTGGTGGCAAGCCCGAAGTATCGTCAAGGCTAACTACCCCGAGCTTCGGGCCATCGAAGCCCTTGGTTTTATCCTGGCATTGTTTCTGGCTTTGTTCGCGGCGCTGTACCTGGCTATGTCACATAACTCCGCGTCGACCTTTACGGAGCCGCTCGACCACATGCGCGCCTTGTACTTCACGGTCACGGTGTTCTCGACCGTGGGGTTCGGTGACATCACGGCCAAAACAGACACTGCCCGCGCAGTCGTAAGCGCGCAGATGGTGCTGGACCTGGTCCTCATCGGCCTCGTCGTTCGACTGCTCGTCACCGCTGTTCGGGCCGGGCTCGGCAGGTCGCCGGGTACTGCCGCGACGGAAGCGTCCTGATCCTTGCACCAACGACAACTCGGAAGCCGAATTGTCCCCAGAGCACCGTTCTGCCACATGCGCGAACGTCCCGTACGGCACTTCAGTGGCACCCCGCAAGGGCTCCCGTGAGTCCCTCAATAATGAGCGTTCAGAGGGACCTCGCGCCTGGGTTAGCTGAGCTCCCCAGCAGCTTCTCGAACGGCCTCGTCAAGGTCTTTCGAGCCGACGTTGAGTTCTTTGGCGACGTGCTTTTTCGGCCTTCAAAGCAGCCTTGTCGATGGCCTGTTCGAGAGTGCTCTCCCCGATCACGATCAAGCCGGCCCGGCCGTCATCCATCAGGTCGCCCAGCTCCTTGATGTCGGCGCGGGACATGCCTCGCCATAGGTGGCCGCTGACCCCGCCCACGCCTGCACCCACGATCGCGGTGCCAATGATCGCGGGAGAAAACAGGAGGCCGACTACCGCTCCGGCCGCTGCACCGCCCCAAGCTCCGGCCGTGCGGAGCTCAGGTTGCTGGCGCGGTCGGCAGACCCATACCGCGCGGAAGCTGGAACGTTTGTCCGTTCCCAACGTTGAGGGCAGCGTCGAGGGCGATGGCCGCGTGAATGAGGGCGAGATGAGTGAAGGCCTGGGGGAAATTGCCGATCTGGCGGCCACTCGGGTCGATCTCTTCTGAGTAGAGTCCCAATCCGTTGGCGTAGGTCAGCATCTTCTCGAAGGCGTATTGGGCCTCCTCCAAGCGTCCAGCCTGGGTGAGCGCCTCGACCCAGAAGAACGAGCACAACGAGAACGTTCCCTCGGATCCCCTTAGCCCGTCGGGGGAGGCGGCCGGGTTGTAGCGAAAGACCAGGCTGTCGTTCACCAGTTCTTTGTCGATGGCGTCCATCGTGGAGAGCCAGAGAGGGTCCTTCGGTGCCACAATGCCGACGATGGGCATGAGCAGGCAGATGGCGTCGACCACATCGGTCCCCGGGTACTGGGTGAACGCGGCGCGCTCTTGGTTCCAGCCTTTATCCATGACCTGTTGATAGATGGCGTCTCGGGTGGCTACCCAACGCTGGACGTCGCCAGGGCGACCCCGGTCGCGGGCCATACGGATGGCCCGGTCAAGGGCAACCCACTCCATCACCCGGCCGTAAGTGAAGTCCTTTTCTCCACCTCTGGTTTCCCACACACCCTCGTCGGGCTGGTCCCAGTTCTCACACAGCCAGTCGAGCATGTGAATGAGCTCGAGCCAGCCGATATAGCCCACGGGCTCGGTGGAATCCGCCAGGGCGATCGAGTCCATGACCTCGCCGTAGATGTCGAGTTGGAGCTGGTCGGCCGCCCCGTTGCCGATGCGCACCGGGCGCGAACCCATGTAGCCCTCGAAGTGGTCGAGCGTCTCCTCCGTCAGGTCCGAGGACCCATCGACCCGGTACATGATCTTGAGGGGGCCGGATTCCTTGCCCACATGCTCGGACACCCGGTTGCCAACCCACTTGAGGAACGCTCGGGCCTCCTCGGCGTAACCGAGGCCCAATAGCGCGTAGATCGAGAACGAGGCGTCTCTGATCCACGTGAAGCGGTAGTCCCAGTTCCGCTCGCCGCCGATCTGTTCGGGCAGCCCCGTCGTCGTCGCCGCGACCAGAGCGCCGGTGGGCGCATAGGTCATGAGCTTGAGCGACATGGCCGAGCGATGCACCATCTCGCGCCAACGCCCCTGGTAGGTGCATTTGGCCAGCCAAGCCCGCCAGTATCTGACGGTCTCTTCGAACATCGCAATGACCTCGTCGCGTTCCACGGCCCGGGGTGCGGAGGTGGCTCCGGTCTCGAGAATGAACCCCGCGACGTCGCCGGCATTGAGCCTGAACTCCAAGTGCACGCCGCCGTCTCCGAAGTGGTCGGCGCCGGCAGCACCGTGGAGGACGATCTGCTGGCCGCCGGTCTCGAAGACCGCTCCCTCGCTGGTGAGCGACAGTTTGTGGGGCTGACGGTCGAAGTCGAAGCGAGGCTCGCACTCGAGACGGAACGGCATCTGTCCGCGTAGGCAACGTACGCCTCGGACGATCTTGTGGTTGTCGGTGACGACGGTCGGGTTATCGATGGGCATGAAGTCGATGAGTTCACCAACTCCGCTCTCGGTCATGAACCGGGTGATGAGGCAGGCCGATTGGGGATAGTAGATTTGCGTCGTCTCGCAGTCTCTAGTCGTCGAAGTGATGCGGAATCGTCCTCCACGCCGAGCATCGAGGAGCGAGGCGAAGATACTCGGAGAGTCAAAGCGAGGGGCGCAGAAAAAGTCGATGGTCCCGTCTTTGGTGACGAGGGCAGAGGTCTGCAGGTCACCGATGAGGCCGTGATCGCTGATGAGGGGATAGTCACTCACGACGACTCCTAACCAATGTGTGCTTCTTGTGTGCTTTTCGTGACAAAGACAAATCCGGGCAAAAAGAGAGGGGGATCGTCCCGGCTCGCCGGATATATCGAGACACCAATCGACACGCGGGCGTCGTTGGTGGCCTAAATGCTTGCTTCTCCCTTGGTTCTAGGAGCTCCCAAACGCGCGTAACACGCATCAGGGCGCTACAACGCTCCGCCTCTCTGGGAGATCTCTACGAGACCCTGAGGAATCTCAACGCCGACCCGTCAAGGTGGGACACCGACAGCATCTCACAAACCTTCGTTCATGAATAGGGGTCAAAAGTCCTAACCGCGGACGATCCCAGCAGACAATCGGACCCTTTCAAGGGAGTACGGGCTCAGCGGGGCGAGCAAGGATGTAGATCAACGCTCCAAAAATTGGGATGAACAGAATCAAAATTGTCCATCCAGCCTTCGCCCATCCGCTGTGGTCTCGCCGGCGGAAGTTATCAATGAAGCACCAAATGATGAAGAAAACCACCGTGGCTAGCGCGAAGAAAACAAGAATTGAAAAGAAAATGCTCAATAACGGAAAATCATAAGCGATCACCCTCACTCCTTTCATCTGACATCGCCACCCACACCTCTGGCTCAGCGTGTGACGATCTTGGACTGGCTTACTAGGGCCGAAGGACCCATCAGCTCAGAACGCTCGCTCGGCGGATCGACGATGCACCCTCATGTACCTGAGATTGCGATCGCTCCCGGCAAAAATGTCACTGTCATACAGGGCTCAGACTCCCATGGCTGCGGCCACCCGTCCGCTCTTGATGGCCTCGGTAAGGGTGCGGTGGTCGAGATCGTTCTGTTCGGCATAAGCCTCGGCGAAGGCAACCATCGCAAGGTCAAACGCATCTCCCGAGCCGAGGTAGGCGCCGATCGCGGTGGCATCTCCCGAACGGGCATGTGCCCGAGCCAGCGTCCATCCGCAAATCTGGGCGTATATGCGGAAACCGTCAGGGGTCATGGTGTCCACAGGGGCCGACACTTTCGAGTCCCACAGCTGCCGCATGTAGTAATCGCGGGCGATACCATCTCTATCCTCGGTGCGGTCCCAGCCCAGCATGATGTCGCTGGCTGCCTGCATGAGGCGCTGTCCCTCCACGACTCGCTGTCCGTGATTGCCAAAGCGACTCTTGCCCGAATACTCCTCGAGTACCGAGTGATCGGCCTCCTTCACCTGAATGAAGAGGGGATCGTTTTCATCCGGCCCGAGGAGCAAAGCCACCCAGCACCGGGTACCAACACTGCCGACCCCCACCACCTTGCGGGCGAGGTCGACGAAGCGGTAGCGGTCAAAGAGGTGCCGCCGGTCTTCTACGAGCGTCTGCCGGTACCGGCGAAGTGATCCAGCGATAGCGTCTTCGACTCGTTGCGCTTCGATCCCTGAGAAGAGTTCGGAGACGGGCTCCAGTAGTGGAGGGTCGCTGTCGAAGCGGATCTCGCCGGCTTCGACGTGGGTCAGCTTGTTGAAGGCCTTCAGGTTGTCTTTGGTTTCTGCCTTGGCGGCCAGACGTTGAAGATTGTGAACCGCCTTGCCGCCTTCCTCCGCTGCCCATCGACGTTCAATTCCTGCCACGTCGAGTCTCGAGTACCAGATCTGAAGGATGGGCATCCGCGCGAATTCACGAATCGCTTCCCGGTAGGCTTGCGTTGCCGCCAAGACAGGGTCCTGGCATTCCTTTCGCTTGAATCCTCGCTCGCGTCCTGCGATGTCAAGGCTTGCCGCCAATCGTTTGATGTCCCATTCGAATGGTCCGGGGTTGGTCTCATCGAAGTCGTTGACATCGAAGACCAAGTCACGATCGGGTGCGGCGAACCCGCCGAAATTGACAAGGTGCGCATCGCCGCACAGTTGAACGGTAAGACCGGTGCGAGGCTCGGGGGCGAGGTCCGCGGCCATGACAGCGGCTGCCCCCCGGTAGAATGCAAAGGGCGACGCGGCCATGCGCCCATGTCGGATGGGTAGGAGCTCTTGTACCCGCGTCCGTTCCTGTTCTTCAAGGATCGTGAGAGGGTCGGCTCGATCCGAGGCCGGAGCCCATTCGCCGTGGCGGGATCGGGGGAGGTTGGCCCTCGCAGTCTTCCCGATCTCGATTCGCTCGGACAAGGTGCTGTACTTGCGCGCTTCGTCCTTCTTTGCGGACTTGGGTGAGCGAGTCATCGCCACCTCCTCTTCAGATGAGGCACAGTCCAAGGGTGGGACAGACCCCCTACTATGCCACATTTGACCGGTGTCACCTGCGGGTTCTCGTAAACCGTCACTCAGCCATGACTCCATGGACGTTCAGAGGTTGCGCGACAACAGCCCTCGGGACTGATGTCAAGGGGCCAAACGTCGAAGTCTCCGTGTGTCTTGGGCCCGTCATCGGTGGCGGTGGCCTGACCAAAGATCTCCAAAGTCTTGTTCTTTGGGGTGGTCTCATCCCTTCGCGATCTGTCCGATGCACATCTCGCCGGCATTCTCACCCTTGGGGGGCGCGCGAGGACGACACGGGAGATCCCTTGACGGCGGGCAGGGGACTCCTTCGAGAACAACTCGGCTCCTCGGGTGTTCATCCTCGCCCCCGAACTGTCCACCTTGATCGCCGAGAGCCGGCGGGAGGAATCCGGCGCCCTTCGAGAGATCGCCACCGACGGGCGCTTCTCCCGCCAGATCGGGGGAAAGCAGCATCGCTGGGAGGGCAAGGCCGGCTTCACCGGATGCGTCACCGAAGCAGTCGACGAGCTTGGCATGAGCGCTTTGGGAGAGCGATTCCTTCTCTACCGGATGCCGGTCATTGATGAGGAAGACGACCTCAAAGCGGGATCGCTGGCTCTGGCCGATGACCGCAGCGCCCATCGTGAGCTTCGCCAGGTGGTCTGCGCGCGTTTGTCGAAGACCTCGCCGTACCGGAGAAGTCGCCCACCCTCCATGACGAGGACCGCGACAAATTGACCCTGTTGGCCGTCTTCGTCGCATGGTGCCGCTCGACAGTGATCTGGGATAAGCGACATGCCGACGTGGTCATTGACGTGCCCAGCCCGAGCGGAGCCCCCGCCTCCTGCGTGGCTGCGCCCAGCTGCTTTCTGCGTTGCGATTGATCGGGTGCGACGAAGCGGAGTCCTGGCGGGTTCTCCGTCAGGTGGAGCTCGGCTCCATACGCACCCGGAAGCGACGGGAACTCGCCGCACTCTTTCTGCCCACGAGCGTCGTCGACGCCCACGCCTGGTTACCCGGGTGCGACGGGATCTGGTCGAGATGGATGCGTTCGGCATCGTGGAGCTGGTCGGCGAGCTGCCGGGCTGTTGGACCATCGCGCAGAAGTACCGGTCCATATGGACGAACCTCGTGCGCCTTGGCGAGACATGGATCTGGCCACGTTGCGACATATGACCGAGATCCCTTCTTGGACACTCTCGTTAGTGCAAGCGGCATTCCCCGGAACCGAAATCGTTGCCGATGTCACCGGTAGCAAGGAGGCATGGTGACGCGTCATTCGGAGTGCGACGACTCTGCAGGAGGTTCGTAATGGCACGAACGCATGGAACCAGAAGCGCATACAACGCCGGCTGTCGGTGCGACGCCTGTCGAGAAGCTTCCCGGCTAGCCCGTGCTCGGCAGAGGGAAGCCGAGCGATGCCAGTTCGGGTCGCCTGTCAATGGGATGCAGTCGCACCATCGGACGGACCGGCGGTTGCGTCGGTAGTCGTGGCCCGGGCGTGCTTCGGCACAGGGGGGTTTGCGCTTTGGAAGGGGTGCGACACTTCAAAACCATCAGGATGTCGATGGGAGCCGCCCCCGCGACAAACGAAAATGGGTTCTTGCGGGATGGGTCTCATTGCCTTCGGTCTGGCCGCCATCTCGCGGCCAGAGCGGTCTGAGGAATAGCCCAGATGTCCCAGAAGACCGGATAGGTGAGACACCCGGGAGCCTCCCCGACCGGCGCTTGCGTGCCAGGGCAGGTTGCCAGTGGAGCCACTCGAAGAACCGGCATTATCGACCGGTCTTCAATCCCCAGCCTTATGTTCTAGACAGGGCTATCGTTGCACGATCGAACCACCCAAGACTCGGTATGCCGAAACAGCTGACGGCGCGCAGGTTGCCTACCAGGTGTGGGGAGAAGGTCCCCTCGATTTCGTCTTAATCGGAAGCGCGCCGGTCCCCGTCGACATGATGTGGGAGCAGCCACAGGTCCGTTCCCTCTTAGAAAGCCTCGGC
>JBEDUR010000106.1:0-6426 GCA_040414865.1 Acidimicrobiales bacterium
ATCCTCGACGGTGTGGTGGGCGTCGACCTCGAGGTCGCCCTCGGCCCGGACCACCAGGTCCAAGCCGCCGTGGCGCCCGAGCTGCTCGAGCATGTGGTCGAAGAAGGGCAGGCCGGTCGACACCGACACCTGACCCGATCCGTCGACGGCAAGCTCGACGGTGACCGAGGTCTCCCGGGTCGAACGCGACTCGTTGGCGGTGCGCCCCTCGCCGCTCATCGGAGGCACTCCTCGAGGGCCGAGAGGAACCGGTCGTTCTCGTCGGCGGTGCCCACGGTCACCCGCAGGCAACCGTCCAGTCCGACCCGGGCCGAGAAGTCCCGAACCAGCACCGAGCGATCCAGCAGCTCCTCCCAGACCGCCCGAGCCGAGCGGGAGCGTGGTCGGAACAGGATGAAGTTGGCGTCCGAGGGCCACTGGTCGACCTCCAGGCAACCGAGGGCGGCGGCGATCCGTCCCCGTTCCTCGGCCACGAAGGCCACTCGTTCCTCCATTTCGGCTCGGAACCGCAGGGCGCACCGCCCGGCGGCCTGGGTGTAGGCCGACAAGTGGTACGGGAGGGCCACGGCTTCACAGGCCGAGACGACCTCGCGCTCAGCCACCAAGTACCCGAGCCGGGTCGCTGCCAGCGCCCAGGTCTTGGAGAACGTGCGCACCACGACCAGGCCCTCGGCGCCGGCTGTGCCGCGGAGCACCATGGCCGAGGTCGGCGCGAACTGGCCATAAGCCTCGTCCACCACCACCAGACCGGGCGCAACCGAAAGGATCCGCTCGATCAGTTCGGGCACTTCGGCGTTCGCCGTCGGGTTGTTCGGCGAGCACAGAAAGGTGATCGTGGGCCGGTGCTCTTCCATGAGGGTCTTGGCTCCGTCGAAGTCCACCGCAAAGCGCGCGTCCCGGGGCCCGCTCACCACGGGCGTACCGGTCAGCCTGGCGATGAAACCGTGCAGGGCGTAGGTGGGTTCGAAGGTGGCTGCCACACGCGCCGGCCCGCCGAAGGCGAGCAACAGACACTGGAGCACCTCGTTCGACCCGTTGGCGCAGAAGATCTCGCCGGCACGTACGCCGTGCAGCTCAGCCAACGCCTCCCGGAGCCCGAGCGCGTCGCGGTCGGGGTAGCGGTTCGGGGAGATTGCTGCAATCTCCTGGCCGAACGCCTCTGCCCAACCCGATGGCGGCGGCAGCGGCGACTCGTTGGTGTTGAGCCGGACCTCCGCCGGGACCTGCGGCGAGTGGTAGCCCTCCAGCGACGCGAGATCGTCGCGGCGCGGCACGAGCCGGCTCATCGCCGGAGCTCGATCGATCGGGCATGCGCCTCCAGCCCTTCGGTCCGAGCCAGCGTCACCACGCATGCGCCGAGGTGCTCGAGCCCCTCGGCGCTGGCCTCGACCACGTGGATGCGACGCCGGAAGTCCCGCGTCGAGAGGGCCGAGGCGAACCGGGCCGAGCGGTTGGTCGGGAGCACGTGATTGGGTCCGGCCACATAGTCCCCGAGCGTGGCCGGCGAACACAGCCCGATGAATACGGCGCCGGCCGACCGTACCCGCTCGAGGAGCTGGCGGCCGTCGTCCACCAGGAGCTCGAGGTGCTCGGGCGCGACCACGTTGGCGACGGCGACGGCCTGCTCGGGCCCCTCGACCAGGCACCGATAGCCGCCGGCTGACAGTGTGGTCTCCAGCTCGGCCCGTCGGGGCGAGGAGGCAACGACCGCCTCCAGGGCGGCGTCGACCTCCTCGAGTTTGACTTCGGACCAGCTGACCAGCCAGGCCAGCCCGTCCGGTCCATGCTCGGCCTGGACGGCGAGATCGATGGCGGCCAGCTCGGCCGGGGTCTCGGGTCCGGCCACCACCAGGACCTCGGAGGGCCCGGCGGTCGCCGCCGGGATCCCAACCACCCCGGAGACCTGGCGCATCGCCTCGGCGACGTAGCGGTTGCCGGGGCCGACGATCACGTCGACCCCCCCGACGGTCTCGGTGCCGTAAGCCATGGCCGCCACCGCCTGGGCCCCGCCGACGCGATAGACCTCGTCCACCCCGGCGATGGCCGCCGCGGCCAACGAGCCGTCGTCGACACGCCCATCGGGTCCGGGGGGAACGCACAGGGCGATCTCGTTCACCCCCGCGACCCGGGCCGGGGTCGCGCACATGAGCACGGTCGACGGGTAGCGCGCCAGACCCCCGGGCGCGTAGCAGCCGGCCCGGGCAACCGGGCGCACCAGCTCGTTCACCCGGATGCCTTCGGAGTGCAGCTCGCGTTCGGCCGCCACGTCGTGTTGGTGGTAGGCGGTGATCCGGCGGTGGGCGACCTCAAGCGCTCGACGCAGGTCGTCGTCGATTCGCCCGAGCGCCCGCTTGGGCTCCTCGGGATCGAGCGCGATCTCGTCGATCGCCACCTTGTCGAAGCGCTCGGTCAGGGACCGAAGGCTCTGGTCCCCGTGGCGGCGGACCTCGGCCACGATCTCGGCCACCGGCTCGGTGACGTCGGGGCCGACCACCGGCCGCGGCAGGGCCGACCCGAGCCGGTCCCCGAGGCCGCGGAGGTCGAGAGGTCGCAGCACCATGGCCTCCCAGGCTACCTGGGCTTCTCGGCCACCCCCGGGGCGGCGCCCCCCGCCAGTCGGGGCTGAGCCATCATCATCGTCATGGCCTCGCGCGCCGAGATCGGCTCAATCGCCACCACCTTGGACGAACTCACCCGGCGGATCGGCAACCTGGCCGAGAGCGCCAGCGGCCCGGATGAAGAGCTGTCGGTGGAGCTCTACGGGGTCGAGCGCGCCCTGACTGGCGCGCTGCGACGTCTGCGCAAGCTGTCGGACCCGCCGCGGGGCTGACCGCGGGGCGGCGGTTCCTTAGGGCGCGTGCAGCACCAACTTGTGGCCCAACAGGCGGGCCGAACTGGCCAGCCCGTTCTGACGAGAGGCGACGACCGCACAGTTCCGCCGGGCGGCAGCCTCGGCCACGCTCGCGGCGACCAGGTCGGTGGTGGAGGCCTTCACCGCCAGCTCCCCGACCCGGCGAGCCCGGTCGGCCGCCATCACTTCGATCTCTGAGCCGTCGAGCAGGTCCTGGATGCGATCGGCCCGGGCCTCGGTCCGGAAGCCCTCGGCGACGACCGACGCGGGGATGACGGGAATGATCCCGTGGGCCAGTGCCGCACGGTGCATCGCCCAAAAGGCCCGATCGCCCCGGGCCGCGGCCCGAAGAGCCCCTACCCCGTAGACGAGGCCCGAACGGGTGGCGGCCATCAACGCCGGCGCACCCTCGAGGCCATGCCTGACACCCCCGAGAGCAGCCGGGCCAGGAGGTCTTCACCGGCGGCGATCTCCTCGGCGCTCAAGGCGCCGACTTCGGTCTCCCAAGCGGCTACTCCCCGGAGTCCCTGGCGGACCCGCAGCTGCTGCTGGGCAGCTTTGGACAGCCAGCTGCTGAAGGAAACCCCGTCCTCGCTGGCGGCCTGCTCGACGGCCGCCGCGACCTCGTCACCGAGCGAGACCGAACGCTTGACGACCACGGACCAAAAGTAGCACCCTCAGTAGTACTGGAGGACCGATGCGGCCGATTCCACTTCGCCCCGAGAAGGCTCGGTGCGCACGAGAGGAGCAATGGTCATGGAACGACCTCCAATGCGTCTGTCGGGGCCGACGCTCGACGCCGCCGATCCGGTGGCTCTGGCCGAGTTCTACGAGCGGCTGCTCGGCTGGACGATGACCGACTCGGTGCCGGGCGGCTGGGCCATGGTCCGCTCCCCCGATCGCCGGATGAAGATCGAGTGCCAGCTGGGCACCGCCTACCGGACCCCGGTCTGGCCACCAGTCGACGGCGAGCAGCAGATGATGGTCCATCTCGACATCGCAGTCGAGGACCTCGATGCCGGGGTGGCGTGGGCCGAGAGTGTCGGCGGGCGGCTTGCCGGCCATCAGCCGCGCGACGGCGTGCGAGTGATGCTCGACCCGGCCGGTCACCCGTTCTGTTTGTTCCGCGGGGCCGTCTGAGCCCGAGTTGGCCGGGGTGGGCGGGCCGGGCCGGGCACGGTCGACGAAGGGCAGATGTCGTTCAGCACGCAGTCGGCACAGCGCGGCCGCCGAGCCACGCAGACGGCCCGGCCATGGAGGATCAACCGTAGGCTGAGCGCACCCAGCTCGGGCGGGGGCACGAGCGCGCCAACCGCAGTCTCGACTTTCACCGGATCGGTGGCCGTGGTCAGCCCGAGCCGCCGGACGAGCCGCAGAACATGGGTGTCGACCGGCAAACCGGGGAGCCCGAAGGCGACACTCAGGACGACGTTGGCGGTCTTGCGCCCGACTCCCGACAGGGTCACGAGCTCGTCGATGTCCGCCGGAACCTCGCCTCCGAAGCGCTCCACCAATCCAGCGGCCATCCCGATCAGGCTCTTGGTCTTGGAGCGGAAGAAGCCGGTCGACCGGATGATCTCCTCGATGGCGCCGGGGTCGGCCGCGGCCAGGCTGGCCGGGTCGGGGTAGGCGGCGAACAACTGGGGGGTCACCATGTTCACCCGAACGTCGGTGCTCTGGGCCGAGAGGATGGTCGCCGCCAGCAGCTGAAACGGGGTCTCGAAGTCCAGGGCGCACAGCTCCCGAGCACTCCCCGGGTATAAGGCGGCCAGGCGCTCGATCACCGTGCGCGTCCTGGCCTTGACGGTACGGATGCTCGGCTTGGCGGTCATGCCCGAAGCAGGTTATCGGCGCGTCCCGCCGAGCCCGAGGGCCCCGACCCTCTAGGGTGCCAAACGGTGCCGCAGAACGACGATCGTCGTGACCTCGTCGTCGTCCAGGGAGACGACATCGCCCTTCGGGAGGCCATCGACGCGCTCATCGAGCGGGTCACGAGCGGCTCCGACCATCCAGTGATGTCCGAGGCCAGCCTGCTCGCCTGGCGCTCGGGCCGGGGGTTCTCCGGCCTGGCCCATCGGGATGGAGGGCCGGTGAACGGCTACGCGCAGGTCGGACGGCGGCTCACCACCGCCACCATCGAGATCGTCGTCGACGCCACGGCGCCTGGGACCCGTGAGGTCCGGCACCGGCTTCTGACGGCCGCGCTGTCGGTGGCAACCGCCGATGGGACGACCGAGATCCGCTACTGGGTCACTCGCCCCTCTGCCGCCGACGACGCCGAGGCGCTGGCGCTCGGATTCGGCGTCGAGCGCGATCTGCTCCAATTGCGGGCGCCCCTGCCGTTGGCTGCGGAGCGCCCGAGCGTCCCCGGGGGGTACATCCTGCGGACCTTCCGGCCCGGCGTCGACGAGGCCGCGTGGCTGAAGGTGAACAACCGAGCCTTCGCCTCCCACCCCGAGCAGGGCGCCTGGGACCTCGACACTCTGCGTCAGCGCGAGAACGCCCCATGGTTCGACCCGGCCGGATTCGTGCTGCTCGAGATCGACGGCCGACTGGCCGGCTCGTGCTGGACCAAGGTGCACCACGACCGCAGCCCAGTGCTGGGCGAGATCTATGTCATCTCCGTCGACCCGGACTTCCAGGGACGCGGCCTCGGTCGGCTGCTGGCCATCGCCGGCCTCGACACGGTGGCTGACCGGGCGCCGGTCGGGATGCTCTACGTCGAGGCCGACAACACCGGTGCCGTCGCGCTCTACACCAAGCTCGGGTTCACGCAGGACCACATCGACCGCTCGTACCTCTTCGAGCCCGAGCGGTCGCGGCCGATGCGCGCCTAACTGGTCCCGACGCCGACGGCCCGACCGATCCCGTAGGTGACGGCCGCCGCCACCGCGGCGACGAGCAGTTGGCGCATGGCGGTCCGCCACCGGGACCGACCGGTCAACTGTCCGATCAGGACCCCGACCACGAGCGCCGTCAGCGCGCCGATGACGACCGAGGCGAGCGTGGCCGCCGTCCCCGAACCGATCAGCCACGGGATGAGCGGGAGCATCGCCCCCAGCGCGAAGGAGAAGAAAGAGGACACCGACGCCTGGATCGGTGACCCGATCGCCCGGGGGTCGAACCCCAGCTCCTCTCGGGCGTGAGTCTCCAGCGCGAGATCGGGGTTGGCCATGATGTCGTCCACAAGCTGCTCGGCCACCCGGCGATGGATCCCACGGCGCTCGTAGATGTCGACCAGCTCTTCCCGTTCGTCCTTGGGCCAGTTGGCCAGGGCGACCCGCTCAATCTCGAGCTCGTGCTGCATGAGCTCGCTTTGGGCTCGCATCGAGACGAACTCACCGGCCGCCATCGAGAATGCACCGGCGACGAGGCCGGCGACTCCGGCCAACCGGACGAACGACCCAGATGGGTGAGCCCCGGCCACTCCCAGGATGAGCGAGACGTTCGTGACCAGGCCGTCGCTCAGGCCGAAGATGGCGGCCCGGATCCCGCCCCCCGAGACGTCGCGATGGTGTTCGTCGTGGTGGTGGTGCTCCATCAAACCCATCTCGCCCCTGGCCATGACCCTCCCT
>JBEDUR010000107.1:0-3434 GCA_040414865.1 Acidimicrobiales bacterium
GACAGCACACCGAGATCCAGACGCTCCTCGTAGGAGAGGTAGTCGAGGGCGAGACGCCGGAAGATGTAATCGACCAGGCTCGAGGCCAGTCGCAGATCCGGGTCATCGGTCAGGCCAGCCGGCTCGAACTTCATTGCCGAGTACTTCTGCACGTAGGTCGACAGCGGGACGCCGTGTTGGAGCCCGAGGCTGATCGAGATGGAGAAGGCGTCCATGATCCCGGCCAGGGTCGACCCCTGCTTGGAGACCTTGATGAAGACCTCGCCGGGCCGGCCGTCCTCGTATTCCCCCACTGTGACGTAACCCTCGCAGTCGGCGACGCGGAACGCCCAGGTGCGTGAGTCGCGTCGTCTCGGCAACCGTTCCCGGACCGCTCCGACCACCACGGGCTCGGGCTTCACCTGGCGCTCTGTGGCCAGAGAGGACTCGAGCTCGGCCACTCGGTCGGTGAGCTCTCGCATGTGCGCCTCGGCCCCGGAGGCCGCCGGAGCCAGGTCCGCGCTCCTCGACGCCGTCTTCGTGGTCGACAGAGGTTGGGCCACCTTGCAGTTGTCCCGGTAGATGGCGATCGCCTTCAGCCCAAGGCGCCAGGCATCGATGTGGAGCTGCTCGACGTCCTCGACGGTCGCATCCTCTGGCATGTTCACCGTCTTGGAGATCGCCCCGCTGATGAAGGGCTGGACGGCGCCCATCATCTTGATGTGCCCCGAGTAATGAATCGTGTTGTCCCCCATCGAGCAGGCGAACACGGCCAGGTGCTCGGGCAGGAGGTGCGGAGCACCCACGATCGTTTTTTGCTCGTTGATGTGGGCGACCATGTCGGCCACCTGAGCTTCGGTGTACCCCAACTGGTGCAACGCCCTGGGCACGGTCTGGTTGACGATGGACATCGAGCCCCCGCCGACCAGCTTCTTCGTCTTCACCAGCCCGAGATCGGGCTCGACCCCGGTCGTGTCGCAGTCCATCAGCAGGGCGATTGTCCCGGTGGGGGCGAGCACGCTGGCCTGGGAGTTGCGTACTCCTGAGCGGTCGGCCAGCTCCACCGCGTCGTCCCAGGACTCCTGCGCGGCGGAGAGCAACTCGAAGGGCACGAGCTCCTCATCGATCGTGGCCGCCGCAGCCTGGTGCTTGCGCAGGACTGAGAGCATCGGCTCGGCGTTGTTGTGGAACCCGACGAACGGACCCATCCGGCAGGCCGTCCGGGCCGAAGTCGCGTAGGCATGCCCGGTCATGAGCGCCGTGATGGCGCTCGCCCACGCGCGACCGGCCTCGGAGTCATACGGCAGCCCCTTGGCCATGAGGAGCGCGCCGAGATTGGCGTAGCCCAACCCGAGCTGGCGGAACAGCCTGGAGGTGTCGGCGATTCGCTCGGTCGGATAGTCGGCGTTGCCGACGAGGACCTCCTGGCCGGTGAAGACCACCTCGACCGCCGCCCTGAACGACTCGCTGTCGAACTCGTCCTTCTCGTCGAGGAACTTCAAGAGGTTGAGGCTGGCCAGGTTGCAGGCCGAGTTGTCGAGGTGCATGTACTCGCTGCACGGATTGGAGCCGTTGATCCGCCCGTCGTTGGGGGCGGTGTGCCACGCGTTGATCGTCGTGTCGAACTGCATGCCCGGGTCGGCGCACTCCCAGGCCGCATGGGCGATTTGGCGGAACAGGTCCCTGGCTTTGACCGTCCGGGTCACCGAGCCGTCGGTGCGGGCGACGAGATCCCAGTCGCGATCGGCAATGATCGCATCCATGAAGTCTTCGGTGACCCGGACAGAGTTGTTGGCGTTCTGGTACTGGATCGAGTAGCCGTCGGCACCGTCGAGGTCCATGTCGAACCCCGCGTCTCGCAGCACCCGGGCCTTGCGCTCCTCCAGCGCCTTGCACCAGATGAAGTCCTCGATGTCGGGGTGGTCGGCGTCGAGGATCACCATCTTTGCGGCGCGCCGAGTCTTGCCACCCGATTTGATCGTGCCAGCCGAGGCATCGGCGCCCCGCATGAAACTCACCGGGCCAGAAGCAGTCCCACCTCCCTTCAACAGCTCATGGGAGGAGCGGATGCTCGACAGGTTGACCCCGGCCCCGGAGCCACCCTTGAAGATCGTCCCCTCCTCCGTGTACCAGTTGAGGATCGAGTCCATCGAATCTTCGACCGAGAGGATGAAGCACGCTGAGGCTTGCTGGGGGACGCCAGCGACCCCGATGTTGAACCACACGGGCGAGTTGAAGGCCACCTTCTGGTGGAGGATCAGGTGCTTCAGCTCGTCGGCAAAGATCTCTGCTTCGTCGTCCTCGAAGTAGCCGTCCCTGCGACCCCAGGCGGTGATCGTGTCGACGACACGATCGATGACCTGCTTGAGCGAGTGCTCACGTTCTTCGGTCCCGAGCGTGCCGCGGAAGTACTTCTGCGCCAGGATGTTGGTCGCATTCACACTCCAGGTCTCGGGGACCTCCACGCCCAGCTGTTCGAACACGACCGACCCGTCCCGGTAGTCGAGGATCCGGGCGTCCCGCTGCTCCCAGCGGACCTCGTCATAGGGGTGGACACCTTCGGTCGTGAAGTGCCGGCGGATACCGATTGCAGCTCGCTGCGGGGCGATGGCCATCTCTTGCTGCTCCTCGTCGTCGGGGGCTCTCATCCCTAGCCGGTCTCGCCGACCCCTTGACCGACCGATCTGACGCGCTTCCAGGGATCACGGGAACTGCCCCCCCAACCACAACATATTGCGGTGACATCCCCAGTCAGGCACCAGATACTGGGGTCATTACAGCATTGTAGTTACACGGGTGTCAACGACAACCGCCCCCTGTTGCCCCAGGTGAGGCGATTCTTGTTCGAAAACACTGATCGCTCGGCTCAAGGGCGCGTCAGGGGTGCCCGCCCTCCGACGACCGGCCAAGGCCGTCGGAGGCTTCCCGGGCCATCTCGGCCGGGTGCTCTATGGTCGGCCCGTGGGCTCGGTCGTGGCGATCGACGCGGGCACGACCGGGGTCCGGGCTCTCGCCCTCGACGAGTCGGGAACGGTGCAGGCCATGGCCTATCGAGAGCTCGCCCAGCACTTTCCCCGGCCCGGCTGGGTCGAGCACGATCCGTCCGAGATCTGGGACCACGTTCGCGCCACTCTGGGCGAGCTGATCGCAAGGCTGGGAGCGACGCCGATCGCCATCGGCCTCAGCAACCAACGGGAGACGGTTGTCGCCTGGGACCGGTCGACCGGTCGGCCCCTGTACCGGGCGATCGTCTGGCAGGATCGCCGCACCGCCGCCCGCTGCCAGGCTCTCGTCGAGGCCGGCCACCTCGAGCAGGTGCGAGCCACGACCGGGCTCGTGCTCGACCCCTATTTCTCGGCCACCAAAATGGAGTGGCTCCTGACCGAGGGCGGCCTCGACGCCTCCCACCCGGCGCTGGCCCTCGGGACGGTCGACGCCTGGGTGCTGTGGAACCT
>JBEDUR010000108.1:0-5706 GCA_040414865.1 Acidimicrobiales bacterium
GACCGAGCCCCGATGCAGTACCCGATGCATCCCATCGGGGCTGGACGGGCGGCGGGGTCCGTCTTCAGGTAATCGAGGATCGCCTGCACGTCGCACTCGACGTGGTCATCAGTCGTTCCATTGAAGATCTCCATGAATCTCTCACGCTCGGCCGGATCGGCATCCGGAGCCATCGCGTGGCGCATATCCATAGCGAGGAACCGGCCAAAGCGGTAGTAGCGGTCCGGGGCGATGACGTAGTAGCCGGCGTCGCTGATGGTCTGAATCGCCTGCTTTGACCCCTCGTCGAGCCCGGGGCCGTGGTGGAAGAAGAGGACCACCGGGAACGGGCCCTCGCCGTCGGGACGGCTGACTACGACGCCCATCTCACCGTCGCTGGTGGTGATCGTGCGGATCTCGTTCACCGTGCACCCCCTTCGGCAAAGGCCGGAGGGTAACACGATCGTTGCTCGGGCGACGGCTCGTCACGTGAGCTGGGCAGCGAAGCGAGGTGGCCGGCAAGGTGGCCGGCCCAGGGTGTCGGGACAAAGCGACTCCCAAGGGGGGCTCAATGACTGCGACGATCACGCTGACCGGCAACCTGACCAGCGAGCCCGAAATCCGTTACACGCGCGATGGCCAGGCGACCACCACGCTCGGACTGGCTGTGAACCGTCGATGGCAGGATCGCAGCACCAACGAGTGGGAGGAATCGACCTCCTTCTTCAACGTCGTCTGTTGGCGTGATATGGCCGAGAACGCCGCGCTCAGCCTGGGAAAGGGGATGCGGGTGGTAGTCACCGGGCGCATCGAGCAGCGCACGTGGGCGACAGGCGAGGGAGAGCAGCGTTCGAGGGTCGAGGTCATCGCCGACGATCTCGGCCCCTCTCTTCGCTTCGCCACCGCCGAGGTCCAGCGCAGCGAGCGTACCGACCGACCGACGGGAGGCCACCCAGGGCAACGGGATTAGTGCCGTGGCCTTTTAGCGGACTTACTCCCCCGCTAGCTCGCTACCGCTCGACCGCCGGCTCGCTCCCCGAGCCTCAGCCGATCGGCAACGAACGCTGCTACCGCCTCTCTGGACGGGTGTCCCCACCCGATGCAAAACGGGTGGCCTGCAGGGTCTGCGTAGACCTGATGGCCTTCCTTGGCGTCCAAGTCGCCCGGCTGGAGCAATCGGGCGCCGAGCCCGATCGCCGCATCGTGCGCAGCTTGTGGATCTCCGACGTGGAGGTCGAGATGTACTTGCTGCGGAGCGCCATCCGGCCACTCAGGCGGAACGTGGTTTGGAACTCGTTGCACGCCGACGAACCACTCGCCGGAGGCACTGATGACGGAATGAAACTGGTCATCGCCGAAGACGTGCCCGCCGAAGATCCCCGCCCAGAAGCTGCTCTCGGTGTCAAGATCGGCGGCGTCGAACACAACCACCTGACGCACCATGTCCACTGCCGGAGGCTACCAACCGAAGGCTGCGCACCCGAGATCGAAGGGTGATTGGGCCGGTGCGTCACGGTTATGGGCCTGACCATACTTCGATGCCTCCTTGGCGCTGATGGTCGGCAGGTTCGATCGTTCACGACAGTTGGGGACTTGTGTCCCCCGAACCTGTCGAACGGATGAACGACAGGTTCGACGACCTGTTCGTGGGGCGACTCAATCGTCGGCCGCCGGCGCTCGTTGCCGTGATCGCGCCTTCAACGGGAGCGGTGCACGACGAAGGCGCGACCCGCTCAAGGGTCGCCGCGACGGACGGTCGAGCCGACGTCCAGTTTCTTACGCCTCGTGGTCCTCTGGCTCGAACTCCAGGGCCAACGAGTTGACGCAGTACCGCTGGCGGGTTTCGGTCGGACCGTCCTCGAACAGGTGGCCGAGGTGGCCGCCACAGCGCGCACAGCGGATCTCGGTCCGGACCATGAATAAGGACCGGTCGACGTGCTCCTCGACGGTTCCGGCCAGCATGGCCCGGTCGAAGCTCGGCCACCCCGATCCCGAGTCGAACTTGTCGTCGGTCGAGAACAGCTCGGCGCCGCAGCCGGCGCAGTGGAACACCCCGGCCGAGTCCACATGAAGCAGTTTCCCGGACCACGCCGGCTCGGTGGCGCTCCTCCGGAGAACTTCGAACTGGTCTGGGCTGAGACGTTCCTTCCACTCTTGCTCGGTGAGCTCGACCTCTCGGGTCATGGGTGCTGTCCTCTCTTTTCTTCGACGCATCCCTGCGGACGGTAGCGAGTGGGGGCACGTTCCGTGTCGCGTGGCCAGTTGTGCCAGCTGAGCAGGGACGATGTGGCATTGGCTAGGGTGAGCTCGTGAGGGGCGTCGTTCTCGCCGGCGGCACCGGCAGCCGGCTTCGCCCACTCACCCGGATCACCAACAAGCATCTCCTACCCATCTACGACCGCCCAATGATCCAGTGGGCCATCGAGGCCGTGGTGAAGGCGGGGATCACCGAGGTCATGTTGGTCACCGGCGGTACGCACGCGGGGGAGTTCGTCCGCCTTCTCGGCAACGGCCACGAGGTCGGCCTCGATTTGCTGACCTACGGATACCAAGAGCGGGAGGGAGGGGTGGCTGACGCGCTGGCCCTGGCTGAGCGCTTCGCCCAGGACGAGCCCGTCCTCGTCATGCTGGCCGACAACATCGTGGAGCGCTCCATTGCTCCGACCGTGCGGGCCTTCGCCACCGATCCAGTCGGTGCCCGCATTCTGCTCGCTCCGGTCTCGGAACCCGAGCACCTGCGCCACCTGGGCGTTCCGGCGCTCGACGACACGGGGCGGGTGGTGCGTATCCTCGAGAAGCCCGAGGACCCGCCGAGCCGCTACGCGGTGACTGGCGTCTATTGCTACGACGCCTCGGTGTTCTCAGTGATCTCCACACTGACTCCCTCGGCGCGTGGTGAGCTGGAGATCACCGATGTGAGCAACCATTACGCCCAGCTCGGCCAGCTCCGCTATGACGTGCTCGAGGGGTTCTGGGGGGATGCCGGGGAGTCGATCGATACGTACTACGCGGTCAACGACTTCGTCCGGGCCCACGGGGCCAACAAGGGCTGACCCGGGACTGCTCCAGCGTCAATCCGGGATGACCGGGCGCCGCGTCGACTCGACCTGCTGGACTGTCGGGACCAAGCGGTCGACCAGCAGGCGGACCGAGGCGGCCACCCCGGCGCCGTCCAGCCCCAGCTCGGCCAACAGATCGTCGGGGCGCCCCTGGGGGATGTAGGCCCGGGGGATGCCCAGGTTGGTGACGGGCGGCCGTGGCTGGCCGTCACCAACCCACGAGGCCAGGGCGTCACCAAGGAACATCCCAGCCCCGCCAAAGCGGACCCCGTCCTCGACGGTGACCACGACGTCGTGCCGAGCGGCGTCGGCCAGCATCACCGCATCGGGCGGGCTGACCACCCGGACGTCCCAGACGGTCGCCATCAGGCCCTCGGCCTCCAGCTCCTCGGCCGCGGCCTCGCACACCGCCACCATCTTGCCCACCCCGAGCAGGCAGACCGTTCCCTCCCCCTCGCGCACCTGCAGCGCCGAGAGGCCGTCGCCGACCGGATCGCCCGCCCGCCGGCGGGGCGGGGGAGTGGTCGGGAACCGGATGACCGAGGGCCCGCCCAGGCGGAGCGCCTCGGCCAGCATGACGCCGACGTCCTCGGCGCAAGAGGGCGCGAACACCGTCATGTTGGGCATGGCCAGGGTCAGGACCAGGTCCCAGACGCCGTGGTGGCTGGGACCGTTCTCTCCAGTGATCCCGGCTCGGTCGAGGACGAACACGACCGGCAGGTTGTGCAGCCCGACGTCCAGGTTGGCTTGATCGAAGGCGCGAGAGAAAAACGTGGAGTACACGGCGACCACCGGCTTGCGGCCCCCCATGGCCAGGCCAGCCGCCGCCGTGGCCTCGTGCTGCTCAGCGATCCCCACGTCGAAGCACCGCTCCGGGAAACGCTGTTGAAAGGCGAGCAGGCCGGTCGGGCCGGGCATTGCCGCAGTCAGGGCGACGACATCGGGGTCGCGCTCGGCCTCGGCGATGAGGGCGCGGCCGAACGCATCGGTATAGGTGGTGGCGGGCGTTTCGGCGGTGACCGCGCCGCCGAGCGAGAGGTTTGGAGGTGTGCCCTCGACGGTGTCAGGTGGGGACAGCCGGCCAGCCTTCACGTCGTGAAGCCGCTGCACTTCGTCCTCTTCTGCCGGTGCGAACCCCCGCCCCTTCTGGGTGAGCACGTGGACGACGATCGGACCCTCCCAAGCGGCAGCGTTGGCGAAGGCCTGCTCCATCTGGGCGATGTCGTGGCCGTCGATGGGCCCTGCGTAGCGAACGCCCAAGGCCTCGAAGAAGACGTGGGGGGCGACGATCTCGCGCAGTGCGCTCGTAAGCCCGTGGACGCCGGTGGCCGCCATCTCGCCGACAGCCGGGATGTTCAGTATGCGTCGGCGGACCCGCTGGCGAGTCTGCACATAGGCCGGGTGGAGGCGCAGAGTGGTCAGGCTCTGGGACAGGTACGACACGGTCGGCGCGTACGAGCGCCCGTTGTCGTTCAGCACCACCACCACAGGGCGGCCGGAGTGGCCGAGGTTGTTGAGCGCCTCGTAGGCCATCCCACCGGTGAGAGCACCGTCGCCCACCACCGCCACCACCCGACGGGTTCCGCCGGCCCCCACCAGCTCCCCCCTAAGCTCGAGTGCGGTGGCCAGCCCGTGGGCGTAGGAAAGGGACGTCGAGGCGTGGCTGTTCTCGATCCAGTCGTGGTCGGACTCGGACCGGTTCGGGTAGCCGGACAGCCCGCCTTCCTGACGCAGGTCAACGAATCGGCCCCTGCGGCCGGTGAGGAGCTTGTGGACATAAGCCTGGTGTCCGGTGTCCCACAAGATGGCGTCGTTGGGGGAATCGAACACCCGGTGCAGGGCCAGCGTGAGCTCGACTACCCCCAAATTGGAGCCGAGATGGCCGCCGGTCTTGGTCACCGTCTCGACGATGAAGGCGCGGATCTCGGTGGCCAGCTCGGTGAGCTGCTCGTAGCCGAGGGACCGGATGTCGGCTGGGGTCTCGATTGTGGGCAGGATCATCCGGAGAGGGCGAGGCGAGGTCGAGCAGCGATCAGGCCACCCTAATCCGCTCGACCCCTCCGGAAGGGTGCTGGTCGACGGCTCAACGTGCTCGAGGGGGTTGGCAGACCGTCTCGGAGCTGGGTACGTCCGGGAGGCGGGCGGGGGGTGGATCGGTACGATACGGCCCATGCTCACCACCCCTTTGATCGATGCTGACGTCCTCGAACGGGTCCTCTCGGCAGCGTTGGTCAAGGGGGGCGACATGGCTGAGGTCTTCGCCGAAGACCGCCACACCAGCTCGACCATCCTCGACGACCGGCGGGTCGAGGAGCTCGCAACGGGTCGTGAGCGCGGGGCGGGGATCCGGGTGGTCGTCGGCGAGACCACCGGCTTCGCCCACACCGCTGACCTCTCCTTGCCCGGGTTGTTGGCCGCCGCCGAGGCTGCTGCGGCAGTCGCCCGAAGCGGCGGGGGCGGCGCGGCCACCGTCGCTCTCGCCAACCGGTCGCCGGCGGCCGGGCGCGATCTTGTCGCGCCGGCCGGGGTCGAGAAGGTCCACAAGCTCGAGCTGCTCACCCGAGCCGACGACGCCGCCCGCTCGGCCGGGGCGGCGGTCACCCAGGTCCAGGTCTCCTACGGCGACAGCCGGCGCCGGATCCTGGTCGCGAGCACCGACGGGGTTCAC
>JBEDUR010000109.1:0-5609 GCA_040414865.1 Acidimicrobiales bacterium
GTCTACCGGCGATCCCTCCCGGTTGCGTCCTTTGCCTCTACTGGGTCCGCGATCTCCAAGCCACCGAGCAAGCGTCGTACCTTGCGGGCCACGCCCAATGCGCTGTAGACGGGGTCACCACCAGGGCGCACGGCAAATGATGTCCTCCCGACGCGGCGCATAACGCTGACTTGGGCACGCCATAGCCCAGTCAGTCCCGTGGTCACCAGCAGCCTGTCGGGTCCTCCTGGTTCGCTTCCGAAAAATCTGCCCTTGATCTTCGTGCCGGGAATGACCTCGAAGCGAGAGGGAAGTCCTTCGCGAAGGGCGCGATCGACGTCCTCCGACGTGACGACCCCGGGCACCGAGACGGTTCGGGTGAATATGCGCTCGAGCCATCGGCCGGCGTGAGTCGACCGCTCGACGTCCCACTTAAACCAACGAACCGCCACCGCCGTCGACACGGCGGCATAGGCGACCAGTACTCCGAGTGCCTCGCCGCCGGGAAAGTGCCCATATAGCGAAGCATGCAACGCGTCGAAGGCCGCCCCGGAAGGAAGGGCCTTCGAGATCTGGTCGACGATGTTCGAGTGCAGTTCGATGAGTGGGAAGTACAGACCGGAGAAGAACGCAAGTAGGTAGAAGAGTACAGCTCCGAACCCGGAGGCCACCTGAGGCGTACCCGCGCGTGCCGCCACACAGAGGCCGACACCGAACAGCGCTCCGATCGTCAGTATGAGCGAGAGAACGAACCAACCCGCGTTGCTCGGGAGCTGCAAGCTGAAGGCGCCGGCACCAGCGCCGAGGATCACCGCGATGGATACCGCCGCTAGTACAAGATTCACGACCAGTTGCGCGCCCAGCAAGAATGATGCCGGCACCGGAGTCGTCGAGAACCGACGCAGCACCCCTTGCTCCCGGTAGCCTGCCATCTGTATAGGTAGGCTCAGCAGACCGAGCACGAGCAGCACCAGGACGAGGAGGGTCGGGGCATAGAGGTTGAAGAACGAGACACCCCCGAACTTCGCACTAGGGCGGGTGAACACCGGGAAGCTGCCAAAGATAACGAGCAGCACCACCGGGAGCCCGACGCCGAAGATCAGCCCAACTGGGTACCGCAACGATAGTTTCAGCTCGGTGAACACCAGGAGGCGAAGTGCCCGCGCTTGTGGCAGACCGGCCTCGGTCGATCCGTACGTCAAAGCCGATCCCCTCCTCCGGCAGCGTCCGTCGACTCGGTGAGAGCAATAAACGCGTCCTCCAGTGAGGACGACTCGGTTCGGACATCCTCAGCCACGAGCCCAGCACGATCGAACGCGAGGACCACAGCGGTCACAAGGTTCCCTGTGCCGAGAACTACCAGGTCGGAGCCGTGATGCTCGACCGTGCTCACCTCGGGAAGGGCTCGGAGGACCTCAACGGGCATTTCGTCCGACGCCCGCAGACGTATTCGCTTCTCCGTCGCTGCTTCCTTCCCCAACGTCGTTGGTGGACCAAGCGCGATGACCTTGCCATGGTCGACGAGCACGACTCGGTCGCAGAGCCGCTCGGCCTCCTCCATGGAGTGGGTCACGAGCACGATTGTGACGCCACGGCCGCGTACGGATTCGATCAGACCCCAGGTCTCCCGGCGAGCTTCAGGGTCGAGCCCAGTGGTCAGCTCGTCCAAGATCGCGATCTGGGGCTGGCCGATCAACGCGAGCACGATCGACAGCCGCTGCTTCTGTCCTCCGGACAATTCCCGATAGTAGGAGCCCTGCTTCTCCTCGAGGCCAAGCGTGTTCAGTAGCTGACCGGGATCGGCAGGTTGACGGTAGAACGACGCATAGAGCTCGACCGCCTCACCGACGCGGAACTTGGGTGGCAGCGCGCTCTCTTGGAGCTGTACGCCGACTCGCTGGTGCAGTTCGCGTTGGTCCTCCTGTGGATCGAGACCAAGGACATTCAACGTCCCCCGGTCAGGAATGCGCAGTCCCGCAATGCACTCGACGGTCGTAGTCTTCCCGGCACCATTTCGCCCGAGAATCCCGAAGATCTCGCCCTGATACACGGCGAAGCTCACGTCGTCCACCGCGATCGTGGAACCGTACGCCTTGTGGAGATGATCCACGGTGATTGCCGGCGACGGATTTGTCTCGAGCCCGACTGTGCTCATCGACGCGCTGTAGTCGATCTTGAGGCGCGCCGTGTTCTCAAGTTGGGTCTTCCTGGATGTTCAGGTGAGCCGGTTGACTGCCAATTCGATCTCCGCCGCACTGTCAGATTCAAACCTTCAACCGGCGATGCCGTTGCATTGAGATTCCGCTTGGAGTGGCGTCAGTGCGAAGTCGCCGACTCGGCAAGCCCTACAGCCCCTACGTTTCGAGCTAACGAAGGTCGGAGCCGGGCGCCGGGTCGTTTCAGCCTTCCTTCCGGCCGGAAACCGGCAAAATGCCGGATTTTCGGGCCTTCGCGCCCTCCGCGGTCGCCCTGACGGCTGACAGTCCAAAAAATCGGGCTCTTTTGCGGGTAGAGATAGCCACGCGACAGAGTCGCGCCGCCTTTGGCGTCGCCTACCTGGCACCCCCCACCCAACCAGCCGCCACCCCGGCCAGCCGCGGCCGGAAGCGAACCGAGCCGAGCCAGGCGCGCCAGCCGAGCGAGCGCGCCGAGCCAGCCAGCGCACCGACCTGCCCGGCAGTCCCGGCCAGCCCGGCAGTCCCGACCGGGAGGCAGCCGACCGACAGGGCTGGCAGGCTGGTCGGCAGGCTGACGCAGGCTGGCTTGCCCGGTCGGCCGTCGCCGTCCTCGGTCGACCCCCCCCGACCGGGCAGCCAGCCCTGCTGGGGGCCTCGGCCGACCGGCCCGCCAACCGGGCCACGCGCGCCGAGCCGCCAACCAGCTGACCACGGAAACCGAGCACCCGTTCCCCGTCCAGCTTGCGTTCGAACATCGAACGTGGGTCTGAGAACCGGGCCTCCGTGAGTGTGGCGAGCATCGGTGGGACCCACTCCGGATGAGGTGCCGGCCGCAGCTGCCCCTGTGCGGCCTCATTGAGAGCCGCGAAATAGTCCATCAGCCCCCCTCGGCTTCGAGTTCTCGGCGCGGCGGGACTGTGTGCCGATTGGTCATGCATCCCTCACGAGTTTTCGCGCCACGTCGGCGATGTGGTGGGCATCGATACCTGCCCACGCCATCAGTTCCTCGCCCGACCCAGATCCTGGCATGTCGCGCACGGCTAGGTGGACGAAATGCACGACATGGGATGTAGAGGCGAGGCATTCCGCGACGGCTTCTCCGAGTCCACCCTCGGCTCGGTGGTCTTCAGAGACGATCAGGCGACCCTCCGTGGCCGTGGCGGAAGCGAGGACGGTCGCGTGGTCAATGGGTTTGACGGAGTAACAGTCGATAACGCGGGCGTGGATGCCGTTCTCGAGCAGGCGGTCTGCCGCTCGGAGACAGGCGTGCAGCGTGACGCCGGCGCCCACCAAGGTGACCTGGTCGTCTCCGGTCGAGCGCAGGAGCTTCGAGCCGCCGACGGGGAACGTCTCGTCGGCCTGATAGAGCACTGGGTAGGCGCCGCGGGTGGTCCGCAAGTAGGAGATGCCCGGGGTATCGGCCATCGCCTCCACCAGCGCCACCGTGCTGGTGGCGTCACTCGGATACAGCACGGTCGAGCCGTGGATGGTGCGCATCATGGCCAGGTCCTCCAAAGCCATCTGTGACGGCCCGTCGGGGCCGATCTCCACGCCCGCGTGCGAACCGGCGAGGCGGAGGTCAACCCGGGAGATGGCACCCATGCGGATGAAGTCGTACGCCCTCGTCAAGAAGGCGGCGAACGTCGAGGCGAAGGCGATGTAGCCCCGGGTGCTCAATCCGGTGGCAGCGGCCACCATCTGCTGCTCGGCGATGTAGATCTCGAAGAAGCGGTCCGGGTACGCGTGGGCGAACTCGTCGGTGTGGGTCGAGTTGCCCACCTCGCCGTCGAGCACAACCACTCGCCCGTTGCGAGCGCCGAGGGCGGCAAGGGCGTCCCCGAAGGCCTTCCGGGTGGCTACCGCATCGCCGACGACGTAACGGGGCAGCTCGGCATCGGGGTCGGGTGCCTGGGTGGCCGCCTCCTCCTCGGTCGCTGTGGGCCGTGGTCCGCGGAGGATCAGGTGGCGCTCGCCGCCCAGCTCGGCGATGGCCCGTGCGGCCATGTCGGGTGGAAGGGGTTTGCCGTGCCACGAGGGGCTGTCCTCTACTTCGGAGAAGCCGCGACCTTTCACGGTCCTGGCAAAGATTGCGGTCGGCCGTTCGTGCCCGCCGGTGGCTGTGGCCATTGCAGCGTCGATGGCGGTGAGATCGTGGCCGTCGATCACCAACGTCTGGGCGCCAAATGCTTCGGCTCTTCGCGCATAGGCGTCGAGGTCCCAACCCAGCTCAGTCGGCCCTCGCTGGCCCAAGCGGTTCACGTCGACCAACGTGACAAGGTTGGACAATCCGTAGAAGGCGGCCTTATCGAAGGCTTCCCAGATCGAACCTTCGGCCAGTTCACTGTCGCCACACAACACCCACACCCGGTACGGCAGACGGTCGAGGTATTTGCCGGCCAGAGCGATTCCTACCCCGTCGGGTAGCCCCTGACCCAGCGACCCAGTGGCTACATCCACCCACGGCAGGACCGGCGTGGGATGACCCTCGAGCCGTTGGCCGAAACGACGGTAGCCGGTCATGAGCTCTTCGTCGGAAATCACCCCGACCGCTTTGAAGAGCGAATACAGCAAGGGGGACGCGTGACCCTTGGAAAAGACGAGGTGGTCGTTGCCCGCCTCGGCCGGGTCGTCCCAGTCGTAATGGAGGTGCCTTGAAATGAGCACCGCCACCAAGTCTGCCGCTGACATGCTCGACGTAGGATGACCTGACCCGGCACTGGAGGACGATCGGACGGAGTCGACACGCAGCTGGGCGGCCAGCTCGGCGATGGTGTCGAAGTCGATCTCTGCGGTGGCTGAACTGATTGTCATGGGCACCTCCCTGGGCTGACGATCGCCGCGCCTCCATGGGCACGCTCTTCAGTGTTCGCTCATAGCCTCGAACACTCCGCTCTCGAGATCAATGGTGTCGCGTGCTGTCGTGCATTTGAAACCCTTTGCTCAGGCGAACCTAGGCGTAGGGCGCGGGTGGGCCACGTGCTCAGCGTCGTGGCGCGCCGTGCCACCTCAACAAGGATCCCCGTGTCGAGGTGGAAGCGAACATCGCGGGAGTGACCCCTATCAAGCCACTGCGCGGTTAGATACCCGGTCGATATCTCACGACATCATCGCTCTCTGGCTCGGTGTCAGAAGCGCCGGGCCCGGTGAGAGCGGTCACTACGGCCCTGACAAAGGGCTCCCCGTAACTCATCGACTCCTCATAACCCTCGCCGAAGGGCATAGGGAGATACCCGAGCCACACGGGTGCCAGCCCCGCTAAGAGAAGCGGGACATTGCGCGAGGTCTCGATCGCCCTTCCGAATGCATGGAAGGCCTCGCCCGGAACTGAAACCACGCGGGCGGCACCGATCGACCATTCGACCAGCTCCACTCTCATCGTCGCGGCATCTACCATCTGAGCGAGCCGCGTGTCACCGACCGGAAGGTCCAAAAGCTCGCAGCGCAGCACCTCGA
>JBEDUR010000110.1:0-2823 GCA_040414865.1 Acidimicrobiales bacterium
GCGACGTGAAGATGCTCATGCCCGCTTGGATGATCGGCAGCTCGATACCGACTAGGTCACATAGTTCCGAACGCACCGAGTTCCTTCCCCCGTCGCGACTGTTCTTGCATTCGAGCAGAACAACCACTGCGGTCCCTCCGGGATGCGTCTGTAGTATCCCTCTATCCGCGTCCCCGGTCTTGCTCTCCGGATAGTGGAGCAAGATGCACCATTCCGGTCGTCCGATCGGCCTGCTGCGACCATCGGCAACTACCGGATCGAGGGCGGACGGGACCCGTCGTCGATCCGGCGTACTGAGGCAGGGCTCAGTCTGGCGCCCTGGCCAACGGAGGCCACCAAATGAGTTGTCCGATTCTCGCCAGACGGGTTCGGGCGGCTGTCTCATACTCAGTTCGTGAACAAGGCGATGCTTGCGCATCGTTTGCTGAATCTGACTACCTGCGCCGTCATCCGTTCCAGTCCGTTTACCGGGCGTTGAGGTGCCAGTGGTGTCCCGTCGCACCCTGGAGAACCGCATCTACTGATGGCCTCGACCCAATCTCGGCTGCGGCTGCATGCGTACCAAGTGTCCGAGGGGATCTTCATGGCTACGACGCCACCGAGGCCTGCCCAGACCCCCGCGAGTCCGCTGCACATTCGCGCTCTCTCGCCCGAGCAGCTGGGCGACCTTCTCAAAATGGTGGGGCGATGCTCCCCCTCATCGCTATTTCACCGGTTTGACGGAATCACCGACGGGACGGCGCACGTCCGACATCTCGTCGCCACCTCGGGTCATGAAACCCTCACAGCATGGTCAGGGGCCCGATGCGTGGGTCTCGCCACTTTGGCCAGATCAACGAGTGACCATGAACTGGGCGTTCTGGTCGAGGACGGCTGGCAACGGCGCGGGATCGGAACCGAGCTACTCACACGTTTAGTCGCGTCTGCACGAGCGAGAGGAATCGGCCAGATCGTCGCTGACGTGCTCGGAGAGGACAGCTTCATCCTCTCGATGCTCCGCCGCGTTGGCCCCCTAGTTGTGACCCTCGAACGGGGGGTTTACACCGTCAGCGTTACCGTGAGGCCCGGCCCTGGATAGGTCGCGCCGTCAGACCAATGAGTCACATAGCCGGCAGCGAGTATTGATCTAGGCAGCTGACGGTTCCACCACTCCGGAGGGAGAACTGGTCAGGGTGTGGGCGGGTGTCCAGGCCAGATCTGGCTCAATAACCGGCTGACGTCTGTCGACTGTCCTTAGAACGATCCGTCGATCTGGCCCGGTCACCCACCGACACCCGCCGGTTGGACGGAGTGACCTAATAGGAGCTTGCCCCTACGCGGCCCATCGCTGTCTTGTCCGTCGTCCAACAGGTGCGGTGCCACCCCAACCGACCAAGGAAAGGATGACGATGACCACTTTGGCACGATCGGTGACCGGCGGCGTCGATACGCACCTCGAGTTCCACGTCGTGGCCGCCCTCGACGAGCGAGGGGGCCTCCTCGGCGTCGAGCGCTTCGAGACCACGACCCTGGGCTACAAGAAGCTGCTGGCCTGGCTCGAGGACTTCGGATCCGTCGCGCTAGTCGGTGTCGAGGGCACGAGTTCGTATGGGGCCGGCCTCACCCGGCACCTCCTCGCCGAGGGCATCGCGGTCGTCGAAGTGGATCGGCCCAATCGCCAGAGCCGGCGGCGCCAAGGCAAGTCGGATCCGAAAGACGCCGTCTCGGCGGCACGGGCCGCTCTCAGCGGTGATGCTGACGGGGCGGCCAAGACCCAGGACGGAAATGTCGAGGCCATCAGGGTTCTGCGGGTGGCACGGACCTCGGCGAGGAGCGCCCGGACCCAGGCGCTCAACCAGATGCGCAGCCTGGTGTCAACCGCGCCAGAGCCCATCCGCGGCGAGCTGCGCGGCCTCAGCGTCCACCGTCTGTTGGCCCGCGCCTCGGCCTATCGGCCCGGCACGGGTCGCGACGTGGTCTCGCTCACCAAGCTGACGCTACGCAACCTCGCTCGGCGGTCGATCGAGCTCGAAGAAGAGATCAAGAGCTACGACGTCATCTTGGAGCCCCTCGTCACCGAGACCGCTCCCGAACTCGTAGCCAGGCTCGGCGTCGGGCCCGACTCCGCGGGAGCGCTCTTGGTTGCCGCGGGCGACAATCCCGAGCGACTGCGCAACGAGGCCGCCTTCGCGCATCTCTGCGGCGCGGCACCCCTTGACGCTTCGAGCGGCAAACAGCAACGCCACCGTCTCGACCGCGGAGGAGACCGTCAGGCCAACTCGGCGCTGTGGCACATCGTCATCACCCGGATGTCCTACGACCCCAGGACGACTGCCTACATCGAGCGGAGAATGAACGAAGATCAGCTCACCAAAAAGGAAGCCGTCCGATGCCTCAAGCGCTACATCGCCCGGGAGGTCTTCAACCTGCTTCCGATGGACCGATTGACCGCTTGACAACCCATAGGAGCATCGATCTGGGACATCATGTCCCTGAAACGTTCATTGGACGGTTGGGACTATCTACCCTCCTTGTAGAACGACCCCATCTCGATGGTCAAGGGCTGATGGGCGGCTGCGATGGAAGATGAGAGCCAGACGGACCAGGCTGACGACGCGGTTGATGGACCTGCTGGGTACTCGTCTGGCACCACTAGACGACAGCGCCTCCTGACGAAGGGGTCAGCCGCGGTCAGCCGGGTCCAGGCCGGTGCCCCAGGCACGGCGTGGTCTCGTCTCAATGCGGTCGATTTCATGACCAGCTCGATGCAATTTGCTGCGCTGGCGATCATTTGCCTCCTGCCCTTCTTGTTCTTTGTAGCGGCAGTGACGGGCGCCGACGCGC
>JBEDUR010000111.1:0-16555 GCA_040414865.1 Acidimicrobiales bacterium
GGGTGGGAAACGTTGCCTCTCCGTGCGCCCGATGGGTCGGGCGCGCTGGTGGTCGTCCTAGACCTGCACATCCATCAAGCAGTGATCGAGCACAGCGATGGTCGAGCTCTCCAGGTGGCGCTCGCACCGGATCGTCCCGTGGGTGTCGTCACTCGTGAGGTGTTGAGCGCCGTCAGCAGTCTGGTCGGCCCGGTGCACATCGACACCCATCCGCAGGAGACTCCATGGTCGACGCCACTCGACGAGGACGAAGAGCATTCCACGTACAACCCGAGCCAAGTGACCACGTATTTGGCATCGGCAACCCAGGCTGCGCTCGTTCTCGCCGCCTTGCGTGCCCCTTACCAGGGACGCTCCACCCCGGTCAACGCCTGGTGGGGCACCTTCGACCTTGCCGTCAGCCTCTTTTCTGGTGACCCCGTCGCCCCGCCCTCGAACGACTTCATCACCCGTAACTCCGCGAACGCACAACAGATCGAGATCGGCTGGTGGCCGGGCGACCATCGCTACCCGCGTGCGGCGTTCTTCGCCTTCGCCTATCCCGTTCCTGAAGGCTTCGAGAACGCCACGCTCGCGCCGCGTGCCGCTCGATGGGACTCGAACCTCGGGGAGTACCTTCTTGACTGGGAGGACGTTCGCTCCACCGACGACCCGCATCAAACCGCCCTTGATTTCGGTCTTTCGGCCATTCGTCACTCCTGCAACGTCTGTGCTTGGGATCCGGTCCTCGCCGCGAGCGCCGAGGGCCTATCGCCACCTGTTCGGTGACCCGTAGGAGGTCGACGGATCGGTCTCAACGCTGACGCAGCGGCGTTCCCAGGGGCACTCGCGATATGAGCGGTGAGCGGCACAGGGGCAACAGCCGATCACGACCTCACCCTCATCGACACGGCCGCGACTTCGGCGAATTCGTTCGAGCACGGTACTAACGTCGCACCGATGGCGGACATCGCTGACCTCGTAGTTGGGACGTCCTACGGCAGGATCTCGGGAGCTCGTGTAGAAGGCGGAGTCGAGTTCCGCCGGATACCCTATGCGGCGCCGCCGTTAGGACCTCGGCGCTTCCGCCCTTGCCAGGCCCCGACCCCCTGGGACGGGGTCCGCGACGCCACCGGCGCGACTCGCTCCTCGCGCGATCCCGAAGACCTTCTGTACCTCAACATCTGGACTCCGGCCGCCGACGACGGCCGCCGCCCGGTCATGCTATGGGTGGCCACCCCAGTCGGGTTCCACGGCCGGGCCTTTGCCCGTGACGGGGTGGTCCTCGTCACCGGTGGCTACCGCATGGGCCCACTGGCCGGCCTCTACCAGGACGATGTGATCGAGGAGCTGGAAGGTTCAGCCAACCTCTCACTGCTCGACCAGGTGGCCGAGCTTGAGTGGCTGAGAGAGAACATCTCCAACTTCGGCGGCGACCCCGACAACATCTGTGTCTTTGGTGAGTCCCATGGGGGCCGGTTCACCGCCTCACTGGCGGCCAGCCCTCGCTCGCGTCACCTCATTCGCCGAGCCATTCCGATGTCTCTGCCTCGAGCGAGGAGCCAGGGCGTCGAGGGGGCCGCAGCTGCAGCTCGGCGCTTCTTCGAGAACGTCGCACTAAAGCCCGGCGACTGGGAAGGTCTGGGTGCTCTCACCCGACCGCACGTGGAAGAGGCCGCCCGCTCCGCCGGAGTCGGTGGACTGGTGACCATCGACGGCACCGTGCTTCCCGCCGATCCAGTGGAGGTGCTTGCCAGCGGCGCTGCCGCGCACGTAGACCTCATGACAGGCAATAGCGCCGATGAGGCCCGCTACACGATGTTCCCCGGTGAAGGCGGGCCGCGCCTCCCCGCAAACCGATCGGACCCAGCGCGGGTTCGCGAAGACATCGCCTCCTGGTTCGAGGGAACCGGCTACTCGGTGGACGACATCAGCAAGGTCTATGCCGCCCATCGTCCAGCCGCCTCCGAGATGGACGTGCTCGCCGCAGTCTCCACCGACCACTTCAGGGTCCTCTCCCACCGCTTGGCTGCGGGGCAGCGTCCTCACAACGACCGAGTGTGGATGTACCGCTTCTCGTGGCCTTCCCCGGTGCGTGGCGGTGTGTTGCGCTCGTACCACTGGCTTGATACGGCCTTCGTGTTCGACATGCTCGCCGAGCGACGCGACGACGTCGGCGAGCCACCTCCTCAAGACGTGGCGTCCGAGTACCACAGGGCCTTCATCCGCTTTGCGTCCACGGGCGACCCCAACGGAGGGAACCTCCCTCC
The DNA here is from genome assembly GCA_040414865.1 of Acidimicrobiales bacterium. Taxonomy (GTDB): domain Bacteria; phylum Actinomycetota; class Acidimicrobiia; order Acidimicrobiales; family RAAP-2; genus Palsa-461. The sequence goes on from JBEDUR010000111.1 coordinate 2,250, forward strand.
GTGGCCGGTTTTCGACGCTGCTGCACCAGCCCTCATGTCGTTCCACGTCAGCCCGCAAGTGCTCATCGCCCCTGACGCGGAAGAGCTCGCGCTCTGGGCATCCGCCCGACTGTGAACCGCTGGGACGACCGCAAGCCCGTCTTCGCCGGGGCGGGACCTCCGGGTATGGGCACGCCATGGGGAACGCTGGCCGAAATCGCCCGGCGGCTTCTCGCACCCTTGGGCTACGACGTGCAGATCGAGCCCGAGTCCTTCGGTCTGGAGAACACCCGGTATGTCTCCGACGGAAGGGCGGACTTCGGTGCCACACATCTGTCGCGCATACGGGCATCCTTCCGGGGTGAGGCCGAGTTCTCGGCCGAGGGGCAGCGGGCCAACCTGCGCCTCCTCGCCACCATCAATCACCCGTCTTGGGTCACCGTCGCCGGTCGCCGGGGCTCGGTCCTCACCGATCTCGCCCAGCTCGGATCGATCGACCAACCGTTGCAGATCAAGTCGGGCACGGGCCAGGTCCTCGACCTTCTCCTCCAACACTACGGGACGAGCCGCCGGGCGCTCGAGGAGAGGGGTGCGACCTTCTACGGCTTCGAGCGCGGCCGTGAGGTTCTGAGCTGGGCTCGCGATGGTGAGTTCGACCTGATCGTTGACACCGTGTACGCCGCCTACACCCCCGAGGCGCGCCATTGGTGGGAGGCCTCGGTGTTCAACGACCTGGTCTTCTTCGACCTGCCTGAGCCCGTGATAGCGGCAGTTTGCGCTACGACCGGAGGTCGCCCGGCCCGCCTGCCCCGACACGTGGTTCGCGGCTCCCGGGAGGTCGCAGCCGTTGAGCGGCTACCCCAGGCCTATTACGCGCGCGACGACATGCCCGACGACGTCGCAGCACTGACCGTCGAGACCTTCGACGTCGGCCGCAGCGCTTTCCGCAGCACGCATCTTCCGTACTCGTACGATCCCGCCAACGTGGCTGACGGCGGTGGGGTTCCCCTGCACCCTGCCGCCGAGCGCTACTACAGGCGCGTGGGCTACGCGTGAGCTGGGCACTTGGGTCGCCTTTCGCCTCGCAGACCATTTAGAGCAATGGCGCGGCCTTAGCCGCAGGGGACAACTCTTTGCGCGCGTCGAATACGAGTGGTGCGTTGCGACCGCACCACGGTGCTCCCGAGCTCAGCTCGGTTGCTCCCCAGGACCGGGGCGGCCGAAGTTCGGTCGGCGAAGACCGCGCGGCGCCCCAGGCGAGCTCCCCCGCTTGAGCCGAGCCATCTGGACCAACGCCGGCACGACCCGGGGCTTGGCGAGGCGGGGATCAAAGGTGCCCAGGCGCTCCTCGTTGGCCGTGAGACAAGCATCGAGGAAGCTCGAAACGGTGAGACCGGGCACGGTGTGTGCGCCGCTCAGGATGAAGTTGGTCCCTGGCTTCTTCTGCCGGGCCAGCTGGATCCCCGCAGCGGCTCGGCCGGCCACGTGCACCAATGCAGCCGATGCGTTCTCGGCTCTCAAGGCGACTGATAGCGGGATCGACCCTTTGAGCCGGCGGTAACGACTCCAGTTCTCGAAAAACACGATGTGTCGCGCCTCTTCACGCATGACGACATCGAAGAGCCTCAAGAGTTCCTTGGGCAGAAACGGCAACTGTTCGGCCATTTTGAACAATCCGAATGCGAAGAAGGAGTCGATGCACTCACCCCACCCGGACACCAAGAACGCCCAGACGGGCTGTTTGGGAATGGGGGATTCGTGAGGATGGACGGAGAATCCGTAGTTCCGGGTCAAGGAGCGGACGAGACGAGCGTGCCGCTCCTCCTCGTAGGCCTGAAGCGCAATCGCTTCCCGAAAAACCGGATCGGGCTCCGCGTGCACCATCGCACCCACGATGACGGCCGTGTCCTGCTCTGCTTGCACGGCATCATCCCAGATCGGCAGGTTGCCGAGCCACGACCTTGTGTCGTCGTCGAGTTCTGGCCAGCTGACGGCATCGATGTCGTACGGGTCGTGTGTATCGACGAACGATGTGGTGATCAACGACCGATACTCGTCGAGATCAGTTGCCGGCATTTCTGCTCCTTTGTCAACACCAGCTCCCCTTACCCTGACGGTACCCGCGTCTTTCAGCCCTGTGTCAGACGAAGAGTCCAACAAACGCTCGTCTTGTGGCGTGAACATCCGCGAAGGAGTGCCGGCATTTGCGCCGGGTTGGGACGGCCAACTCAGTGCCCAGCCACAGCGATCGTTGAGCTCACCGGCGCTGCTCGGGCGGGCTGTTCTGGCATTTGCCCGTGAGGATCCCGCGTCGCCGGGCACCACCAAGCCTGGCTTCTAACGCGGCCCGATCTCAGACGAAAGAGCTGCTCACTCCGATGAGTTTGGCTGCCGTGAGAGCTGCAGACGGAAGCTTCGGCAGGCGCGCCCGCGGGCTACGACCCAGCGCGTCGGGGCGGCCCGCTCCGTTCGCGCGCCCCATCGACCGACGGCCCAGCCGCCCGTTCGGTGCTATGCAAAGCCGCATGAGCACCTACACCGTGACCGTTGTGCCCGGCGACGACAGCGCACCCGAAGCGGTTCGGGCCACGTTGGGGGTCCTCAACGCCATGGACCTTCCCATCGTCTTTGACGTGCTGCCGGACGGCGAGACCTTCGCAAAGATGGACCGCGCCGAGAGTGAGGCGTTCGTGCGGGCCGCCGTGGACAAGTCCGACACCGTGCTGTACGGGTCGACGAGTGGCCGGACGGGTGGTATGGCGTACCTTCGCTGGGGGCGCGGCACCTACGCCAACGTGCGGCCGATCAAGTGGCGGCCCGGACTACCGTCACCTCTCCGTCAGCCCGAGGGCATCGACTACGTCATCGTCCGCGAGAACATCGAGGACCTCTACTGCGGCATCGAGGGCAACCTTGCCGCGTTGTTGGCCAGCGGACTCGACACCCGGCCATGGGGCGGCCGGATCGAGGCCCGGTACCCACCGTCGGCCGCAAGCGACGGCCGATTCGCGGTCAAGATCATCACACGCGAGAACACGGCTCGCGCCGCCCATGCCGCCTGCCGCCTCGCCCGACAGCGGAAGGCGACCGGCAGCCCGGGGCGGGTCACCACCGCGGTGAAGTGGAACGTGCTGCCGCGCAGCGATGGGTACTTTCGCGATGTCGTTCGATCGGTGGCAGCCGAGTACCCGGACCTCGAGCTGGAGGACTACCTTGCCGACGATTTTGCTCGCCGGCTGGTCGCCGACCCCTACGACCTCGACGTTGTGCTTCTGCCCAACCTGTACGGCGACATCCTCTCCGACGAAGGTGCGGCCACCATCGGAGGGCTCGGCGTGGTCCCGAGCGGGTGCTACGGCGAGGACTTCGCCTACTTCGAGCCGGTCCACGGCACCGCACCCGACATTGCCGGGCGCGGGATCATCAATCCGACCGCCACCATCCTGAGCGCCGCCATGCTGCTCGAGCACCTCGGCCTGGTCGACCAGGCGACCCGGCTCGAGGCGGCTGTCGACGCAGCTCTTGCCGCCCACGACCGGCTGACCCCCGACGTGGGCGGGCCCGCCGGCACCGGCGACTTCGCTGCGGCCGTCCGAGAGCGGCTGTGAGCGAGCTGCCCCTGGCCGGTCTGGCCGAGTGGGGTCAGGTCGTCTACGAGCGGGTCGGGATGCCGGCCGCCGACGCGGCGGTCGTTGTCGACGCCCAGCTCGAGGCGGACCGCAGGGGCGTGGACACCCACGGCTACCAGCGCCTGCCGTGGTACGTCGACCGGTTGCTCGCGGGTGAGAACAACCCGACTCCCCGCCTGCATGTCGTGGACTCTTGGCCATCCGGGGTTGTTCTGGACGGTGACGCCGGCCTCGGACAGCTCGTCGGCACCCGGCTCATGGAGCACGCCCTGCCGGTCGCGGCGGAGTCCGGTGTGTGCATTGCCGTCGCCCGCCACTCGAACGACTGGGGGTGCGGCGCCCGCTATCCGCTGATGGCGGCACGAGCTGGCTTCGTCGCGTTCTGCACCACGACGAGCGTCCCCACCCTGGCTCCCTACGGCACTCGCACTCGCATGACCGGGAACAATCCGATGGCCTTTGCCGTCCCACGCCGGTCCGCGCCGCCCATGGTGCTGGACATGGCCCTGACGCCGGTCGCCCTGGGCAAGGTCATGCGGGCTCGGGCCGAGGGCCAACCGATTCCCGAGGAGTGGGGGTTCCTCGATCGGGAGGGCCGTCCGACGACCGAGCCCATGGCCGCGCTGGCCGGGGTCATTCCGGCCATCGGGGGCTACAAGGGGACGGGGTTGAGCCTCATGATGAACATCCTGGCAGGTGTCCTGTCCGGTAGCGCCCACTCGTCGGCCGTCGCGAACGAGGGGGGCAAGCGCGGCCAGTTCTTCCTCGTGATGGATCCTGGGCGCTTCCTCCGGCGCGACCAGTTTCTTGACGAGGTGGAGGCGATGGTGAGACAGGTGAAGGCAGCCGAACCCTTGCCGGGGTCGGTCGGCGCCCTGCTACCTGGCGAGATCGAGCAGCAGCGGGAGAACGAGGCCGGTCGGCGTGGCACGGTTACTTACCCGCACTCGGTCGCGGCTGGGCTACGGGACGTCGCTGCCCGCTTGGGAATAGCGTGGCCGTGGCCCGAGTGAGGAGGCGTCATGGCGTACTACTCGTGTGACTCGCATGTCGTCGAACCCGCCGAGGTGTTCGAAGGGTTGGAGGGGCGGTTCGGAGACCGAGCGCCGCGCATCTTGACCAACGACCGCGGTGATAAGGCCACGCTCGCGCTCGGCGCCATGAAAGTTCCCGTTGCCCGGTTCGGCATCGCCGGCCACCGACTCGACGACCCGGCCACGCACGAGCTGATCGCCAGCGGGTACCGGGGCATGAATCCGGGAGTCCACGACCCCGCTGAGCGTCTGAAGGATCAGGCTCGGGACGGAATCGTGGGCGAGGTCATGTATCCGAGCCTCAACATGCTGACGTTCTCCCACCCCGACCGCGAAGTTGTGCACGCCATCTTCCGCCGCCACAACGACTGGATACGCGAGTACTGCAATTACTCGCCCGAACGGCTCATCGGCGTGGCCTGCCTCCCGCTGCCCGACGTGGACGAGTCGGTTGCCGAATTGCAGCGCTGCGCCGCCATGGGGATCCGCGGCATCGCCATTCCTTGCCAAGCGCCCGCGGACAAGCCCTACCAGCATCCCGACTACGAGCCATTCTGGGACGCCGCCGAGGACGCCGGCCTGCCCATAACCATGCACATCTTCACCGGTACCAGCTGGAACATGGGCCTGCCCAGCAACTGGGGGGCGCCGGGGTCGGCCATCGCCGGCTATACGCTGGCTTTCTCGTCGCTGGCGGCTACCTTCGTCCAGCTGATCTGTGGTGGCGTGGCCGAGCGCCACCCGAAGCTCCGGTTCGTGGGTGCCGAGTTCGAGACCGGCTGGGTCGGCCACTTCCTCCAGCGGCTCGACCACGCCACCTACCGGGCCCGGCGCGAAGCCTCACCAGACCTCAAGCTCGAGCCGAGCGAGTACTTCCACCGGCAGTTCTACGTGACGTTCGAGGACGATGAACTCGGTCTACGGCACCGGGACGTAATCGGCGTCGGGAACATGCTTTGGGGCAACGACTACCCGCACCACGACGCCATCTGGCCAAACTCGCTCTCCGTTATCGACCGGATCTTCGCCGGCGTGCCCACGGACGAGGTCCAAAGGCTGACCTTCGGCAACGTCGTGGAACTGTATGGGATCCGCCTTCCTGACGACATGCTTGCGGCCACGCCATAAATCCATTGCGGTGGAGGCCCGCGATAAGAGCTGAATGGGCGTTCGGCGTCACCGACAGCGCCGGTGAACGCCATAATGCAGAAGTGCGGGTCACTGTGGATGACGTCCACCTCTACTTCGACGTCGAGGGCTGCGGCCTGGCGGTACAGGGAAATGCGATGACCACGAAGCGCGCACTGGTGCTTCTGCACGGCGGGCCAGGCGCCGATCACAGCTTCTTCAAGCCGGAGTTCTCCGCGATGGCCGACACGATGCAAGTCATCTACCTCGACCAGCGCGGCTCAGGTCGCTCCGATCGCGGCGACCCGGCCACTTGGACGTGGGCACGCTGGGCCGAGGATGTGGCGGAGTTCTGCCATGCTCTCGAAATCGAGTCTCCGGTGCTGGTAGGCACATCTAGCGGCGGGCGCGTCGCCGTGGAGTGCGCCTTGCGCCACCCTGACCTCGCCAGCGGGCTTGTCCTCGACAGCGTGCTCTTCGAGCCAACATCTTTGGACGACAGCTTGGAGGTCTTCCAGCGACGCGGCGGCCCGGCCGCTCGGGAAGCAGCGGCACGCTACCTGGGTGGCGACACAAGTCCCGAAGCGACCGCAGCATGGGTGACACACGCATTGCCCGTCTACGGGAGTGCATCTGACGGCGACCTGCGCGCGCATGCTGCCCGGGCGCTTGTCAACCGCGAGGTGCAGGCGGCCTTTCGTCGCGGCGAGTGCGGCCCCCTCAAGGTGACCGCCGGTGAGTTGGACAAGGTTGCCTGCCCGGTGCTCATTCTGGCCGGTGAAGACGATCCGGTGACACCACCAGCCGCAGCTCGGTACGTGGCGTCCTCAGCGCAGCGGGCGGTGGTCGACCTTCAAGTCTTCGCTGGCGTCGGGCATGGAGTATTCCGGCAGGCTCCAGCACAGGCCTTGGCGCGGCTCCGTGCTTTTGTCCCAGCGGACCTGGCTGACTCCCACCCGTGACACCTTCGGTGTCTTGCCTCGCATCAACGCAAGGGATTCAGAGGTCGGAGCTCTGGCGCCTCGCGCCCCGTGACGATCAACTTCGCGAGCAGACGTCCGGTGAGTGGGGCCAAGGTCACTCCCCACATGCCGTGACCGCCGGCTAAGAACACACCCGGAGTCCGCGTGGCTCCGACCAGCGGGATGCCGTCGGGTGTAAGTGGACGTGGCCCGACCCACTCGTTCGTGCGTTCGTCGAGGTCGAGGCCATCGACGAGGGGCCGGACTGCCCGGACCATCGAGGGGATCCGTCGCCCCCCAGGTGGGGCATCGGCATCCGCGAACTCCATGATCCCTGCCAGGCGCGCTCGCTCGCGGTCCGGGGTGATCGCCACTCTGGTTGAAGGCAGGTACACAGGGACTCTCAGAGGATCCCGGCAGGTGACCGTGAAGCTGTAACCCCGGCCGGCCTGCACCGGGACACGGACTCCGTGGGGGTGGGCGAGAGAAGAGATCCACGAGCCGGCAGCCAGGATGACTGCATCCGCATCGAACTGGCCGTCAGCTGCTGAGACCACGACGCGGTCGGCGCGTCGTTCCACGTCGGTGACGGCGATGTTTTCGGTGATTTTTCCGCCTCGGATTCGAACCTGCGCGGCGAGAGCTGAGACGTACGCGGACGGGGTGACGTAGCGCTGGCCGCGCACGACGATGGCGGTCGAGATCACATCGGAAAGGTGCGGCTCCATCGCCCGGGCCTGGTCGCCCGTGAGCACCTCGATGGCTACCTCTTGGCCCGCGGCAGCGACGCTTTGCAGTTCGGCCAGGATGCCCCCCGCCTCCGATGGGTGTCGGAAGGCCACCGCGACGTCGGTTTCGGTCGTCAGGGCATCTACCCCGCCCGCGCTCTGAAGGTCGAAGGCCTCGAAGATCTGCTCGTTAAGCACTCGATAGACGTCCATCGCACGCTCCCAACGGGCCCTCGTGCAGTGGCGCACCAAACGGACGAGGAAGGCAAGCGTGCGAGCACTCGGAGGAACCGGTAGGGCCACTGGCGAGCTCGGATCGAACACCGCCCGCAGCCCGTACCGGAGGATCGACGGCTCCGGGAGGGGAACTGTGAGCGCGGGTGAAATGAAGCCGGCGTTGCCCCAGGACGAACCGGAACCTACGTGCTGGCGATCGAGAACCTCCACCTCGACGCCGTGCTCCTGCAGGGACCATGCGCAGGAGAGGCCGACGATGCCGGCGCCGACAACGAGAACCCGGGTGACCTTGACCGGATCTCGTCTGTTCCCGCGGGTCGCCTCAGGCCCCAAGGCCCGCGCGGACACCTCGTTGCTCACGCGTCGGTTCCCCTCGCCTCTCGTCGGTCGGTCGATACGGGTGCTTCCCTCGATTCCTCACGAATTGTTGGTGGGCGGGACATCCGCTAAAAGCTCACCGCTCTCGGTGGGGATGCTCAGGCGCCGGAGCGGCGGCGCTGCAGCGGACAGCGGTACGCTAGCCGGTCAACGAGCTCGACCTCATTGCTGTGATCGTGGAGTCCCATGATCTTCTGTTGCTTGGATGATGGCTTCCGCTGCGTCTATTTCGGCGCCAAGCCTGCGCCCGATTTCTCGTGACTGCCAGCACTGTGCTGCGAGGCGGCCGGGTAATCGACCCAGCCTCCGAAACCGATCGCATCGCCGACCTCCTCGTCGAGGAGGGGAAGGTCGCGGCTGTTGGCCCTAATCTCACCGGTGACACGGTGATCGACGTGACTGGCATGGTTGTTGGGCCAGGCTTCATCGACCTGCATAGCCACGTTCACTCGATCGCCGGTCAGCGTCTCCAAGCCCTTGACGGCGTGACCACCGCCCTCGATCTTGAAGCCGGTGTGATGCCCGTCGCTCGCGGCTATGCCCGAGCTGCCGAGGAGGGCCGGCCCCTGCACTACGGCTTCTCTGCTTCGTGGGCGTCGGCCCGCGGCCAGGTACTGTCCGGGGTGACCCCAACCGGGGACTTCCATCGGTCGATGGCCCTGCTCGCCGATCCCAATTGGCAGCGTTCGTCCTCGCCCGCCGAGCTCGGCCGCTGGCTGAACCTCGTCCGAGACGAGCTGGAGACCGGAGCCCTCGGTGTCGGCGTGCTCCTCGGATATGCCCCGAGAAGCGACCCGGCAGAGTTCCTCGCCCTCGCAAGGCTGGCCACCGAGGCCGGCGTTCCGACTTACACGCACGTGCGAGAGCTGGTCGAGGCTGATCCGACGACACCCATTGACGGGTCGTCGGAGATCGCCGTGGTCGCGGCCGAAACCGGCGGGCACATGCACCACTGCCATGTGAACTCAACCTCTCGGCGACACGTCGATCGGGTCCTTCGTACCCTCGATCGGGCTCGTTCAGAGGGGGCGCAAGTCACTCTGGAGGCCTATCCGTATGGCTCGGGAGCGACCGCAGTCGGAGCGGCCTTCCTCGACCCCGATCGCTTGGCGCGCTGGGGCATCACGCCGGATCGCATCGTTCTGCTTCCAAGCGGTGAACGCGTCGCCGATGCTGCCCGGCTTCGGCAGGTCCGAGCGGAAACTCCTGGCATGGCCTGCATTGTCGAGATCCTCGACGAGCACGACCCGTCCGACACCGCTCTGCTGCGACAGTCTCTGATCTTTCCGGACGCATGTGTGGCGAGCGACGCCATGCCGGTCCTCTGGCGGGACGGTGCCAGGGAGAGCCGGAAGTGGCCGCTCCCACCAGGCGGTTCGACCCACCCTCGAACGGCCGGCACGTTCACTCGCGCACTGAGAACCCTCGTGCGAGAGACGCAGCGGTGGTCGTGGATCGAAGCATTCCGTCGCTGCTCCTTCCTGCCTGCCCGCGTGATCGACTTCGCTCCGGCTGCGCGTGCCAAAGGTCACCTCGGCATCGGAGCCGATGCCGACTTGGTTGTGATAGATCCCCAACTCGTGAGTGACACGGCCACCTACCTCGACCCCACCTCACCAGCAGTCGGAATACGCCATCTCTTCGTCAACGGCACTCCTGTCGTCTCGAACGGAGAGCTCGTGCAAGATGCCTTCCCCGGCCAACCCGTTCGCGCCGCAGTCACAAGACTGTGACGGGTTGGGCGAGATCTGGATCGGTCAGGATCCCAGCGGCCATGGACCTTCTCCGTTGACCCTCGGAGTCAGGGTTCGGCAGGGTCGGCGAACGGTCATGAGAGGAATTGCGGAGCGACGCGTGACCCTTGTGCCTCCTACGCAGCGCCCAGGCCTCCCTGAGCCGCTACCCTGCCCTGAGTGAGCGGCCAACGAGTGCCAGGTGGCGTTCCACACGCTTTCCGCGGACCTGCGCGAGGCGTTGATGGCCAACACGGCGGCACTCGATGCCTGGAAGGACATCACGCCTCTGGCCCGCAACGAGTTCATCTGCTGGTTTGAAAAGGGGAATCGTCCCGAAAGATGAACTGCCCAATTCGCTCCATGGACGAGCGTCGCACCTGGGCGCCTGCGCCGAGTCGAAGCACCTCCGAGCACTCGAAAGGAACACCACTGTGCCGGACATCGTCATCAAGAAGACCCAGCCCATCCGCATCGCGCAAGCCGTCGCCGTCGGGCTGACGCATGCAGACCTCGGGCCGACCTGGGAGCATCTCCTCCCCGAAGTGCTCGCCCATCTCGACGCCGTCGGCGCCAACCACGGGATCTCCGTGGGCAAGTATGAGTACGTGGGCTCGGCCGAGGACTTCACCATCGTGCTGCACGCTGGCTTCGACATTGGAGATCAGAACGTGCCCGACGGCGAGCACGTTCGTGTCGCCGAACTCCCCGTCGTTGAGGTTGCATCCGCCGTGTATCGCGGACCGATGGATGGCATCGCATCCGCTTGGGAGGCCTTGACTCGTTGGGTCGATGACAGGGGTTATCGGCTCGCAGGAGACAGCCGGGAGCTCTACCACGTGCATGACGAAGACGACCACACCCGCTGCGTCACCGAGCTGCAGGTCGCCATCGCGAGGTAATCGACTTGGAGACAAGTGGACAACGCCAAGCAAGAGCGCACCCGCGAACCGCATTCACCGGACCGAGGAGGAGCTAGAAGGAGGCCAGCGTCGGCCCTGCTGCTGGCCGGGACGCAGTCATCGAGCACGCACCGGGTGGCTAATCGTTCGGTCTGCGAAACCCACGACCGGCTGTGTGCGTGGGGCGAGGAACCTGGTCAATCCGGCTGCATTCCGAACCGTGCAATGGTCGAAGTGCCACGACTTCTACCGGTCAAAGTAAGCCTGGATGGCGCTCAATGAGTCGTCTGACGAGGTAAGCGGCCAGTTGCGTCCCTTCCTCAGGTTGAACCAGACGACCGCCCGCACCCGGGGAAAGGCCGTCGAGGCAAGCATCTGGCGTATCCAGGTCCCCTTGCTATTGCTCGGATCCACTGGCGCTGACTCGTTCGGGAAGAGCCCGTCGTCCTCCTCTCGGGGCTCCTTGGACCCCGTCTCGCAAATCCACACGGGATGAGTCGGATCGATGTGCGTGAGGAACCCGTACATGGTCGAGAAGATGACGTCGAATGTCCGCCAAGTACCACCGACACTGTCGTTGCCCCAGTTGTACCCGTCAATGCCAAGCACGTCGACGTACTTGGCGCCCGGCCAGATAGAAGGAATTGCTGTATTACTGCTCCAGTTCGACGAGTCCGGATTGAAAACGAACCTGAGGTTCGTCACATCACCGTGGTGGAAGAAGTCGACGAGATATCGCCACGCGGCGACAAACTGGGTCGGCGTTCCACCATCGGGCTTGCTGCCGTCGGCCGTCGGCTGCCAGCTTGACCAGTTCGCGTTCATCTCGGGCCACGGCCTTACGTACACCGTGTACGGGAAAGCCCGCATCGAGGTAGCGACCCGCTGCAGGTATGCGTCCTGCTTGCCCGCCGTCACGTCCGCAAACCGAACGCCCCACGGCTCCCAGGACAGTAGAACCTTGCGCGCGCCGCCATCGGCCATCCGCAGCTCGTTGGGCCCGCCGATCACATACGACCAGTCGACGAAGGTCGACGCGATCTGTAACGGGGACCCGAGTCGGGCCTCCAAAGCCGGTAGATCCGCCGAGCCCGAAGGAAGGTCGGGGATCGACGCACCAAACATCAGGTCGGAACCCAGCGTCGCACCACCCGCGCCCGCAGCACCCACGATCAGGCCGTCAATGCTGCCGAGCAAACTCCCGGCCACAGGCCGCAGAGAATCGCATACAAGAACCTCCGTGGTGAATGGTGTGCGTACGCCGACCCCACGGCGTCGATCCGCTCCGTATCGCTCGACACCATCGCTTTCGGTTCGAGAGGGCGGATGTCGGCATATCAACCATCACGTCACGTGTAGATACAGGCGTTCAGGAGATGGCCGGAGTGTGCGCCGCGACAACAGCCGGTTACGGAAGTCCCGGGGAGTGGCGTGGAACCAGCGCCGACAACTACGGCCCAGGGCTGACTGCTCGCTGTAGCCGAGCAGAGCCGTGACCTGGCTGAGCGAGAGTTCGGGTTCGGCAAGGTAGCGCTCGGCCAGGTCGCGGCGGACCTGGTCCCTGATGTCCTCGAAGGTGGTGCCCTCGTCTTTCAACCTTCGCTGCATGGTGCGCGGGTGCATGTACAGGGTGCTTGCGACCTGGCGGTGACCGCAGGTGCCAGTGTCCAGCAGCGCCTCGATGGCTTCTCGGACCTGAGTGGTAAATGACATTCGCCCTTGTGGTAGCTGGCTGTCCAGGTGGCGGGTGGCGAAATCGCGCAACTGCTGGTTGCTTTCGCTGATAGGCCGGCTGACATCACTGGCCAGGTAGGCCAGGCCGAGTCGCGAGGCCTGAACGGTCAGAGGAGCATCGAAGCGAGACCGGTAGATTGCATTGGAGGCCAGCGCGGAATGCGGAACCTTCGAACCGTGACCAGGTGCCGGATCCTCCGTTGTGCGCACGGCCTTGTGGTCGGTCATGGCTCCGCCTTCAGCGACGCGATCGCTTCGAGCAGACCATCGACGGCGGCCAGCGGCTCGACGGCGTCCTGCGCGGCGGGCCCAGGCGCGGGCTCGTCGATGGTCTGCATCATTCCTCCTCGGAGGCTCGTGAACGCCTCAACGAGAGGGGGAACCGAGAGCGACTACCGTGTCAGCGTCGGCGCCTGCTGCATCAGGAGTTCGGCCAAGCCCCGGACCGGGTGACAGCCCGGTACCGGGGCAATTACTTGCGGTCGCAGACCTTATCCGTAGGCAAGCACTCTGTCAAACGTTCACTGAGTTAGTGAGAGTCGCCAGGCGCCTCGCACCAGACCTGCGGGCAGTCGAGCTGCTCCGCCTCACTGGCCAGCGCCTGCCTGGGTCGCCTGCTGCTGCCCCGGAAACGGGCTCCCCCGGCATCACTGAGCCGTCGACCCCCGAGCGCGCTAACTCGTGGGGAGACAGAACTCGTGGTCGGATCGAGGGCGACGGATGCCGGGGGCGGGAGGTCGGTCGCCACCGCGACCCAGCGCCGGCGCCTGGTCACCCCCGAGGGCAGGGGCCAGCTCCCAGCCGGCTCGGCCGTCCTCCGCTGACCGCGCACTCCTACTGGCTCGGCTGCGGCTCGTCCCGTGGTGGCAAGACCGCGACCTGGCTCGGCGGACGAGCCTCCGCTTCGAGTTTGTCCGACCCGGAAAACGCCAGAGACCGATTGACGCGATCAAGTACGCCGACACGATCGCCCGTGAACTCGCGACCGCTTTGCACAGTGCACGTTGGGGCGCGGTCTGGAGAGAAGGCTAGACAGCATCCATGGGCACAGCGACACCCGCGACTCATGGATCCAGCTAATGGCAGACGGTGCCGATCGCTCCTCCACCCCTCCCGGCCAGACCCGTAGTTGATGGGCAGCAGCGTGGTCAGCCTCACTCCTAGTCGCCAAGAGACAAAGAACTGTCGTTAAATGTCGACACGAGCGATGATGCTCCTAGCCACACTGGAGCATTGAGACCAACGTCGGGAGTAACGCGCGGTTCTGACAGACCACGGTGAGCACCGCGGGCGTAGGAGGTTCGCCATGTGTGGCATCGTTGCAGTTATTGCCCGGCCGTCCAGCCGGAGCAGCCCCGACGGCCGGACGGTCCTGGGAGAACTGAGGCGGCTCGATAATCAACTCTCGAAGGCCGCACTCCACGGCGATATTGACTCACTCGCCTCAGCAGCAACGTCACTCCACGAAATCGATCACGGTCTTCGCGGTCCCGGCGGGGTGCGGTGCCTGCTCAACGACCCGGCTCTTCTACGCGCCCTCGCGAGCAGGACCGAGAGGATCGGTGAGCACATTGGCGCGCTGGAGTCATCCCTCGACTGTGATCACTGGTGGATCCGGCCGGAGCATCACGAGAGGGTCAATGTCACCCTGGTCAGCCTGAAAGATGCCTGGTGGGCACTCAATCGCGATCGTGTGGCAACCGCCAGAGGAGTCGCTGATCTCCTGGCCGAGCAGGACCGGGAAGCGAACCTCGACGCATGGTGGGCCATCCAGGTAGCCCTCGGCGCGCTCGATCGTCTCGAGGTCCGGGGCCGGGACTCCGCCGGTCTTCAGTTGCTCATCAGCGGCCATGACCTGGATC
>JBEDUR010000112.1:0-4051 GCA_040414865.1 Acidimicrobiales bacterium
ACCGGGCGACGATCCTGTTCGCGTTCTTCGGCGGGTCCTTCGTCTTCTCCATGATCTACTCCGAGGGCCTGGTGATCACCGGGACCGCCTTCGGGTTGCTGGCCCTCATGCGCCGCCGTTGGGTGCTCGCCGGCGTGCTCGGAGCAATCGCTACCGCCGCCGCCCCGATCGCGCTGCCATTTGTCCTGAGCTGCGCCTGGGCCGCATCCCTTGCCATCCGGCGCCACCGGGACTGGCGCTCGCTGGCCGCCCCGGTGCTCGCCCCGCTCGGGACGATCGCTTACCTGTTGTGGACCTGGCGGCATACCGGGACACTCGCGGCCTTCACCCGATCCGAACGGGGCGGATGGCACAGCTCCTTGTCCGTCGCCTACCCGTTCAAGATCATCTGGGCCAATCTGGCCCATCCAGTCACGACCACCGCCAATCCAAGGCTCGTCTTCTTCTGCCTGATCGGAGTGGTCGTGGCCTCAGTGATCGCGATCCGAGACCGCCAGCCGGCCCTCCTTGCTATCTACGGCATCGGGGTCGCGGTGCTGGCAGTCCTCACTGCGCCCGTCGGGCCGAGGCCGCGGATCATCCTCGACGCCTTCCCTTTGATCCTGGCGGTGGCGCTGCGCTACCAGAATGGCTGGAAGTACCGGGTGGCCGTGCTCTGCTCCTTCGCCTTCTTGGTCGGGATGACCGCGTACACGGTCGGGAGCTCGGCGGTCTTCCCCTAACGCCGGCACGCAAGTTCGGCCCAGCGAAGCTCGACAGCCGAGCGACACTGGGACCGTGCGGGTGGAAGCGAGATGACGATGAGCGGACCCGGGGGGTCCCGAAGGCGCTCGATCTCCTCGGCCAACGCCGAGTTCCAGCTGCTGGCGGCCCTGGTAGGGAACCGGACCAAGCGACACCGGCAGCGACGCTTCATCGTCCAGGGGGTGCGAGGTATCGATGCCGCTCTCGGGTCGGGCTGGCCGGTGGCGAGCGTGCTCCTGAGCGACGCCGCCAGCTCGGCGTGGTCCCGCGGCCTGCCCGAGCGGGCGACGGGGTCCGAAGTGGTCCAGGTTCGGGCCGCCCTGTTCGACCAGTTGAGCCAGCGCGAAGACGGAGCCGAGGCGCTCCTGGTAGCGAGAATGCCGCCACGCCCTCCCGAGTTTCTCGACGCGGCCGCCGGGGAACCGCTTGTGGTCGTCGAGGCAATCCAGAATCCAGGCAATCTGGGAACCATCTTCCGTGCCGCCGCTGGCCTGGGTGCCGGTGGCCTCCTGCTCACCGGTCACGGAGCCGACCCCTATGACCCGAGGTGCGTTCGTGCGAGCGCCGGCGCGATCTTCCACATCCCGTTCGCGACCGCGGCATCACTGCGCACAGCGTCAGGGTCGCTCGGCCGACGATTGATCGGCCTCGATCCGGGTGGGGCAGCGATCGACGATGTCGACCTGTCCGGCCGCATCGCGCTGATCGCGGGGAACGAGCGGACGGGCCTGTCCCGAGCGGCGCGCAAGTCCAGCTTGTTGGCGGCCATTCCGACCCCCGGGCCGGTCGACTCGCTCAACGTGTCGGTGGCGCTCGCGATCGCGTTGGCCGAGGTGCAGCGCCGCCGGCGAGCGTCCCTACGCTAGGTACGGCCCCGAACCCGCCGACTAGGACGCCCACAGCTCGCGGCGACTCCCGGTCGGGATCAGGTTGTGCTGCATGGCCGAAGGTCCGGGAATGCCAAGTCCAGGCACCACTTCGACCTCCGGGTCACAATCGAGCGCTCGATCCGTCGGCCGACGATGTCCCGACGACACGGCTCGATGACACACGACGCAAGCCGAAACGCCGATGACAGCTACGAGGGTCAGCACGAGGCTGATGGACTCTCCGTTCTTGGATCGGTCCCCGCGGGAGAGGGCTTCACACTCCGTAACGACCGCTGGGAGCGATGACGCTGGCATCACCAGGTTCGCTTCGGGTCAGATGGGGCCGTGCCGATCGCCGTCGCTCATCGCGGTGACCCCATCAATGAGCGCGAGAACACCCTGGCTGCCTTCGCCGCTGCGGTGCGGGCGGGTGCCGACATGGTCGAGCTCGATCTCCGGCGTACCCGTGACGGGCACATCGTTGTCCTTCACGACGCGACGCTCTCGCGGCTCTGGGCGCTGGACCGGCCAGTCGCCGAGCTCGACCTGGCCGACGTTTTCGAGGTCGGGGACAGCGAGATGCGCATCCCGAGCCTCGCCCAGGTGCTCGAGACCGTCGATATCCCGCTCATGATCGACTTCACGAGCGGAGACGTCGTCGATGGGGCGTTGCGGGTCGTCCGGTGGGCGGGGGCGATGGAGCGTTCCCTCTTCGTCACCGGAGACGTCGAGGCGTTGCGCACGCTCCGGAAGCTTGCGCCTGAGGCGCGGATCGGCCTCACCTGGTCTCGATCCGGATCGCCACCACTCGGGATCCTCGGCGAGCTCGGCGCCGAATACTGGAACCCGACCTGGCGGCTCGTGACCCCGCGCCGGGTCGAGCTTGTTCACTCGGCCGGCTTCCGGGTCTCCACCTGGACCGTCGACGACGCATTGGGCATGCGCCGCGTGATTGACGCCGGGGTCGACGGCGTCGTGAGCAACGCGATCCACGTCCTACGGACCGAGCTCGGCCTGAGCGGCGACTCGACGTAGGAATCCCGATCTGTCGAAAGGCAGGTCTGCGCTCGGACGTCGATGCCCGGCGTCCCTCGACCCTCTCCCATTCAGAGATCCAAGTCCAGGGCGAAACCGGTGGGTGGAGCTAGGTCGACGTGTTGAGCGCCTCGACCATGGCTTGCGCATACCGATACGCGCCCGACGAGTAGATGGGGCATCCGCCAATCACCCCGTTCTCGTCCCCGTTCTTCTCGGGGCAGAAGTGCACTCCGTCTGGGGATCGAATGGTGTTGGATGGCACGCCGTCGACGACCGGGCCGATGCAGGGTTCGACCGGGAGACACGGCAGCGTCTGGACGAAAGTACGACCTGGACCTTCAACCGCCGCGCCGGCGTCGACATAGGTCACGTGCCGTGGGTCGTCGGCGGCGATTTGGGCGTACTGGCTGTTGAGCGTGTCCCAATTCGGATTCGCCTCCTCGGACTTCGTAATGGGAGCCCCGATCAGGTAGATGTGCGCGTCCGGGAAAATCTGGATCGCCGCTTGAGTGTCAGCCCGGTACTTCTCGTAGTACGCCTGCGATCCAGCCGTATAGCCGTGCATGCACGGAGTCAAAGCATTGCCGCTGAACTGCAGCTGCACGGCGACTGGATGAAAGTCGGATTCGACTTCACGCATCTTTGACAGCCAGTCGCAGATCGCGGTCCCACCGAAAGTGTTGTAGCTCAGCTCGGTCTCGCCAGCCGCCTCGACAAGCGACTTGTAGTACGGCTCGGCTTCGAACGAAAGCGAGTCGCCGAACTTTGCCACGCGGGGGGGATACCCAGTTTGGCTCGATGAACACGAGACGACAAAGAGGGCGGAGGCGACCACCACCGCGACGTAGGCGACGATACGACGCAATGCAGCTCGGCCTTTTATCTTCCCGAACCTATGCACCTGCTCCACACGCTTGTCGGTCCGACGTCGGAGCAATTTTGACCCACGACCGGTCCGATTTGGTCATGACCTTATGGCGTCTGAACCGTCTCAGGTGCGACGGTCGTATGAACTGTCCGCCCGTTCGCCCGCGTTTTCCTACGGTGATCTGGCCTCAGTGGAGGGTCTCACGCCAGTGAAATCGTCCTCTCGGCTGTGAGAACATTGGCCTGCTACAGCGTCCCTCAACCGGGAGGTCCTCAATGGGCACGATGAGCGAGCACAAGCTCTGGGCCAACTCTGGCGACTCCCACTTGCTCGAGCCGCCGAACCTCTTCGACAGCCTGCCGGAGGACGTCCGGGAGCGGATGCCCCGCAGCGTCCGCAGCGAAGACGGGACGATCGAGACGATCTACGTGGACGGGCAGGAGTTCACCCGTGAGCTGCCTCGGCCGGGTCCAGGCGCCAGAGCAGCCTCACCGCACGGCCCGAGGATTCGACCGAAGAGGAGTTGATCGAG